>DASYZC010000209.1:0-9664 GCA_035949735.1 Candidatus Acidiferrales bacterium | reverse complement strand
ATCCAGATCAATCGGAGCTGGCCGACCCGGCTCAGCTCGCACCCAAAGTGCGAGAGCTCTCGCGCTTTGGGCACCTTTCCCCTTCGTATTTGCATGCCGACACTCTATCGAGTGTCACGAATCATTCTGAACGAGAACAGGGCAGGCCCGGTAGGAACCTGCGGTATCTTTGAATCCGCGAGACGGGGGTGTAGGAGATGGGGATTCACGGCGTCGAACTGGTTGTTCTTCTTCTGATGATTCTCGTCGTGGCGTTTGCGTCGGTTGCGAAGCGCCTGGAAACTCCTTATCCGATCATTCTGGTGATAGGCGGCCTGCTGCTGAGTCTCTTTCCCCGCAGCCCGCACCTTGAGCTCGATCCTGACATCGTGTTCCTGGTGATCTTGCCGCCTTTGCTGTTTTCCGCAGCCTACGTGACGTCGTGGCGGGACTTCCGCTACAACCTGGGCTACAGGCCGGAAGACTACGAGCGCTGGAGCGACCTGTCCCGTCATCTGATGGCCGTCCAGCGCGCCACCATTCTCCATTTGCGAAATCAGAATGAGATCAATGACGAGGCGGCCCGCACGCTCGAACGCGAACTCGACCTGGCCGAGGCTAGATCGTCACTGGCGGACCCGGCATGATGAAAAAAGCGGCTCAACCGGCGCCGCAACGATTCCTGGCGACAATCTACAGGATTTGGATGATGCGCCACGTGGACGTGCCGGACGAGGTGGCGCGTGCGCTGGCGAAACAGCTTCAGAGCAGGCGTCGTCGGGGCGCGGGAAGAAAGAACGAAAAGCCGAAAGAGAAGACTGCGAAGCCAAAGTACATTCCGGTGCTTGCAGCTGTAAACGGCATAAGTGCCCGGGTTACCTTGGTTCCAGCGGGCGGCGGACGCTATCGAATGCAGATCAACACCGCGCTGCGCAAGGCGGCGCGCGCGGACGTGGGTGATGTGGTCGGCGTCGAGCTTCGGCTCGATCTCTCCCCGAGAACTGTGCCGGTTCCTCCCGATCTTCGCGCAGGCCTGAAGACGCATCCCAAGGCCTGGAAGGCATTCGAGACGCTCACGCCGGGGCATCGCCGGCATTTCATCGAGTGGTTCGATTCCGCTAAATCCGCTGAGGCACGGGGTCGCCGCCTGGAACGCGCAATCGACGTTCTGCTCGAGCGGGCGCTCTTGCGACGGCCCAATCCATGACCCCGGCCGGAGGCCGGGAAGCCCGCGTTGCCAGCCTCGTAATTTTTACTGAATGTCATGCTGGACATTGCGTTGCCGTTCAGGTAACATCGCGCCGTTTTAATATTCCTTCGCTCTCAAAAAAGGGGAAAATAAGAAAATTGCAATGTCCAAGAACCACGTAAAAACAGCTACTATGCTCGAATCGCTCGATGCTCTGATCGAGCAGTATCATCTTCTCAAGCATCCTTTCTACCAAGCCTGGACGAAAGGCACGCTTTCTCGCGAATCTCTTCAACTTTATGCGGCGCAATACTACCAGCACGTCCTTGCCTTTCCGGAGAATCTGAAGCAGCTCGCGGATCGCGCGGAAGAACCCCTCGCTGGGCTGGTGGAAGATAATCTCGCCGAAGAACTCGATCCGGCGTCTCCGCATCCGGTCCTCTGGCGCCAGTTTGCGGAGTCGCTCGGCGTGAGCGAAGCGTCGCTCGACCAAGCGCATCCGCTTCCGGGTATCGCGGCCTTGCTTGATTCATACGACGAGGTGGCGTCGCAGGGAACGATGGCGCAGGCTGTGGCGGCCTTTTACGTTTACGAGGCGCAGGTCCCTGAAATCGCAACACAGAAGATTTCGGGACTGAAGCGCTTTTACGACGTGACCGAGCCACGTGCGCTAGCCTATTTTGGAGTACACGAGGAAGCCGACGTGCGGCACCGTGCAGCCTGGCGCGAATGGCTCGCTAACCAAAACGGCGAAGATCGCTTGGGTGTGCTGTGTGTTGCGGAGCGCAGCCTGAAGGCGCTCTGGGGCGCTCTGGATGCCGTCTATCCCGAGGGTTGCTCCAAGAACTAACAACCGGCGCTTAGCCGGTTCGAAATTCGGCGACAGGACCAGGGGGTAAGCCGTTGGTAATGCGCTCTGGTCCTCGCCAAATCCCTCCTTCATTTATCCGATCTTTTCAGGACTTTCGTCCCGTTGCGTCCGCCCACGATCACTTCGCGGGCGAATCCAAGGAACAGGCCGTGCTCGATTGCGCCGACTACGTGATCGAGGTGATGCGCGGTCTCTTTGGGATTCTCCATCGGCCCGAAGGCGCAATCGGCGATGTAGTTGCCACCGTCGGTGACCAGGGGCGTTCGATCAGCGCCGAGTCTTAGCACCGCATTTCCACCCAACGCGCCAAGCCTTTTCAGAGTTACTTGCCAGCCGAATTGAACGATTTCGACAGGCACTGATGCAAGCGTGCCGAGCTTTTCCGAGACTTTTGTTTCGTCCGCTACAACCACCATCCGGTCGCTCGCCGCAGCGACAATTTTCTCGCGCAGCAGCGCGCCACCATGACCCTTAATCAAAGAGAGTGTGCCGAGTTCAACTTCGTCTGCGCCATCAACAGTGAGGTCGATTCGAGAGTGCTCGGCAAAAGTGGTCAGCGGGATTTTACGGTCGCGAGCAAGGGCGGCGGTGCGCTCCGAAGTGGGGACTCCGGAAATACGCAGGCGCTCGTTTGAGAGCCGGCGCGCCAAAGCCTCAACGAAAAATCCCGCCGTGGAGCCGGTGCCGAGGCCGACGACCATTCCATCTTGGACGAGCTGTGCGGCGGCTTCCGCGGCCGCCCTCTTCCATTCGTTTTGCAGCGATGCATGAATCGGCATTCTTATTTCGTGTCGATGGTATCGGGAAATTTTCCGGCGGATTCGAGGATCTCGCGAGCAAGGTAATTGGTCACATGAGCTTCGTCGCGCGCTTCCACCAAATACGCGGAGCGGAGAAGCTGTTCCTTGCGGGTGCGCAGCGCGTCGCGGATGGCCTGCTGGACTTGGACGTCGGAGAGTTCGCGCTGACCGGCCGCTTCCTTCGCCAAGAGCTTCAGGATGATGTAGCCTCCATCCTTCACTCGGATGGGTTGCGTGAACTGGCCGGGCTTGAGCGAGAGCACGGCTTTCTTGAGAACTGGGTCGGATTTGTTAAATGACGATTCCGGCTGAAACCCGAGGTCGCCGCCGGTGGACGCGCTGGGATCCTCCGAATAATCCATCGCCGTCTCGGAGAAATCAGCGCCGGCGTCGAGCCGTTGGATCAGCATGGCGGCCTTGCGCCCAGCTTCGGCTTCATTGGTGGCTTTGTCGTTTTTTCGATTATGAATTGTCGGATCGGGCCGCGGGGTGATCACAATTTGCGCGATGTGATATTGCGGCTCAGCGACATTGAATTGCGACCGGTTCTTGTTATAGAAGTCGGTGATGTCCTGATCGGTAATGGTAATTTTCGCGACGACTTCGCGATTCAGGAGCTTCTGGATGGAAAGCTGTCGGCGAATGTCGTTTCTCAGATCGTCAACCGTCAGGCCGGTTTGCTGCAGCTTTCGCTGAAATTCGTCCTCGGTGTAAGGGCTCTTCGATTCGGTGAACTTGTCCTCGACTTCGGCGTCGCTGGCAACCAGGTTCATCTTGTTGGCGCGCTCGAGAAGAATTTCGCTGTTGATCAGCTCGTCGAGGATGCTGAGCTGGAGCGAGAGAGCTTCTTCCTGCGAGGGGGCCGGCGCCTCCGCGGTAACCCGCGAGCGAAAGATTTTCTGAACATCCTGGCGGAGAATCTGTTTGCCGTTCACGGTGGCCCACACGTCCGGACCAGGCGCGATTTCCTTCCGGCATCCGGTGGCGAGCGCACAAACCGCGAGCACCGCGAGAATCAAAGTCCTCGGCTTCAACCGGCGGTTCCGCATGAATGTTTTAGGCAGCTTTCGTGACGCGCCCGGAGCGGATACAGGAGGTGCAGACGCGCACCTGCTTGCGAGCGCCGTTAACGACGGCGCGAACGCGGCGCAAGTTGGGATTCCAGCGGCGGCGCGTGACGTTGTGCGCGTGGCTGATGGTATTGCCGTAACGCGGCTTCTTGCCACAGATTTCACAAGCGAGTGCCATGTTTCCGTTGCTCCAGACTGGAAGGATTTCCGAAGAATGCGAACCATGATGCTACCAGAGAATCGCACGCGATAGAAGCGATTTGCGGCCGGCACCGTGGCGTTTCGCGTGCGACATTTGCGATTCTGGGGTGTGGAATCCGTGACGGGTAGAGTGTGCACCCATCCTTTGTTTTCAGTGAGTTGCACTTGATTCTACTCGGCAGCACTGACGAGCAGATTTTGTTTGCCTGTGCGGGGGTGCCGGACCAGGGGAATAGCCCGGCGTCGGCGCAGCCCCTTGGCCTGCGACCGCCGGTGGTGCATGAGCACATCCGAAAGTGAAGAGAGGTTCTTCGACTGCGTGCGCCGGTGTTTGTCGCGGGAGGCGCCTCGACTGCGTGTCCCGAAGCTTCGTTACTCTCGTTTGTGGCTCTGAGTTTCATTTTTCCTTAACTCTCAGACTTCGAGCTTAGGCTGTCACGACGCGATGCGGGTTGCAAGCGGTCGTTGGTGTGGACTTTTTCAGGAGCACGATGTTTCAAGCGATGGGCAAGCGAGACAAACAAAAGCCCCAGCCTTCCCGTGATGGGGAAAGGCTGGGGCAAGGTTTGAGACGACTTCGCGCCTAAAAGACGAACTTCACGGCGAGTTGAACGACGCGAGGCGGCACGGAGCTGCTGAAGATCTTTGCGAAATTGGCGTTGCTGCGGTCGTTCACCGGCGGATTGAATTGCGAGTGGTTCCAGACATTGTAGAACTCCGCACGGAATTGCAGGGTCAGCCCTTCAGTGATCTTCGTGTTCTTGATTGCAGTCATGTCCCAGTTGTTTTGACCGGGGCCAGAGATCGAGCCCACAGCGGAGTTCCCAAAGCCCGTGGCACCACCCGACGTCAGGCAACTTCCGATAGTCGTGCCACCAATGCACGGGGTGTTGGCGAATGCCGCCGGGTTAACGTATCCGTTGATCCGGCTCTCAACGCCGCCAGAAGTCGCGATGGGCACTGCCGACTGGCACACGCCGAAGGTGTTGCACTGCGTCGGCGAGGCCAACTCGGCACGAACACCGCCGCCACCGAACGGAACGCCGGAAGACCCATAGTAAATGCGGCCGCCATTGCCATCCGTGATCGTGAACGGCTCACCGTTTTGAATGGTGGTGATGCCCGAGACAGTCCATCCACCAAACACGTGACCGGCGAACCCATTCATACGCCTGTAGGGAAGGTCGTAGCTGTAAGCAACGATGAGGCGGTGCGGACGATTGAAGGCCGCGAGGCCGTACTGCTGGCCAAAGTCCACCGGCGAATTGCTCGATGCACCGCCCGAGAGCACGTTTCCCGGAGCAGAGATGCCGGCGCCGGCCTCGGACGAATTGATGTTGGTGATGAGCTTGCTCCATGTGTAGGACGCCTGAACCAGCAAGCCGTGGGAGAACTGGTGGCGAATCTGGGCTTGCAAGCTGTTGTACAGCGAATCTCCTCTGGTGCTGGTGGTCGAAAGGCCGCCGGTGCCAAAGCCGAGATAACTGACGCGACCGATGGCGTTCGTCCCGGTGTTCTCAATCACCTGCGTCGCAGGATTGGTGTTAGCCGCATCATTGATGGGGAAAGATGTGGGCGTGCCCTGCGCGCCTGAACCCAAAATCATGCGGGAGTTCTGTTTGTCGCTTGCCAGGGGCTCGTTGGGAGCGTTGGGAGCGAGAAACGAAATGTTAATCGGGCGCGCCCAGTCGTAAAGGTGCGTGCCGTGGGAGCCGACATAGCCGACGTCCACTATCCAATCGCGGGCAACCTCGTACTGAAGGTCGAGGTTATACTGCTGAGCCTTCGGCACACCCAAGAATTCGCTGTCAGAAGTGGTGCCGAGTCCCTGTGTACGTCCGTTGTCAGTTATGACGGTGGCACCGGTTCCTGGGGTGCCTGCAACCACCTGTAGCGTGCGGGGGCGCCATCCGAGGATCAGGCCCGGAGGCGACGGCTGGTCGAGCGAGTTGAACGGAGAAAAAGGAACTGCGCCGGAGTATGGCGGATTGCCAGCGTTGTTGTTCGCCAGCAGGTTGGCGTATACGGCGTCGTAGAAAATGCCGTAACCTCCGCGCACGACCAGCTTGTCCATTGCCTGCCAGGCAAACCCGATCCGCGGTCCGAAGTCATCGATCGGTGCTCCGTGTACCAGCGTTTTGTTGGTGTTGAAGAAGACACCGGTCGCTCCGCCCGGATAACCGGCAAACACTCCGGCCGGGGCCGTCAATCCACACGCGACCGGAGCCGAGGGAGGTCCGCAACGAGCGATATTCGGATTGTAGTTGGATTGCACCACATGTCCGGCCAGCGTACCGATTAGATTGCTTTGGCAACCTGCAGCGCCAAAGGCTGTACCGTTTCCGCAGGCGGCATTACTGGCCTGCTGGCCAAGGAAGAATGAACCGGTATTGACCAGGGCGGCTTGGGTCGGCCAACCGTCGGTGAACAAGCCGGTGACGTCCGACGGATACCCATCGTATTCCCAGCGTATGCCGAGGTTCAAGGTGAGCTTGCGGGTTAGCTTGATGTCGTCTTCCGCGAATGCCGCAAATTCGTTGGTTCGCTGGTCATGCGGGTTGCCATTAGGCTGCGATAGCCCATAGAAGTTGATGAAAAGTCCACCCGGAGTGACCGCAGTCCCTGTGGCCGGCGAGCCGCTGGAACTGGTTAGGAAATCGCTGATGGTCGGAAAGACAAGGCCGCCTCGTCCCGGGAGCGTCCAGTTGTATTGAATGCGATCAACTTCGGCACCGGCACGTATGGCGTGCTTTCCGTGATTCCAAGAAATCTGGTCCTTGGACTGGAATGTGTTGAAGAAGTTTGTGGCCGAAGCGAAGAAGTTCCCGCCGTTGTTGAAGGCTCCTGCGAACGGTACTGGAGCGACCGGACCTGGTGCGATGTTGGCATTTGCCATTGGAAACCCGAAGGTTCCAAACGTCGGAATCTGAGCCGGTATCGGATTCAGATTCTTGATCGAGCTAAGGCTGGAGCAATTGCCATTCGCGATCGGAGGTATGATCCCCACTGAGCAGGCCGTTAGATAGACTCCCGGGTGGGCAACCGTGGTGGACCGCTGAAATGAGAATAGGGCTTCATTGACGAAACTGCTGGTTGCGACAGTGGTGAGTTTCGCCGTCCCGCTATCGGCGGTGTAGACTACGTTCTCCGGAGCGCCCGGCTGGCAATTGTTCACGCCCGGAGCGCCGATGAACCCAAGACAGACGAACGACTGGTTCTGGGGATCCTTGGAAGTGAAGAACTTCCCCGAAAACGTGTTCTTGTTGGTGACGACCCAATCAACGTTGCCGAGGTACTGGTCTTCGTTCGCCAAGATCGGCACTGAAATGGTCTGGGGCAGCGTCGTGACTGGCACGCCGTTGACGAAAGGCACGCTGGGAAAATAGTAGCCGCCGTTGAAACCACCCTTCGGTCCCGCCGCCTGGAAGATGTTGATGGCAACCTGGTTGATATTTGAACCATCGTTTGCTACTGGAACATGTGTACCAAACGGGAGGAACGGAGCGATCACGTCTCCGCCAAACACGCATCCCAAGTACGTGCGGTAGGTATTATAGTTGCATGGAGCAGCCCCCGTGACGTAGTTCAAGGGGATAGTCCCCGAACCAGAGTTGTCTCGCTTTCCGTTTGGTTCGTTTAGCGGCAAGAACTGGACGGCCGCAGCGAGACCCGTCGCGAAACCGTTGGTGCCGATCCCGTTTTTCTGGCGGAATCCCTGGTAGGAACCGAAAAAGAAAAGCTTGTCCTTCTTGATCGGGCCGCCGAGGGTACCACCGAACAGATTCTCATTCAGCGCCTCAGGCTTGTTTGGCCGGACCAGCTGCGCTTCGCTGCGCTTGTTGAAGAAATCGTTTCCGTCGAGAAAGCTATTGCGGAAAAATTCCCAGGCCGCGCCGTGGAACTGGTTTGTGCCGCTCTTGGTGACCACGTTTACACTCGCGCCCGGGTTTCGGCCATACTCAGCATCGTACTGCGACGTTTGGATCTTGAACTCCTGAATCGAATCTGGGTTCGGAATTCCGATGCCTGGAAAGTTGCCGGACTGCGCCCCGCCGCCACTGCCGTAGTTGGTCAGCGTGGCGCCGTCCATCATGTAATTGTTCTGGTCGGAACCGAATCCGTTGACATTGATATCTTGCGTGCCGTTGCCAACTGCTGCGGCACTAGCGACGTTCGCCACGACGCCCGGCGAAAGGTCGATAATCTGGGTATAGTTGCGCGAGCTGAGCGGCAGTGAGGTAACGGTTTCTGACCCTACCAGGTTTCCAACCGTAGCGTTCTGCGTTTGAATCGTTTCGGCGGTGGCTTCGACGGTCACTTCCGCGGTCTGCGCGCCAATCTCCAGTTTCTGGTTCAGAACCGGCGTTTCGGTGACGTTCACAGTGACAGATGGAACAGTGGAGGTCTTAAACCCGGCAGCCTCAAACTTCAGCGAGTAGGTTCCTGGCGGAATCAGCGAAAACTTGTAATTGCCGCCCGCGTCCGTCGTGCCGGTGCGCACTTGTCCCGTGGTGGTGCTCGTCAGCGTAACGGTGGCGCCGGAGATGACGCCGCCGGACGGATCGGTGACGACTCCGGTAAGCGCACCCGTCGTAGACGATTGGGCTGACACGCGAGATGCACATGCAAACAAGACCGCCAAGCAGAGCAACAGTGTGAAGACAAACTTCGGACGCAGGAAGGACTTGCTCATGAACCCACCCCCAATATTTTTGGACCACACCACCCAGAGTCTGAGCCGACCTAACGAACGAGGCAGCCTTTGCCTCACCTAAGGATGCCACTTCGAGCTAGTTGCATCGGGGAGTATCACACTGGAAAGAGACGTGTCAAGGAGTAATTTGTGAGCAGACCAGAATCGCTGCCCGAATCAATTAATTTCTTGGAGATGATCAGCGTTTTTGGCCGACCAGACCGGCAATTGTGTCCATCAGATCGAATTTGGTGAGGACTTCGAGGTTGCCCGCTTCCATTGCCACGAAGACCGCAGGGCTTTCGTGGCTAAGCAGGTGAGTGACGCGCTCGACAGGAGCGTTGGAGGCGACCTGCGGCAGGGCCGCGCCCATCACCTCGCGGACAATCAACTTGCGAAGTTCCTTGCCCTGCAACGCAAGATTCAGGATTTGATCCTCGAAGACGGTGCCGATCGAGCGGTCGTCCTCGAAAACGGGAAGCTGGGAAATATCCTGCTGCTGCATGGTTTGAAGCGCTTGAAACACCGTGCGATTCGGGCCGACGACGATGAGGTCACGCGTCTTGCCGTTCTGGCGCTTCACGCGGATACAATCGGCAGCGGTGAGGGTGACTTCCGTATCCGCGTAGCCAAGCTCGCGCATCCAGCCGTCGTTGTAGATTTTGCTAAGGTAACGTGTGCCGGAGTCGGGCAGCAGAGCGACAACGAGATCGCCTTTACGGCAGTCTTTGGCGAGGCGCAGCGCTGCGGAAACGCAGCCACCTCCCGAACCGCCGGTGAAAATGCCTTCGCGCTTGGCCAGCCGCCGCGCCCAGAGAAAGCATTCCTCGTCATTTACCTGGATGATATCGTCCAGCACCG
>DASYZC010000208.1:0-2547 GCA_035949735.1 Candidatus Acidiferrales bacterium | reverse complement strand
GGAACGCACGTATCATCACACCGCGCCGATTTCGCTGGTCTTCGCGTTACGCGAAGCGCTGCGGATCGTGTTGGAAGAAGGTTTGCCCGCGCGCTGGGAGCGTCACAAAGAGAATCGCGACGCCCTTGTCGCCGGCCTCGAGGCGATGGGCCTTGAGCTTTTCGTTGAAAATCCAGTGGATCGCCAGGTCACTGTCACGGGCATAAAAGTGCCGCAGGGAATCGAGGATGGCAAAGTTCGCGGTCAGTTGTTGAACGAATTCAATATTGAAATTGCAGGGGGCTTTGGCCCGATCAAGGGCAAATTGTGGCGCGTGGGATTGATGGGCTACGGATGCCAGAAAAATAATGTCTTGGTTTTTCTGGCGGCACTCGAAAAGTGCCTGCTCGATCAGGGCTTCCGTCTCCCGTCCGGCGCCGGCGTCGGCGCTGCGATCCGCAGTTATTCGGAAGCGCACGCCGCCATGGCAGGCCACAAATAGCCGGGGAGAATTTTTTAGTCCAGGCGGAAAGCAACGATGAGCGCGACAACTGTAACGCGGATTCCGAATCAAGGGGCCATGAGCGATTTCGTGCGGCCCTTTGAAGTGGCGTCGAAGATGACCGACGTTGTCTACCGATGCCGGTTCTCGCACTGTTGGAACGGCATAGCGACGCGCCACGCGGATACCATTGACTGCAAATTTTATGTGGATGGCAAAGGCGTCGTGCTCGGGTTGGCACACATCGCGTTCATCGAATTTCAGAATCGAGCGAAACGGTATTTGACCGACCGCGAGGCAAGCTTCATCGCTGCGGAATATTTACGTGAGCGGCTTGAACAGGAAGACGAGCACGATTTGTACGACGTCTCGCACCAAGACGTGCTCCGCATCATTGAAAAGTTGCGAATCCGGTAAACTTCAGTCGCCAGGAATTGCGGGTTTTTAGCGGCCCTCGAAGGTGAGATTGGCGGTCGCCGTTTCACCTGGCCGCACAACCACCTTCTGTTCCTGCGCCCCAAACGTCGCGGTCCAGACCGCCAGAGTATAATCGCCCGGCGGAACATTCTTCAAAACGAAGCTCCCATCGCTGCCGGTGACCGCGTAGAACGGATTATTCACCACCCCGATGTATGCTTTCATCCACGGATGCTCATTGCAATGCACAGGGATCATGATTTCGGAATGGGAAAATTTTCGAATCACAGACGGCGAACCGGGCTGCTGCGTGACATTCCATTCTCGGTTCACCTTTGCGACCACGTGGATGTTATGCGTCGTGGGATCCAGCGTCAGAACCTGAAGCGGCTGGCCTACCATGATGCCGAGAACATGCGGCTCGTACATGCAGCCACTTTGGGTGAAGTCCACCGAATTGCGCGGAGCCGGACCTGCAAGATTGACGCTGCCGTGCTCGATGTAAACGAACGCGTTGGGCAACGTGCCGTTGCTGTTCACCGCACCGTCCTGGGCGTACACGGTCGCCGAATGCTCTGACATGCAGACCGGATCTTTTCCCATATCGAGCGGCAGCAGCTTCGGTTTGGTTCCCTTGAAATAAATTTTGCCAGCGATTTCCCCTGTGCCGCTTGCAGCGTTTCCAGCTTGCGGAGGAGACGCTTTTACAATGTCCGCCAGCATGGCTGATCCGAGTCCAAGAAATACCACCAGGAGCACAGCACGCACACTAGTCGATCTTTTCATGTTTCTCGACATTGTTTTTACAACCTGCCTTTCTTTCGTTCGGGAACTCGTGAGCTTCCACGTCTCTGTGCCCGCTGGTTGCAAGCCGTCCATCGTACGGGCACGCTGTAATCGATAGATTTTCCGGCTAAAAGATCAAGCCGAGATAAAGATAAACAGAATTATTGTCGCGGGCGTTCCGTCCCGCTCCGTCATAGTTTGTGCCGCCGCCGTTGAACTGCGTGTAACCGGTGTACTGCACTGCCAAACGCACGTTTTGCACCGGCCAGTAAGTGAAATTCAAATGGTAGCCTTTGCTGTTCGGACTGCCGTTTGCGCTGCCCGTCAGCGCCCCGGGCGCGTAAAACAACAGGTCCGCATTTCCCGTGGTGGCGAAATATCCGAATGCTGGCGCGTAGCGGTAGCCGAAATGGTAGACAGCGTTCACCTGAAAGGTATTCAAGTGGTGCGGAACGAAACTCGCGCCGCTCGAATCGAACGCTGCATTCAAATTCGAGTTCTCCCGAATGTAAGTTCCGTGCAAGCTGATTAAGTTGTCATGGAGTTTCGGAAGAACGCGCTCGAATTGAGAATCCACCGCGAAATCCGTGTAGGTATTTTCCGGTCCCACGACGGCACTGGGTGTGGACCGCATGTGCATGCCGTAGGTTCCGAATTCCAAATAACTGTTACCCATGGTTTGTTGCCAAGCCGCGCGCCAGTACGGCGCCGCGCCCTGAATGTTGAAATTGAAATTCGTGCCGGGATTCGGCAGCGGCTGACCTAGATGCGAAGAGCGGTAAACCGTTGCGGCGCCGTACAGATGGTCGTTCCACATGGCGTAGCCGCCCACGCCGGCGACATCTTGGCCGAGCGGGCCGTCA
>DASYZC010000207.1:0-1803 GCA_035949735.1 Candidatus Acidiferrales bacterium | reverse complement strand
ATCTCCGATTACCGCATGAAGGGCTGGACCGCGATGGACGCTCTGGCCATGATCCAAGCATCTTGGCCTGGCGTACCTCTGATCCTGGCGAGCGGCACGCTCGGCGACGAGCTCGCCGTGGAATGCATAAAGAAGGGTATCACCGACTATGTGCTGAAGGGACAGCTTGCAAGACTGCCAATAGCGATCCGGCGCGCGCAGGAAGGTCGAGCGTTGCGCGAGGCGGAAACACGAGCACTGGAGGCACTGCGGGAAAGCGAGGAGCATTACCGCACACTTGTGGAGAACGCGCCGGAAGCCATCGTCTTGCTCGATGTTGACCAGCAGAAGTTCATTGATTCCAATGGCCGCGCCCTATCCCTTTTTGGCTTAACGAGGGACGTGCTTCTGCAAAGCGGTGTCAGGGATGTAAGCGCTACGAAGCAAGTGGATGGGGCAACGGCCGAAACGGTGGAACGGCTGTTCTCCGAACCGCGATTGGAGGGGGCTTCCGCGCACTTCGAATGGATGTACCGCAACTCGCAAGGAGAGGAACACCCGGCCGAGGTGTATCTGGTCCGCTTGCCATCGGCGAACCGCCGTTTAGTGCGGGCCAGTATCGTAGACATCACGGAGCGAAAACGATCGGAGCAAGCCTTGCGAGATAGTGAGGCTCGCTACCGCGGCCTGGTCGACAACGCTACCTATGGAATTCTTTGGGTCGAAGAACCAGGCGGCAGAATGTTGGATGCAAATCCCGCGCTCGCTGCGATGCTTGGCTATGATTCCGTGGATGAGGTCCTCGACATTCAGCTTGCAACGAGGCTGTATTGCAATCCAGCCGACGAGAACGCATTCATCGCGGAACATACACAGCCCGGGCGAGCAAGCGCAAGCGTGGAATGGAAGCGCAAGGACGGAAAAATCATCACGGTGCGAATGACCGGGCGTCGTTCCATGGGCCCTGACCGAAAGTCGGAGTGCGCCGAAATAATCGTCGAGGATGTAACCGAGCGCAAGACCCTTGAAAGGCAGCTCGTACAGGCGCAGAAATTCGAAGCGATTGGCCAGCTAGCCGGTGGAATCGCGCACGACTTTAACAATATGATTGGCGCGATCCTCGGCTGGGTTGATCTGGGAATCGATGAAACCGATGCGGACTCGCGGCTGCACCGGCATTTCCGGAAGGTACGCCACCAGGCCGAACGCGCCGCTGCGCTGACGCGCCAGTTGCTCGCGTTCGCTCGCCGGCAGATTCTCGAGCCGCGCAGCGTAGACCTGAATCAAACGGCGATCGAAACCCTCAGCCTTCTGGAAAAAGTGATTGGCAGCAATATCGAGATCAAGGCCAACCTCGCGCCCGATCTTCCGGTGGTACGGGCCGATCCGACTCAGGTCGAGCAGGTGCTGATGAATCTTTGTATCAACGCCCGCGATGCCATGCCTAACGGCGGCTCGTTGATCATTGACACCTCCAATATAACGCTCGACGCGGCATTCTGTTCCCTTCAACCGCTCGCACGCCCGGGTGACTATGTGATCCTCGCCATCACCGATTCGGGCACAGGAATGGACGCAGCCACGCTCGACCGGATTTTCGAGCCGTTCTTTACGACCAAGGAGATGGGGAAGGGAACGGGGCTGGGGCTCGCTACGGTCTACGGAATTGTCCGGCAGCATGGCGGTTTTTTGAATGTGTATAGCGAGCCAGGCGTCGGCAGCACATTTAAAGTCTATCTGCCGATAAGCACTACGGCGGCGCCTGCGCGCGATTTAGCCGAGGACTCGGGGCCGGTCGCCGGCGGAACAGAAACGATTCTGGTG
>DASYZC010000206.1:0-3374 GCA_035949735.1 Candidatus Acidiferrales bacterium | reverse complement strand
ATTTATTTCGCGCTTGACTGAAGCTTCTTTATTGTATATTGTATATGTACAATAGGCAATGAGAAGCTCACGCACGTTACGCATCGATTTGGCCTCCGGGCAACCGGTCTACGAGCAGATCGTCAGCGGCCTGCGCGCGTTCTTGGTTTCAGGCGAGTTTAAATCGGGCGAGCAGCTTCCCACGGTACGGCAACTGGCGATCGATCTCGGTATCCATCACAACACGGTGGCTGAAGCGTACCGAGTGCTGGCGGAAGAGGGCTGGCTGGATTTGCGCAGGCGGCGCGGGGCGATGGTGCTCGACCGGCGGGATCCGAAGGCCACGCCCGAGGCGAAGCAGGATTTCCGCAAGCATCTGGAAGAGCTGATCGCCAAGGCAATCACGAATGGAGTTCCGCGGTCAGCGATCGCCGATCGCATGGCGGATATGGCAAAAAAGCTGGGCCAAGGAGGCACGAGATGATTCAACACTCCGAATGGATTTTCGGCCCATTCGTGCTCGCATTAGCGGCGCTGGTGACTTGGGCATTTTGGATGCTGCCGCAGTGGACGCGGCCTGGAATCTACTTCGGCGTCACGGTGCTGCCAGAATTCAGGAAGACGCTGGAAGCCGGACGGTTGCTACGGCGATACAGGCTCGAGGCGATGATTCACGTGGCGCTCGCTTTTGCGATGATTCTGGCGAGCGCACTGCCGCGATACAGTTTCTTTTCGGTCATCGGCGGGCTCTGGCTGGCTGTCGGTCCTCTCACGGCTTTTGTGGAAGCTCATAAGCGGGTGCAGCGGTACGCCGTGCAAGCCGCAACCGTCCGCGAAGCGATACTTGAGCCGCGCAGCACGCGACCGTCGGGCGGATGGATCGTGCAGGTGGGCCCGTTCGCGATCCTGCTCGGCGTAGGACTCTTTCTTCATTTTCACTGGGACGAGATTCCGGCGCGCTTCCCTATCCACTGGGGAGTTGATGGGCGGCCGAATGGATGGTCCAGCCGAACGCCTATAGGGGTGTACGGCCCGTTGCTCTTTGGGGCCCTCATCTCGGCGTGCATGTGGCTCACGGCCAATACATTGCTTCGATCGGCGCGCATTATCGATCGCGCGAGACCGGTCTTGGTGCTTCACGACTTCGCGCACCGAGTGGGACTGTTTCTCCTGCTCGTCGAATTTTTTCTGGCGGTGATGTTTTCGTGCGTGGGACTGCTGCCGCTGACAGGCACGATGCCACTGGTGATCGCGACAATTCTGATGCTGCCCGCAGTGTTCATTCTGATCGTGTGGCTGAACAAAGGACGGATGCACGCAAACAGGACCGGCGAAACAAATTCAGTAGCCGTTGGAGACGGCACTCCCGACGAATGCTGGAAATACGGAGTGTTCTATTTCAATCCCGACGATGCAGCACTATGGGTCGAGAAGCGAGTTGGCGCCGGGTACACGATGAATTTCGCCCATGTTTCGGCGTGGATTATCATGGCGCTGATTTTGCTGATTCCGCTAACCCTGGGACTGATGACGCTGCACCCTCGATGAATGAATCCACAGACCCTAGCTGTGCAAATTGACACGCACTATGGCAATCTTTAGCTTTGCACGGCGGAAAACGGCCGAGTGGAGGCGTTGCATGAGGCGTGGACGGCAAGTGAAGGACGATCTGCATGAATAGCGCGGTTCGCGCTGCGATTGCTTGTGCCGCGCTTTCGTTTGCTTTCCATTTCACGGCGCCGGTGTATTTGGCCCGCGCGCAAAATACCGCGACAACCGCGAGCAACCAGAGTCAAATCGAGGCGGGCAAGAAACTCTACGGATCGAGCTGCGTCTTCTGTCATGGAGCGGATGGGAACGGCACCGGAGCAGCGCCGAGCCTCCGCAAACTCGACTTATCAGCCAGCCAACTCTCACATGTGATTTCAGAAGGAAAACCGGGGACGGCGATGCCTGCCTTCAAGGGCACGTATGGCGCCGCGCAGATCGGCGATCTTGCACAGTACGTGCTTTCTCTAATGAAAAGCAGCGGGAGCACCGCGAAGACGCGCTCCGCAGCGGGTTCGAACTCGTCCGAGGCAGAAGGTGCCGCACTTTACGCCAACAAATGCGCCTCGTGCCATGAAGTGGGAACGGCACCGCTCTTTAATCACTACATCCTCAAGAGCATGTCGCCGGACTATATTCTCTATGTTCTGAGGTCGGGGGCGATGCGCGAGATTGCCGCCAAAATGCCTTTTCCCCAGCGCGTAGCGGTTGCGGAATATCTCACGGGCAAACGCGCAGGAAGTTCGCGGCCGACGAATCCGCTTGCGGGCCAGTGCACGGGGCCGGCCTCTCCAGATTTTTCAGGACCCGAATGGAACGGCTGGGGCGTGGACATGGACAACAGCCGATTCCAACCTGGCGATCAAGCTGGGCTGACGGCGACTCAGGTACCGAAACTAAAACTGAAGTGGGCTTTCGGCTTTCCCGGCGATTGGGGCGCGTTTGCGCAGCCAGTGGTCGCGGACGGACGCGTTTTCGTAGGCAGCTCACTGGGGGTGGTCTATTCACTCGACGCGAAAACGGGCTGCACGTACTGGAAATTCCGCGCCGAAGGGGCGGTTCGCAGCGCTGTGGTGATCGGTCCGGGAAACCTGGCCTATTTCGGCGATTACCGGACGAACATCTACGCGGTGAACGCGATTACCGGAAAGCTGGTCTGGAAAACCCGAATCGCCGATCATCCGTATGCGCGCGTGACCGATGCGCCGAAGCTCTACGAGGGACGGCTTTACGTGGGAGTGTCGTCCCGCGAGGAATGGATGGCGTCCGACCCGCATTACGAATGCTGCACATTTCGAGGAGTCCTCGCTTCGCTGGATGCCGCGACAGGGAAGCAGATTTGGAGGACGTATACAATTTCGACCGCGCCGCATCCAACGGCAACGAAACCCGACGGCACGAAAAAGTGGGGACCTTCCGGCGCAGCAATATGGTCGTCGCCAACGGTGGATACGCAAAGGGGACTTCTTTACGTGGGAGTGGGCGACAACTATTCCGATCCGCCGACAGCGAACAGCGATTCGCTTCTCGCGGTGGATATGAAGACGGGGAAGATCGTTTGGTCTAAACAGCTCACGACTGGAGATGCGTTCAACACCAGCTGCATTCAGAGAGACACGGTGAATTGCCCGGCAAAACCGGGCGGCGACTATGACTTCGCGGCTCCGCCTTTGTTACGCACATTGCCCAGCGGAAAGCGGATGCTCATCCTCAGCCAAAAGTCCGCAACAGTGCTGGCCGTCGATCCCGACAAACAAGGCGCCGTGCTTTGGAAAACTCAAATCGGTAAAGGCGGGCCGTTGGGCGGAATTGAATGGGGGCCCGCGGCCGACACCAAGGTGGTGTAC
>DASYZC010000205.1:0-3823 GCA_035949735.1 Candidatus Acidiferrales bacterium | reverse complement strand
AAGCGTGCGACTTCGCGTGATGGTTCTGAAATCGGTGAATCGCAGCGTCAGCGTCACGGTCGAAGCGTGAAGCCCGGCATCGCGCAAGCGTTTGCAAGCTTTTTGGCACAGATGGCTCAGGGCTGACTGCAGTTGCTGCCGCTCATTTGTGTCCTCGCCGAAAGTCTGGTTGTGCGAAATCGACTTGGGCTCGGCGTCGGCGAAAAATTCGTAGGAATCGATCCCGCGTGCCTTCCGATACAGTGCCGTGCCCCAGCGCCCAAAGGAATCCTCCAATTGCGCGAGTTCCAGCGTTTGCAACTGCACGATGGTCTCAATGCCGATCGCCTTCAGCGCCGACTCCGTGACCCTGCCTATCCCCGGAATCCGTCGCACCGGAAGCGGAGCAAGGAACGAAGCCTCGCTGCCGGCCGGCACCCAAACGAGTCCCCGAGGTTTGGCTTGCTCGCTCGCCACCTTGGCAACGAGGCGCGTCACAGCGAGGCCTCCGGAGCACGGCAGTCCAGTGACCGCCGTGATCTCGCGGAGAAGCTTGTGCGCGGCGCCAAGCGCAGGTCCATGTAGTCGCTCGGTGCCGGTCAAATCGAGATAGGCTTCATCGATCGACGCCATTTCAACAACCGGCGAAAATTTTGCCAGGATCGCTGCGACTCGGTCGCTCCATTGGCCGTAAAGCTCGTGATGCCCATCAAGGAAAATGGCCTGGGGACATAATTTCCCGGCGGTGCGCAATGGCATCGCGGAATGAACGCCAAACCGCCTGGCCTCGTAGCTCGCGGAAGTGACCACGCCGCGCTGATCGCGCTGCCCTCCCACAATCACGGGCAAGCCCTTCAGCTCCGGACGCGCAAGCAATTCCACCGACACAAAGAAGGCGTCCATATCGATGTGCAAAATCGAAGGCGCCGATTCAAGTGCGAATGTCTCTGGCGCGCTGTGCTTCGCTCGAAATTGAGCCAGCTTCGGCATGGCCCTCAATATAGCTCCAGATTCGGATGAAGTGGGCATTTTCGAGGTCCGAAAGCGTGACGGGTAGAATGGGCCGCCGTGCTTTGTTTCCAATCACTTAGACCAGTTTCTACTCGACAGCACTTGCGATTAGGAAAATAGCGGCGCGTGCGCGGCGCCCTCGCCCTCACGCGGCCAAACGGCCGGCGATGCGGGTCCCACACGTCTCCGTGTTCTTTTGCCAGCGTTCCCTCTCGATGCACATTTCTTATCATCGCGGACTACGTTAAGCAGGACCCCAAATAAGCGCAAGGACGAGAATCTGTGGACTTTCCACGATAGGCCTCATATTTCTAAAATCGTAGAACGGCGAGGGAATTAGGGAGAAGGGAACGCATGGATCAATCGACCATAGGAAAACATCAAAGGAGCTACATTCCAGCGGCGGGGTACGATTTGTTCCTCCCGCTTTACGATCTCATGACCAAACTGATGGGTGGCGAAGCAGCTCGCAAAGCTCTGCTTGATCGAGCTGAGCTGAAGCCTGGTCAGCGAGTTCTGGACATCGGCTGCGGCACGGGCAGCCTCGTGGTCCAGCTGAAGCAGTTATATCCTGAGCTTGAGGTTATCGGGCTCGACCCCGATCCCAAGGCGCTCGCTCGCGCCAGACGGAAAGCTCAACGAGCAGCAGTCTCGCCGCAATTCGACCAGGAGTTTTCAGACAGACTCGCGTACGCGGCGGATTCTTTCGATCACGTATTTTCTTCCTTCATGTTCCATCATTTGGAGGGCGATCAGAAGGAAGGAACGCTGCGAGAGATCCGCCGGGTACTCAAACCTGGCGGCTACCTGCACTTGCTGGATTTTCGCGGGCCGGATTCCGCGGCCACTGGCTCGGTATCACACTGGCTTCACTCGCGCCACAACCTCAAGGACAACTCGGAGACGAGGATTCTCGCGTTGATGCTGAAGGTCGGTCTCGACGATGCGAAGACGGTCGAATACCGCACCGTCCTCTTTGGGCTCGGGCACGTGGCGTATTACCAAGTTACCGCGCCGAAGCTGGCCGCAAGCGAAAACGCAGCCCCACAGTGAGCTGGCGCAGGCTGGGAAAAAAACACGCGCCGCTTGCGAGCCTACTTGCCTTGGATGGACACGAGTTCGACCTCGAAAATGAGTGTGGCGTTGGGCGGAATCACATTGCCCGCGCCGCGCTCGCCGTACGCAAGCTCCGCCGGAATGAAAAGCTGCCACTTCGATCCGACCGGCATCAGCTGCAGCGCTTCGGTCCAACCCTTAATCACTCGGCCCACCGCGAACGTGGCGGGCTGGCCGCGCTTGTACGAGCTGTCGAATTCCGTACCGTCGAGAAGCGTGCCCTTGTACTGGCAAACGACGGTATCCGTCGCAGTCGGTTTCGGCCCCGTGCCCTGGGTCAACGCTTTGTACTGAAGGCCGCTCGGCAGGGTCACGACGCCTTCTTTGGTCTTATTTTCGGCAAGGAATGCTGCGCCGGCTTTTTGATTCTCCGCTGCGAGCTCCTGCATTTTTGCCTCCGTGGCCTTCTTTACTTGATCCTGCAATTGCGCGAGGTCCGCGGCAGCCTCCTCGTCGGTCAGCAGGGGCTTGGTGCCGGACAGTGCATCCTTGAGGCCACGCGCGACGGCAGCGCTATCGAGATCCACTGGTTGCTTGCTCAGGCCCCGGCCGATATTCATTCCCAGAGCGTAACTATCCTTCTCTTTGTCTGTGGTGAGGGCCGGCGCGGTGTCCTTATTGGTTGCGGACGTATCGCTCTTGGTTCCAGGCGCCGTATGAGGCTTCGCCGCAGGAGTTTTCTGCATTTTCGCGGCGGTAGAAGGTTGGGAGTTTGTAGCAGGAGGCTGCTGTGCCGCGGAAGTTCCGACTGACAGCATTCCCGCCATTAAGGTTAGGCTTATTATGGACAATTTTCGCATTTCGCTATTGTGGCACCCTCCGGACAGCAGCGCAAATCGACACCTCCAAAAGAAATGCCCCAAGGGGGTGAGGTCACAACTTGGAAACGCCCCTTCAGTTTTCTGCTGCAACGCTGGCGATCTGAACGATACTATTGACCGTCCGCCGGGATTACGACCGCAGCCAGCCGGAAACTTCACACACAGTCAGGGTGTCGGCCCATTTTGCCGCCTCGCTCACCGCAGAGGCCAAGCGAAGTGCGTATGAGCCTGTCACGGCCAGCAAACTGCGCCGCGCCAACTGTCTGCCAAGAAGGACGGCCAAAGGTTATGAATATCGGTAATTCCGGAACCGGGCGAATCGGCCCATTCGAGGTGTTTTACCCCACCGAACCCGCGCCGCGGCG
Source organism: Candidatus Acidiferrales bacterium (assembly GCA_035949735.1). Lineage (GTDB taxonomy): Bacteria > Acidobacteriota > Terriglobia > Acidiferrales > UBA7541 > Palsa-295. Next base: position 531 of record DASYZC010000205.1, on the reverse strand, counting down.
GCCGCAGCACTATGAAAATCAAGACTTTCCGGGACAACTATTCGTCGTGGAAGGAATCGACGGCTCGGGCAAATCAACGCAGCTCAGCCTGCTGCACAAGTGGCTCGAGTCGCGGGGCTATGGAGTCATCTTCAGCCAGTGGAATTCCTCGCCACTCGTCAAGGACACCACGAAGCTCGGCAAGAAAAAGAAAATGCTTACGCCGGCGACCTTTTCGCTGATTCACGCCACGGATTTCGCGGACCGGATCGAGCGCAGCATCCTGCCGCTCTTGAAAGCCGGGGCGGTGGTGCTCTGCGACCGGTACATCTATACGGCCTTCGCGCGGGACGCGGCGCGCGGAATGGACCGGCGATGGCTCCGGGATCTTTACGGCTTCGCCGCGAAGCCTACCGTCGCATTCTACTTTCGCGTTCAATTGGAAACCGCCATCAAACGCCTCGTCGGCGCGCGCGACGGATTCAAATTCTACGAGGCAGGAATGGACTTGGGACTGAGCGACGATCCCGAGGAAAGCTTCCGGATTTTTCA
>DASYZC010000204.1:0-5259 GCA_035949735.1 Candidatus Acidiferrales bacterium | reverse complement strand
AATTGGGGCCGTGAATACCGTCGTGGTGCGGAGCGGCGGAAAACTGCACGGCTACAACACCGATTATGTGGGTGTGTTGCAGACCCTGGAACGGCGGATCAAGCTTCGCAGAAGCCGAGTACTGATCGTGGGGGCTGGAGGAGCGGCGCACGCAGTGGCCTTTGCGGTTGCGCAGGCAGGCGCAGCGGTTTTCGTAACGGCCCGACGATACCAACGAGCGAAATACCTCGCGCGGACAGTGGGCGGCGAAGCGGTGAAAAGAGCCGCGGTCCGTCGCATGGCTTTTGATGCGATCGTGAACACGACGCCAGTGGGGATGCATCCTTCCGTGGCGAGGTCACCGCTGGAAGCGGACGAATTGAATTGCAGGCTGGTATTTGACATCATCTATCGTCCACGAGCGACGAAGCTTCTTCAAATGGCGATGCGGCGCGGCATTCAAACGGTCTCCGGCCTGGAAATGTTTGTCGCGCAAGGCGCCGAGCAATGGAAACTTTGGATTGGCGATCAAGCCCCAGTGGCACCGATGCGTCGTGCGGTTCTGCACATGCTCTCCAGTGAGGATAATTCGCGGCGTTCAGGCGGCAGCCGTGGCAAACGACGTTAGAGATGATCCAACCTGACTTCAAAACGTTCCGCCACCTGGCGCGGCAAGGGAATCTGGTCCCAGTCTATGACACCCATACGGCGGACCTCCTGACACCTGTCGGCGCTTACCTGCGCATCGCGCGCGCAGCGAAATATTCCTTTTTGCTCGAGAGTGTTGAAGGTGGCGAGACGATTGGGCGTTATACATTTGCTGGTGTGGATCCGGAAGAAGTGTTCCGGGCTCGCGGTCGGCACTGCACGGTAGAAAAGGGCGGCAAAGAAATCCATTTTGATCAAAATCCTATTGACCAATTGCGGCAGCTCACGGCCCGGTATCGCTCCGTGCGCGTGCCGGGTCTTCCCCCGCTGATTGCTGGCTCGATCGGATATTTTTCCTACGATATGGTGCGACTCGTGGAACGAATCCCGGACACAGGTCGCGACGACGTTGGCGCGGACGACTGCGTGATGATGTTTTATTTAGGCCTGTTGGCGTTCGATCACGTAAAGCACCGGGTGTGGGTGATTCGAAACGTGTTTACGGAGGGACCTGGCGGCCTACGGGCAAAATACGATGCGGCGATTCGCGAGATACGCCGCACACGGCGCCTCCTCGAAAGGCCTCTGCCGCCCGCCCGTAGCGCGAGAAGGGCCGGTCCATTGCGTCTACGTTCGAACATGACAAAGTCAAGATTCACCAGCGCGGTTAAGAGAGCCAAGGAATACATTCGAGCGGGCGATGCGTTCCAAATCGTTGTGAGCCAGCGGTTCGAGGCGCGAACAAACGCAAATCCTCTCGAGATCTATCGCGCTCTGCGAGTCGTGAATCCATCGCCGTATCTCTATTATCTGAAGCTGGGCGATTTGTCCGTGGTGGGAAGCTCGCCGGAGATGCTTCTAAAACTGCAAGGACGCGACGCTTTTTATCGCCCTCTCGCAGGCACTCAGCCGCGGGGACGTAATGAAAAAGAAGATCGGGAGTTCGAAGAAAAGCTTCTCGCCGATCCAAAGGAACGAGCCGAACACGTGATGCTAGTCGATCTGGGTCGCAACGACCTCGGGCGGGTGTGCGAATACGGCTCCGTGAAGGCGGAGCGACTAATGTTCGTCGAGCGCTACTCTCACGTAATGCACTTGGCATCGAGTCTGCGCGGACATCTGCGAGAGGACGTCGATTGCTTCGACGCTCTGATGGCTTGTTTTCCCGCGGGAACGCTCTCGGGTGCTCCCAAGGTCCGTGCCATGCAGATAATCGACGAGCTCGAGCCTACGCGGCGGGGAGTCTACGCTGGTGCGATCCTCTACCTTGATTTCTCGGGCAATCTGGATTCCTGCATCGGGCTCCGCACGTTGGTTGCAAAGAACGGGAGAGCGTACGTCCAGGCCGGGGCGGGAATCGTGGCGGATTCGATTCCTGAGCGCGAGTATCAGGAATCCGGGAACAAGGCTCGTGCCGTGCTCAAGGCGCTGGAAATCGCACATCGAGGAGGCCGCGAACGATAAGGTTCATTAAGGCGACGAATTTGATTTCGCGCTATTCTGGCAAGGCCGCCATGCTTCTTCTTCTCGACAATTACGACTCTTTTACGTACAACCTAGCGCAGTATCTTGGGCAGATGGGTCAGGAGCTGCAAGTGCATCGTAACGATAAAATTACGCTGGATGAAATTGAGAATCTTTGGCCTGAACGGATCGTGATTTCACCAGGACCCTGCACACCTGCTGAGGCCGGCATTAGCGTTCCGCTGATCGAACGCTTCGCCGGGAAAATTCCAATTCTCGGTGTGTGCCTAGGGCATCAAGCAATCGGCGCCGCGTTCGGAGGGCGCGTAATCCGAGCAGCACGCGTGATGCACGGCAAGACAAGTAAAATTCATCACGACGGCAAGACCGTATTTCACAATCTGCCGCAGGATTTTCCCGCCACGCGCTACCATTCACTCATCGTCGAACGGAAATCGCTTCCGCGAGTGCTTGAAATCTCAGCCGAGACTGCCGACGGCACAATCATGGGCCTGCGCCACCGGAAGCTCAAGGTCGAGGGAGTGCAATTCCATCCCGAGTCGGTCCTTACGGATGCCGGTTTCCGATTGCTCCAGAATTTTCTAAATATTTGAGGATCTATTGATGCGCTCCGATGGCTAAGCGGCAAGGAGCGACCTGTCGCGACCTATCGGAAAGTAGGATTGCCTTCAATTTGCGAGAAGGCCACGAAGGCGTCGAGGCGTTCCCGCGCCGCGCCCGAATCGATCGAATCGGCTGCGAGCCGCACGCCATCAAGGAAATTCCCCGCGCGGCCCGCCGCAACCAGCGCCGCCGCCGCATTGGCAAGCACGATTTCACGGTGCGGTCCATGGTCACGATAGAGCATCGATCTGCCGAGGATTTTATGAAAAATCCCTGCGTTTTGTCTCGCGTCGCCACCGCGAACCTCTTCGAGAGGAGCGCCTCGCAATCCAAAGTCCCGGGGCGTGACGCTAAAGCTCCGGACTCGGCCATCCCGTAGCTCAGCCACGTGGGTACCACCCGAGATCGAGATTTCATCTAGGCCATCGTCGCCATGAACCACGAACGCTCGGCGAACGCCAAGTTCGCCGAGCGCCTGAGCCATAAGCTCCGTTAGACGCTTATCGTACACGCCCACAACCTGAACGGAGGCCCTGGCTGGGTTCGTGAGCGGACCAAGCAAATTGAAGACCGTGCGCCTCCCCAGCTGACGGCGAGCCGCCGTTGCATGACGGGCGGCCGCGTGTGTCGCAGGAGCGAAAATAAACCCCACGCCGGTGCTCTCTATGCAGCGGGCAATGCCGTTCGGTGGGAGACTGATGCGTGCGCCAAGCTGCTCGAGAACATCCGCGGAACCGCAGCGCGAGCTAATTGAGCGGTTGCCGTGCTTCGCCACACGTACACCTGCGCCTGCTACCACAAACGCCGCGACTGTCGAAACGTTGAACGTTCCGGAGCCATCGCCACCGGTACCACAAGTATCGACAAGAACTTGGTCCGTATTTGGATGATTTGGCGGGAAAATCGGCGCAGCGTGGCGTCGCATCGCGGTTGCGAAGCCAACAAGCTCATCCAACGTCTCGGTTTTCACGCTCAGGCCGCTAAGCAGGGTCACAATCTGTGCATCCGTAGCTCGTCCGGAGAGAACTTCCTCCATGAGCTGCTCCGCCTCGGGGCGCGACAGATTTGTTTTCGCGGCGATCTTTAGAAGTGTCTCGCGAAGCATTGTTTTTGCCACCTTGCCCGTCTCGCGCCTTACAAGTACACTGAAGTGCTTATCCGTTTGTAAATTCTAGCATTTTTCCAGCATAGCTATTGCCGGAGTCGAAGCCCGCATGAAGATTCACGAATATCAAGCCAAGGCGGTCCTCACAAAATTCGGCGTCCCCGTTCCTCGGGGAGAGGTGGTATTCAAGGCCGAAGAGGCGCGAACGGTGGCGCTGCGATTAGGTTCGCCACTGGTGATCGTGAAAGCTCAGATTCACGCGGGCGGGCGAGGCAAAGGCGGAGGCGTAAAAATTGCAAAGTCGGCCGATGAAGTTGCAACGTTCGCGGAACAACTGCTGGGCATGAATCTTATTACCCCGCAGACCGGACCGGAAGGGCGTACGGTCCGGCGATTGTTGGTTGAGGAGGGGCTCGATATCAGACGGGAACTTTACCTGAGCCTCTTGGTGGATCGCGCGGCGCGCACACCCATCTTCATGGCCAGTACGGCTGGGGGAATAGAAATCGAGGAGGTGGCGAAGAACCGAGCAGAGTCGATTCTGCGGGAGCCAGTCTACCCCGAAACAGGTTTTCAACCCTATCATGCGCGGAAGATTGCGTTCGGCCTTGGGCTTTCGGAGGAAATAGTTAAGGCTGCCGGACCTTTTCTCCAATCGCTGTACCGCGCGTTCGTTGAAACCGACGCTTCTCTCCTCGAGATCAATCCATGCGTCATTACCGGTGACGGACGCTTGGTCGCACTAGACGCAAAAGTGAATTTCGATGACAACGCGCTCTATCGCCATCCCGAGTTGCGGGAACTGCGCGACCTGGAAGAAGAAACACCTCTCGAAGTCGAAGCCTCGAAATTCAAGCTCAATTACATCAAGCTGGACGGTAGCATTGCCTGTATGGTAAATGGAGCCGGTCTGGCTATGGCGACCATGGATATCATCAAGCTGAGTGGTGGAACAGCGGCGAATTTCCTCGATGTTGGCGGCGACGCCTCCGAGGAACGCGTGAAAAATGCGTTTCGCATCCTGCTCAGCGATCCTCGTGTAAAAGCGGTGTTCATCAACGTGTTCGGCGGCATCCTGCGGTGCGACATGCTGGCAAGCGGCATCGTGAGCGCAGCGAAAGAACTGAGAATCAAAGCGCCAGTCGTGGTCAGGATGGAAGGAACCAACGTCAAGCGTGGGCAGGAGATTTTGCGGAATTCTGGCCTGAATTTCACCGTGGCCAATGGAATGAAAGATGGCGCCGAAAAAGCTGTGGCGCTGGCGGACAGGGCCCGATGAGCATTCTCGTCGACAAAAGTACCCGAGTGGTCGTGCAAGGTCTTACCGGTCGTGAAGGCAGCTTCCACTCTCAGCAGATGATCGAGTACGGTACGAAGATCGTGGCAGGCGTGACGCCCGGCAAAGGCGGCACCAGGCGAATCGGCGTGCCCGTGTTCAA
>DASYZC010000203.1:0-5217 GCA_035949735.1 Candidatus Acidiferrales bacterium | reverse complement strand
CTCAGACGGAATTGGCGCAGGCCGAGTTAGGCCTGGTGCAGGCGGAAGTTGGTTACCGGCTTGCTGTCACGGCCGTGGAACACGCCACCGGCGACTTGCTCGACCGCTACAATGTACAAGTGACTCAGCTTTCCCAGTAGCGCAAAGCGGATTCGGAATCCGCGGGCAGATGAGATGCAACATTTCACTACACTCGACGTACGCCGAAATCGTTTACGGGTTAGGAGTGCTCCACCTGCGGTTCGCTATCGTGGCGAGCCCCAAGCCAGCCTAATGAGAGAGAACGCAATTACAAACAGAACGTAAAAAAACGCCGACAATACCATCGACTTCATCGCTTTTGCGACGAAGGGGGAAGTTGAAAAACCTCCACGAACTCGTCGTTCAAAACTGCAAGTTGCGAACCGTCTGGCGAAACAGCGAATTCCATTTGATTTTTTATCTGAGGTCCTTTCACATCGATCCTGTACCATTGCACCTGAGACGAAATGTCGTAAACAGCGATTTGTTTGAGCACCAAATGTCCACCGATATCGAAAGTGGGAATAGCACCCCTCAGTTCGCAGCTTGGGATGACAAACCGATGACCATCTGGCACCGGGAATACCCCAGAACCCCAACATCCGAATGACTGACGAATTTTCGGCTGCTCGAAGAGAACTTTACCGTCAATTCCGATTATCCTTCCAATAGTTTTTCCTGGAATAAAAAGCATGCTTTCATTCACGAATTGAGGATATTGATGCGGCGCTCCTGGCGCAATAGTCTCCCAGCCTGTCAACGGGGTCCTAATCTTGATTTGAGAATCGCATTTTGACCCCGGAGAAATTACTGCTCCACCGTTATCGTTATAGGTTACCGAATTGACCTCGAAGCCCGACCAGCATGTCGAGGTCGCAACGTATTTGTCCGATAGCGACAGATACCCGTTCAAATCATCTTCCCAGGAATCGACTATCTTGAGCGCATTCACATTGACCCAGATCAACCTGCTTTTTCCGAATTGGCCTGAGAAGAACAGAATATTCTTGCCAGAAGGTGATGGGCACCAAAGCCATCCGGCCAAGCCGGTTTCCGGCAGCATCAGATTTTTCAGTGCGACGAAGTCGGGCGAATAGAGTGTGAGATTCCTTCCACGGAGTGTTACGAACTTGCCGTCATCCACGGCGATAATCAGGGACCTTCTCGAATCGGTCGGCCAATCGGCAGTGCCCGTGATTTTTCCCGTGTGAGCGTTCAAGAAAATCGCGCGAAGCTGCAGAGGCAAGCTGTTATCGAGACTCGCCCGGTTGGAAATCTGCGGTTCGCTACCCGTTTTGCGCACCACGAAGGTCCCGGCAATCGTATTGTTGTTTATAAACCATACGGAGGCATAGGGACTTGCGAGAAATTCGCTCCTCCTCTGGGCGATAGATCGAACAGGCGCACTTCCGATGGCAGAGCGCAAATCAACGCGCCATTCGGGTTCAACAGCCTCATGCAACAAAACGGAATTTGGACGCGATAATGTCCGAGTTGCATAAATGAGGGAAAACGCAATCACAAACAGAACCGTATACGAGATCGACAACGGCGGGCGGCGCACCCTTTGGTGTTTAAGGGTGCGGTTTTTGACGTGCCTGTCGCTTGCTGACATTACACCGAGTCAACCCTCAGGCGAGTGGCGCACAGGCTTTCGCATTCTTAAGTACTCGCAGCGCCAGTGAACATCGCAGCGCTCATGATACCACCGCATTAATTCACCGGAGGGTTTTGCGGGTGCCCCATCCGCCCCACTTGTCGACGAGTGTCGAACAACAGTCCAAAAGCCCCACGCTCAAAACCCGAGCATGGGGCACCCTCAAAGTCAAAGGCCGGAAGCGTAGACCACCCGCCTGAGCGTTAACCGTACGTGAGGCTAGTGCTCTGTCCGACCTCGATAATGTAACCGTCAGGATCGCGGATGTAGCAGCGAATCTCGCCGTACTTGGGAATCGGCTCCGTGATGAACTCGGCTCCTCGACTTTTCCATAGCTCATAGCACGCTTGAATATCCGCAACCCGGAAATTCATAAAGCTGTTGATGTGATTCGGGTCGGGGACGCTGAGCGTTACCGTCGGCTTGTCCGGGGTCGGCCCGCCCCCCACGTTCAGAATCATCCAGATATTCGCAAGCTGAAGGTACGGAGGCGCGTTGCCGTCTCCCATGGTCAGAATGCGAGCGCCGAAGACCTTTTCGTAGTAGCGAGCCGATCGCTCGACGTCGGCGACGGTAAGAAAATATGCGATGCTGATCCCTTCGCGCGGGGGCATCTCATAGCTTTTTTGTTCCACCTGTACGGCGCTCATTCATGGCTCCTTTCGATATCGTGCGCAGAATATGTTAGATGTCACCACAGACATTCGAAACGTGTCCGCCAGGCTTGGCTTCGAACGCGTGGGATCCTCGACGTCCCGGAATTGAGACCGCGCCTGGCGCAGGCCTAGCGCGCGATTTGTCCCAGGTAGTATCCGAGCCGATTCTCGACATCCCCCGGCTTATGAAAGCCGCGCGCCATCAGCGCTTTTATCCCCTCTTGTGCGGCAGGTCGCCCGAGCGAAGCGATACACGCATCCCACCCCGCGCCGAGCTCGACGTCCGGCGGAAGGCTGGTGTTGACCAGACGCTTGGTCTGGGCGATCGCCCATTTGTCGAATTTGGCGATCCGGGTCGCAAGCGTCTCTACGAACGCGTCTAAATCCGCGTCGGGCAGGGCGCGATTAATGTAGCCGTAGACCTCGGCTTGTTCTGCCCTAATATCTTCCGAGCTCAGGAGCACCTCGAGGGCGCGGTTTCGACCGATGAGTTGGGGCAGACGGGCCATGGGGCCGCCGCCGGCGACCATGCCCACACCTACCTCCCATTGCGAGATGATGGTCTTCTCGCGGCTGGCGAAACTCATGTCGCAGGCCAGGGTGATCTCGCTGCCGTTGCCTGTCGCACGGCCTCGAATGAGGGCGATTGAGGCGACTGGCAAGCGGGTCAGACGCACGAGAAAGTCCGGCCAAGGCGGCAAGCCCGTGGGACCGGCCGGCATGGAGGTCAAGTCCTCGATCTTGGCCGTGAAATCGGAGTGATTCAGGAAGTAATCCTCGACCGCGCTGTCGAAGACAACCACCCTGACACGCTCGTCGGCCTCCAGGGCGCCGATGACTCCCTGGAACTCCCGGACCATTTCCGGGCCCATTACGTTGATCGGCGGATTATCGATGGTGACACGCCAATAGGCGGACGACCTCTTGGTAACGCGAATCTGTGCGGGTTTAGCAGGTGCGATTGCAGTTGTCATGACATCCTCCTCCATATTTTGGGTCTGCAAAACAGGTTCATTGTCCCTAACGCTTTCTCCGAGGTCCGGGTCATTTGTTCGTTACCGGCGGTTGGTTGATTACCCCCGCGCCTGCTTGGCTGACGATCTCGTCCTGGGAGTCCGTTCCTCCCGAGCTACCGATTGCGCCGATAATCGCTCCCTGTTCGATCAGTGGGATGCCGCCTCGAGACGCAATGATTCCATCGAACGCGAGCAGATAGTTGAGCTTCATGAGGTTGATACCGTCCTCGAAGACCTTGGTCGGGCGACGGAAGGTTGCGGCTGCTCGAGCCTTGTGTTCGGCGATCTGGATGGAGGCAAGCATCGCGCCGTCCATTCGTTGAAAGGCGACGAGGTTACCCCCGGAATCGAACACCGCTACGTTCATTTTCCAATTCCGCTTCTTCGCCTCTTCTACCGCAGCGTAAATAACGGCCTGAGCTCGGCCTAGTGATATCGGTGGGCCATACGGAGTGTCGAAAGGAATTTTGTCGGGCACAAAATCGAGAGGATTTGTTTCTGTGGGCTGCAACGCTCGACTCGCACTAACGGCGCTTCCTGTTTTATCACTTGACATACGTCCTCCTTCAATTGGTCTAAATTAACGCAACGATCTGAACGACGCGCGAAGTTCGTCAGTGAACTCTTGCGGCTGTTCCCACGCCGCAAAATGCCCGCCTTTGGTAGGCCGGTTGTAATAAATCAGCTTAGGATAGGCCCGCTCTGCCCAGCTCTTCGGGGCCGCATAGATTTCATCGGGGAAGGCGCTGACGGCGACCGGGACCTTGATTCCCCTGACATCAAAGAAACCTCCTCCCGTCGAAATTCGCGCGGTGTCCCAGTAGAGGCGCGCCGAGGAAATCGCGGTGTTCGTCAACCAGTAGAGTGTGATGTTGTCAAGGACGTCGTCCCAAGTCAGCCCCTCCATCTTTCCATCAAAGACACGCACAATCATTTCGTAACTGCGGATGTCGTGGTCCAGCATCCAAGCGGCGAGCCCCACCGGCGAATCTGAGATTCCGTAAAGCGTCTGTGGCCGGTTTGACATTTCTTGGGCATAGCCCAGGCCGTTTTTGTAGAAATCATCGAGCTGGTCCCACGCATGTTTCTCTTCGGCCGAGAGGCCAGCGGGCGGCGGACCGCCAACCGACAGAGCTTTTGAAACATCGGGTGGAACCGTCGCCGCCATATTGGTGTGAATGCCGAGCAATCCCGGCGGCTGCTGCAGGGCCATCGTCTCCGAGACGGCATTCCCCCAATCCCCGCCCTGCGCCACGTACTGTTTGTAGCCGAGGCGTTGCATCAAAGTCGCCCACGCACGAGCAATGGTGACGGGGGTCCACCCGGGCGCAGTCGGCTTGCCAGAAAATCCGTAGCCCGGTAGCGAAGGAATCACGACGTCGAAAGAATCCGCTGCGCTCCCGCCGTGTGCCGTCGGATTCGTCAGCGGATCGATGACCTTCATTTGCTCGATGATCGAGCCGGGCCATCCGTGCGTGATGATCACCGGAAGCGCATTCGCATTCTTCGACTTCACGTGAATGAAATGAATGTCTAGCCCGTCGATATTTGTCATGAACTGCGGCCTGGCGTCCAGCTTCGCCTGGCACTTGCTCCAGTCATAATTGGTCCCCCAATAGCGCGCGAGCTTCTGAATCGTCGCCAGTTGCACGCCCTGGGATGCATCCTTGACCGTTTCCCGCTCCGGCCACCTCGTGGCGTTTACGCGCCTGCGCAATTCACTGATGTCACTTGCCGGAAATGTTTTATGAAACGGACGAATCGTCGTGTTGTCAGTTGATTGCTCCGCGGCTCGTTTTGTACCAACGGCTTTGGTCATGGTGTCCTTCCTCGGAGTAATGTCGGATTTTGAATCTGCAAATGCCTC
>DASYZC010000202.1:0-3822 GCA_035949735.1 Candidatus Acidiferrales bacterium | reverse complement strand
CCGCGCGATTGCCGCGGCCGTGAAGGATCTGGAACCGCATGCGCTGGCCAGACCGGAACGCTATACGCGCTTCAGTGGGCTCGAGCCGCTGGTGATTCGGCCAGATACGAATTTCGTCAACATTGGCGAGCGTACAAACGTCACTGGCTCGCCGAAGTTTTCCAAATTAATTCTGAATGGGAAACTCGAAGAAGCCCTCGCCATCGCTCGCCAGCAGGTCGAAGGGGGCGCGCAGATCATCGACATCAATATGGACGAGGCGATGCTTGACTCCGAGCAGGCCATGACGACGTTTCTTCACTACATCTCATCGGAGCCGGAGATTTCCCGCGTTCCGATCATGATCGACAGTTCGAAATGGAGCGTGATCGAAGCCGGGCTGAAGTGCATTCAGGGAAAGGGAATCGTTAATTCCGTGAGCCTGAAGGAAGGCGAAGAGGCGTTCAAGCAGCGCATTCGGCTGATTCGCCGCTATGGCGCGGGCATGGTAATCATGGCGTTTGACGAGAGAGGTCAAGCCGATACCGTGGCGCGCAAACTGGAAATCTGCACGCGCTCATACAAAATTGCCACCGAGGTCGGCGTGCCGCCGGAAGACATCATTTTCGATCCCAATATTCTGACCGTCGCAACAGGAATGGAAGAGCACAACAACTATGCCGTCGACTTCATCGAGGCCACGCGACAAATCAAAGCGACGCTTCCCTATGTGAAGGTCAGTGGCGGCGTAAGTAATATTTCCTTTTCGTTCCGCGGCAACAACACGGTGCGCGAAGCCATGCATTCGGCGTTTCTTTATCATGCAATTCGCGCGGGCATGGATATGGGCATCGTGAACGCCGGTCAGCTCGGCATTTACGCGGAGATTCCGAAAGACTTGTTGGAACTAGTGGAAGACGTGCTGTTGAATCGCCGGCCGGACGCGACCGAACGTTTGCTGGCGTTTGCTGATTCCGTAAAGCAAAAAGGCAAGGCGCCGGTGGAGGAAAGCGCGTGGCGGCAAGGGGCAGTGGAAGAACGGCTGAAGCATGCGCTGCTCAAAGGTATTGTGGATTACATCGAAGCCGATACGGAAGAGGCACGCAAGAAATACGGTAAGCCGATCGCGGTGATTGAAGGGCCGTTGATGGATGCCATGAACGTGGTCGGAGATCTTTTTGGCTCAGGGAGAATGTTTCTGCCGCAAGTAGTGAAGAGCGCGCGCGTGATGAAGAAGTCGGTCGCGTATCTGCAACCGTTCATGGAAGCGGAGAAACTATCGAGCGGCATCGCGAAAGCCAAAGGAAAAGTGCTGCTGGCGACGGTGAAAGGCGACGTGCACGACATCGGGAAAAATATCGTTGGCGTGGTACTTGGCTGCAACAATTATGAAGTGATCGACCTGGGAGTGATGGTCCCGAGCGAAAAGATTTTGACGGCGGCTCGCGAAACAAACGCGGACATGGTCGGATTGAGCGGGCTGATCACGCCATCGCTTGAAGAGATGTCGCACGTAGCCAAGGAACTGCAGCGAGAGGGATTCATGCTTCCTCTTCTCATAGGCGGAGCGACAACGAGCCGCGTGCACACGGCGGTGAAAATTGCGCCCATGTATAGACAGCCGGTAGTGCATGTCCAGGACGCGTCGCGGGCCGTGGGAGTGGTAGCGAGCCTGCTCAGCACGGACCTGAAGGGCGGGTTCGTGGCGGAAAACGGCGCGGAGCAGGAAAAAACGCGCGAGAAGCACCGTGGACCGAAGACGCAAAATCTTCTGTCCTTTGCCGAGGCGCGTCAGAGGAAGCCCGTTTTCGATTGGTCCGGTTATCAGCCTCCGCGGCCTTCGTTTACGGGAGTCCGCTGCTACAAATGCGTTTCTCTGGCGGAAATCGTTCCGTATATTGATTGGACGCCATTTTTTCACGCATGGGAGTTGCGCGGAATCTATCCGCGGATTTTCGAACAGGACGGCGTGGGACCCAAGGCGAAGGAGCTCTTCGATGATGCGCAGAATCTGCTTCGCCGAATTATGGAAGAAAAACTTCTCGTTGCTTGTGCCGTGATGGGATTTTTCCCCGCCAATAGCGTGGTCGAAGATATCGAGATTTATACGGATGAATCGCGTTCCAGAATCCTGACGACATTTCACACGCTGCGTCAACAGATGGAGAAACCGGCCGGGGAATCGGAATATGCGTTGGCGGATTTTATCGCGCCGAAAGAAATCGGACTACCGGACTACTTGGGCGCGTTTGCTGTGACAGCGGGGATAAACATCGAGGCGATTGTGGCGCGATTCGAGAAGGCAAATGACGATTACAACGCCTTGATGACCAAAGCTCTTGCAGATCGTTTGGCGGAGGCGCTCGCCGAACTTACGCACAAACGAGCGCGCGATGAATGGGGCTTTGGCAAAAAAGAAACGCTGGCGCATGAAGATTTGCTGCGAGAACGCTATCGCGGGATACGACCCGCGCCGGGATATCCCGCTTCGCCTGATCATACGGAAAAACAGCAATTATTCGAGCTCTTGGAGGCACAAAAAAATACCGGCATTCAGCTGACCGAGAGTTTCGCGATGTATCCGGCCGCCTCGGTTTGTGGCCTTTATTTTTCGCATCCCAAGGCGAGATATTTTGCGGTGGGAAAGATTGATCGCGACCAAGTTGAGGATTATCACCGGCGCAAGGGCATGGACGTGCACGAAGTGGAGCGTTGGTTGGCGCCAAATCTGAACTACGATCCAGAAATGTGAGGTTCGCCGCTTAGGGTGTGATCGAGACGTTTCCGGATGAACCCAATTTGCAATACTATTTCTTCCAATACAAGTACAATATCACGCGCAGCAGAAAGGGAGATTGAAGATCCATGTCTGGACGTACTCCGCAGTATTTTTCCGGCAAGGAATTGAAGATCGGGATTATTGGCTGTGGCTACGTCGGACTGCCACTGGCATTACGTTTTGCCGAAACAGGCCATTTCGTATTGGGTCTTGATACCGATCCGGGGAAAGTGGAAAAGCTGAATCGCGGCGAATCATATATCAAACACATTCAATCCGAACAAATCGCGAAACACGCAAAATCGCGTCACTTTTCCGCCACCACCGAGTTCGCTCAATTGCGTGACGTGGACGCCGTATTGATCTGCGTTCCGACGCCGCTTGACGACCGCCGGGATCCGGATCTTTCCTATGTCGAAAACACGGCGCAGTCCATCGCGCCCCACCTGCAACGTGACCAATTAATCGTTCTTGAGAGCACCACATATCCGGGTACCACCGAAGATCTCGTCTTGCCCATTCTGGAGAAGGGCAGCTTGCGGTGTCCCGTTCAGGGCGCGGCGAACCGTGATGCAGGGCGTACTGATTTTTATTTGGCGTTTTCTCCGGAGCGCGAAGACCCTGGCAACAAGAATTATGGTCTTGCACAGATTCCGAAAGTGGTTGGAGGGATCAACGCAGCGAGCGGCGAGGCGGCTGCGAATCTCTACGCTCAGATCGTCGCGCGCGTAGTTCGCGTCAGTTCGACGCGGGCAGCGGAGATGTCCAAGCTGCTGGAAAATATTTTCCGGTGCGTGAACATCGCGCTCGTCAACGAGCTCAAGCTGCTCTGCCAGCGCATGGGCATGGACGTTTGGGAGGTGATTGACAGCGCCGCCACCAAGCCGTTCGGTTTCATGCCGTTTTATCCGGGGCCCGGGTTGGGAGGACATTGCATCCCCGTCGACCCGTTTTACCTGTCGTGGAAGGCCAAGGAATACGATTTTTCGACACGATTCATCGAACTGGCTGGCGAGATCAATTCCGCCATGCCGTACCACGTGGTCAATGCCGTCGGGGAAGCG
>DASYZC010000201.1:0-1639 GCA_035949735.1 Candidatus Acidiferrales bacterium | reverse complement strand
CGCGCCAGCGCGTCGTCCACCAACTGCAGCAGCGATCGTTCGTTGTGTGTTTGGCCGAACAGAAACTCCTTGGTATAGGAATTGGCGGCCTTGTCGGCAAGATCCACGGTCGGATCTTCGTCGGCCTCGCGTCCTTCTTGCTGCGTGCGCGCGATCGTTCGCAGCAATTCCTCGCGGCGCGCCGCTAATTTCTTCTTGTAATAATCAAGTCGCTTTTTATCCATGGTCTACATCCCACTGCGGTCCAAATGGCTCACTCAAATCCGGCGATTCTAAACTTCCGCACTGGCCTTGTCAAACAAGCATCGTCGCAAATCCTTAAATCCTATCCGCCTGCCTGGCCCTTGATGCGGCTTCAAGTAGATGCTTCACGCAACCAAAAGGATTCCAGTGGGTTCTTCGAGCGGTGGATCGTCAAGTGGTTGCTTGCCTTGCGAAGATGTAGTGGATGCCTATCGCAGCCAAGACTAGAACCGCAGCCGCCAAAACGCTTCCCTCCGGCCCCACCGTTCCCCCGGTCAGCCACGCCGGACCGTGAAACGATGCATTCATCAGATGCCCCTTCAACACCACGCCGCTATCCGGCACCCCGTAAAAAAATGACTCGCCCCAATCCCAGGCGCCATGCATCCCGATCGCAAACCATAAGTCTCCGGTTCGCCGAAGCGTGAACGCTGCCAACAAGCCAAACGCTCCGGCCATCGCCGCTCCGAATTCTGCCTCGCCCTTGTTCCCCAGATGCAAAGCGCCAAACACAACAGCTAGCGAGACCGCCGCCGGCCAAAATCCGATTCCCGACGCAAGCGTCGCCTGCATGTATCCGCGAAAAGAAAATTCCTCGAAGAAGGCAACCAGGGTGAAGCCGGCCAAGTAGAGCAGACCGTAGTGCACCGCGTCTCCTCCGGTTAGCGCTCGCCCTCCGAATGAAAATACACGGCTCGCGGCCATCAGTCCCATCAGGACGCTCAGCATCGCGAATCCGTACGGCACGCCCTGCCAGAATCTCTTGCCAAACGCCGCGCTTGACGGCAGCCCATACTCTGCCCACGAACGCTTTTCAATTCTCGTCATCACGCTTACGGCGAGCACCAGCGCCAGGGCCAGCATACCCTCGCTGAAAAACAAGCCCACTGGGCCCCCGCCGAACGCCCAGGAGCGCGCGTGCGGCACAAGCGTTATGGCACCACTGATCGTCGTCAGGAGTGCCAGGAATATCGCGATAGCCAATGCCAGGCGCCAACCCGCGCGGATTCCATTCGACCCGATAAATATCCGGTGCATGTTGTGCTGCGGTGGCGTGCCATCGTCTTGAGGCAACGGACTCGAACCCGTTTTCGGAGGAACGGAACTCATTGCGAATCTCCCATCGGCTGTGACGCTGGCTTTCGAGCGTCACCAAAATACGCCGCATCCACCTTGCGCACCAAGCGTTTCTCGACGGCACACTCTTCGCGCCACGCGCCCGCGCCGTCGGCCCGCCCAGTAGAGCTGCAAAAGATTAGGGCTGCCGGGGCACATCGTATCCCCCTGAGTCGTTGAGGTAATAATCCAGGAAGACGGGAGGAAGCAAGCAGAGTTCGAGAGGCGAGCGTGGAGCGAGGCGCTCGATGATCTGCCAGGGGCTCTGATGGTCTTTGTG
>DASYZC010000200.1:0-8886 GCA_035949735.1 Candidatus Acidiferrales bacterium | reverse complement strand
AAAGTTTTCCCGAATCGCGCGCCGTTCTTTTGCGATGGATTTCACCCAAAAATGCTGAAGTGAGGCGTAGACTGTCCTGCAAGTTTGGTGGTGCCAGAAACGACGAGGGCACGGAAGGAGGCAGGCGCGATGGGAAGGTTCTGGGGAGGAGTTATAGTTGGGCTGATTATCATTCCAGTGCTCGGCGCCGTATATCTTTTGACGGGACTGGCGCCAGCGGCCGTATCCGATCACCCGTTTCCTTTCGAGCGGTTGATTGCGGGGATGGCGCTTGGGGCGCGAATTCACCGCGACGCGCCCAAGAGGGATCTGGCGACCTTCACGGCCGCCGATTTGATGGCCGGAGCACAAACGTATCGGAGGGGTTGCGGCTGCCACGGTATGCTCGAAAAGGATACGAATCCAGAGCCGGAGATGTATCCGCCGCCACCGCACCTATTGATGCCTGACGGGTACGTGACGGACGATCCTGTGGGCGAGACGTATTGGAAGATCAAGAACGGCATTCGTATGACGGCGATGCCCAGCTTCAAAGCGGTGCTGACCGACGATCAGATGTGGCAAACAGCCGCGCTAGTGGCGCAAGCCGACAAGCTTCCTCCCGAAGTACTCGACATTCTGAAGCAGCCGCTTTTCCCACCGCCAGCGGCTCCGCCACCCACATCGGGTGCAGAGGCACCTCCACGGAAACCGTGAAAGTTTCAGGACGTCAGCCGATCAGAAGTCGACGTGGAAGCGGAGACCGGGAACCGTAACCGGGCCGCGATCCTGGTTATAGCCGGGATTATTGATGTGCTGCAGGTCGAACGAGGCGAAGAAGCCGCGCCAGAGGTGGGCGGTGTAGAAGCCTTCGAAGATTTTCTCCGAGCCGTAAGTAAGTCCTCCGTCGCCCAGCAGGAATCCGAGGCCGCCGAGGGCGAGATACTGCTGATGGGCGGCGGCGATTCCATTGGCGACGAGGGCAACGCCAGCGCGGTCGTTGTGGCGATGCCAGGAATCACCAGTGGTGAACGCGCCGAGTTCGAGGGTGCGGTCGTCTTCCGTGTAGGCAAAGGATTCGTTATGGCCGTCGCTCCAGCCCAAGCGGCCGAAAATTCCAAGCCGCGAAGTGACTTCCTGCTCGAAGTTCAGGCCGAAGCCGTACTTGTGACGTCCCTCGCGGCGGGTTGAGGTGACGTCGGGCGGAGAAGTATTCGGGCCGGCGAGAAAATCGTCAACTGCTTCTCGGTAATTGCCCATGTTGGCGTGATTCAGATAACTCAAGAGCCGCACGGTTCCGGCGCGGTGGGCAATTACTTTGCCGCGAACCTCGAATTCCAGATTTTCCGAACGTGCCCGCGCAACATCAGCATCGAGATGGATGCCGTTGGCTACCTTCGGCATAAGGGCCTCGGCAAAGCGCACAGACCACCAATGGTCGTCGTACTCGACGAGGACGCCGTCGGTATAGCCGCGCGTGTTCGCCGCGTAGTCGTAAGCGCCGTTGTTGTCCACTGTCCAATTGAGGAATTGCAGGTGCGAATCCGAGCCCCAGGTGTTGACATCGAAGAAATCGGCCATGCCGAATTTCCCGATGCGGAACTCGATCCGGCGGGCTGGAATAGAGGTAGCGAGATGCAGTTGGTCGCGATCGGATTCAATGCGCTCACCTGTCAGGGGAATAATTTGACGCAACATCAACCGAGCAACGTAGGGATCTTGGCTGAGGGTCGTGTTGCGCACCACGTCAAGATTCGTAATGCCCGCTAGGCCAAGGGAGTCACTGAGGCCGTGGCCGCCGGCGCTTTCGATGTCCAGAAAGACCTCCGTCGCCGGCGTGAGTTCGTAGCCGAGATAGAGCGTGTACACTTTCGAGGTTGCGTTTTCAGGCTTCGAATGCAGGCTGTTTGGGCCGTCGTATTTCGCGGGGAACGAACCGTGCCATTGGAGGACAATGTTGGCCTGTCCGGAGATCCAGTAACGCGCAGTGCGTGAGTGCGGGAAAAGCGTCAGGGGATCGGGCAGAGACTCCTGAGCGGCCGAGGTGTCAGGGTCAGGAGCGGAATTGGGCGTTTGTTGGGTCTGCGATTCGGCGTACGTTTGTTCAACTTGCGTGGTTTGCGGCCCCTGGGCAGCTACACAACGAGATGCAGCGAGGCACAACACAAGCAGAGGGAAAGACCGGGAAACGAATTGGAGAAAAGCGCGCATGTCTCATTTCGTTAAGAAGGCTTATGAGAGACCGCCGTTTGCCAAGGAAGTAGACCACGGGTGCCAGTGCGTCGCGTTAAGGCCGGGTTACAGGGTCTAGCAACCGTGGATTTTAATTTCGAATGTTGATACCATACCCCCCTAGGGTAGTCAAGAAAGATGTCTCATTTATCTCGCGAAAAACTGGATTTGGTGACGCGCACCAAGAAGGTGATCGGGCAGCTTGAAAGCGTGCTGCGCGCCCTGAACGACGACGAGCAGTGCGCCGACGTGCTTCAGCGCCTGGCGGCCGCGCGCGGCGCGATCAACAGTCTAATGGGCGAACTTCTTGAGGATCACATTCGCAATCACATGCCGCGGAACTCCAAGTCTTCGGAGGAAGCCGCCAACGACGTGATCGAGATTGTCCGCACCTACCTAAAATGAGTACCAAGGCCAGCGCAACACTCAATCGGCCGCTGATTCGCTGGATAGCCAGCGACGCAGGGCTGCGTTGGGCGCGAGCGAATGCCGCGAGATCGCCAAGGATTGGGCGGCGATGGCCAAAAACGCTGGGAAGCAAACGATCACGTAGCGCGGTTCGATGGATATTTGCTGCGTCAGGAACGCCGTTCGAATAACTATGAAGGCGATCAGCATGGCGATCGCGGAGCGCGCGCGGCAATTCCATACACCTGCGATTGCGAGTCCGAAATAGACGAGATTCAGAAGCCCGAAACCGGCAGTCACGCCGAAATCCCACGGATTTTCGCGCCATTTCTCGGCGGGCGGCCACAGCTCGCCTGAGTAGCGGAGAGAACGAACGCGCGGCGCGAACCACATGGCCCCGATGCGCTCGATGGGAATGATGATGTACGTGCGCAGCGGATCACGCGCCGTTCTCTCGCGAGCGAGAAGCTCAAAATCGCGATCGAGCAGCGGAGACATTTTCAAGCCGTCGTTGTAGGCGGTGAGCAGCCGGGCTACGCGATTGCGTTCGGGTGCGGAATCGAAGGCGGAAGCGGGCAGACTCTCGATCGAAATAGGGGCACTGCCGAGCTTCCAGGGCACGAGGTAGTTTTCTTTGGGCCGCACCATCCAGGTTCGCGACCAAGCGAAGAAACCATAAGGAATAAAGTCACCCTCGATTTCGGCATAGCGGGGAGCGAGAAACTGAATGCGCCCGAGCGCGCGAGCGTTTCGCGCCGCCCACGGCAACAAAGGCAAAACAAGGCCAGCGGCCATCCAAGAGATTGTGAGAACCAATTTCGGCCAGTCGATGCGACGACGGAGCCGAACCGTGAATATGAGACCGGCGGCGGCCAGGACGAGGGGCGTCTCCGGGCGAACGAGAGTGCCGAGGCCGACCAAGATACCTCCTGAACCAACCCATCCCGCGAATGAGAGAATGCTTCGCGACGATGCTTGGTCGGGACGCGCGATGAAGGGATGGTCGAGGAGCGAGATAAAAATCAGGATAGAGAAGGTGGTCCAAAATATGGCGAGGGCTTCGGTCAGCAAAATCGAGTCGTAATTCGCGGTGAATGGGCATAGCGCCGCAATCCAAAGAGCGGCCGTGGCGGCTTTCCTCTGCGCGGCGGCGGGCGCGAGGTGCGAGGCGATCGAAGCAATGCCAATGCATGTCAGCAAACCCGTGATCGCCTGAGCGATGAGAACGGCTCGGTGGCTCGGTCCGAAGAAAGCGTAAACCGCGGCCAGAAATGCCGGATAGCCGGGGGTGCGCATGTCGGAGGGTACCAATCGGCCGTGGACGAAAAGGCCGTAGACGCCGTGATAAAGCCAGTTGCGTGCGAGCGCGTCGTAGAATTTGGTGTCACCGGGGGAAAATGGAAAGCGGATGACAAAAAAAAGGCGCAGCGCGAGCCCGGCCAAGAGTGCGGCGGCGAGGTTTATCCGAGCAACCGGCAGGCGAAATACACGGGAGGAGAAACGTTCCGCGATTACGCAGCCTTGGTGTCCATCGGCGAGGACGCCGCGCGCGAGACTATCGCTCCTTGTCAGGCCAGACACGTCACCTCCAAAGTTTAGGCTGGCATGAGGCGGCGGTGATTGCAAACGGTTGTTGATGTGGACCGAGGATGAACGCAGCGAATTCAATGCGGAAATGTGAAAACGGGTTTCACGACTTTGCCGCTGGTTTGGTCGGCGATGGCTTGATTGACTTGCTCGAAGGGGTACTTGGTGATCAGTTTGTCGAACGGAAAGCGGCCGCTCATGTGCAACTCGATCAGGTGTGGGATGAAGGCGTCTGGTGCGCTATCGCCCTGGACGATTCCGCGAACGCTCTGGCCGCCGATCATCACTGCTGACAGATTCAACCCTGGGCTTCCCGCCGGCGCAGTGACGAAGCCGAAGAAGCCCTTTGTGGCAAGGGAGGCGATAGCCTGGTCGAAGGTGGCCGCGCGCCCCGTGGTGTCCAACGCATAATTCACTCCGCCAGGAACGGCGCGCCAAATTTCTTCAGCGGCATTCAGTTTTCTGGTTGCACGCACAACACGCGTGGCGCCGAGCTGCTTGGCTATTTCGAGGCGCGGCTCAAGAACGTCGATCGCAATGATTTCCGTGCAGCCGCCTATCACAGCTCCCATTACGGCGCTCAGGCCCACCGGACCGACTCCGAAGATAGCGATGGAGCTGCCGGGCGGAGGTTGGAGAGAATTCATCACCGCTCCTGCGCCGGTCTGAATGCCGCAGCCGAGCACGCCCAGAATTTCCAGAGGAGAATCTTTTCGTACGCGAATTGTGTTCCGCGAGGTCGTTACAGCGTAATTGGCAAAGGATGATTGGCCGAAGAAATGTCCGTGAATCGCTGCGCTTCCATCGCGGAAGGAGCCGGGTGCGCCTTCTCGCGCGTCTCGGAAATTCAAAGCCATATTCTGCGCGCAGTAGGCCGGATTCCCTGTGGTGCAAGGCCGGCAGGTCCCGCAGGAATCGAAAGTGAGCACAACGGGATCGCCAGGTTTAACCTTGGTGACACGTTCGCCGGTGCGTTCGACGATGCCGGCGCCTTCGTGGCCGAGCACGACCGGCTTCGGCACAGCCATTTCTCCCTGGAGGGTTTTAACATCCGTGTGGCAGAGCCCCACACTGACGATGCGGACCAGAATGCCATCTGGGCCAGGATCGCTGAAGTCGAGATCTTCGATGCTGAGGAGCCGTTGGCCTTCACGCGCCACGGCAGCTCGCACTTTCATGAGTCCCCCCACCGCGCGAACAAGGACATACCGTTAGACGCGCGTGAGGGAGGCAAGGACTCGCTTTGGAGTCAGCGGGAATTCGCGCATGTGGACGCCGGTGGCGTCGAAGAAGGCGTTAGCAATGGCTCCTGCGGCGGCGGCCATCACTTCTTCACCGGCGCCGGTTGATTTTTGATCGGTGCGCTGCACCACGACAGGCGTCACCTCGGGACACTCTTCGAAGCGCAGGATGGGATAGCTGTTCCAATCGAGGCTGGTGACATTTGTTTTATTGAATGTTACTTCCTCGTGGAGCATGCGGCTTGTGGTTTGGACCAACTGGCCGCTGATCTGGTTTTCGATAAACGCGGGATTTACGGCGAGGCCGGCGTCGATCGCGCCGTACATGTGTTTCACAATCACTTGGCCGGTCTCCTTGTTTACTTCGATTTCGGCCACTGCGGCACCGTACGACGTGAGATGTGTGCCCAGGCCAATTCCTCGACCACTGAGGATTTTGGCGTCTGCCGGACTCGCTGAAACTTTCGAGGCGGGCGGGCGCGGCTCCCATTTTGCGGCTTTCGCAACGGCGTCGAGCACACCCATCCATCGCTCGCTGGCGATGTTGCGCTTGCGAAATTCGTAGGCGTCAATTCCCAGCTGGCGAGCGAGATCGTCAATTGTTTGCTCGGATGCAAAGGAGAAGGATAAATCGAGCGGCGAGCGGAGCCACGCGCCGCGCAGATATCCGAGCGCCGGAACTTCGTGATTGATCAAGCGCACGTTGGGAATTGCGTACATTCCGCCGCAGTCGTTGGGGTTTACGTCCTGGGCGGCGCCGAACCTCCACGGGGCGGCGGGCGTTCCAAGCGCGAGTTGCGCGGAGGTTTCGACGGCGCTCCAATTGTGCTGCCAGCCATCGTACTGATAGGCGGTGATTTTGCCGTTGGCATCGGCTGCGGCACGTACTTCGCCGACGTGCGCTGGGCCGTAGAGGTCCCAGCCATGCTCGTCCCAGCGCATGAACTGCAGGCGTACGGGCTTGCCCGCAAGCTGCGAGAGGATTGCCGCGGCTTGGGCCGCGTCGTCATAGCAACTATGGCCGTAAGTGCCCGAACCCTCGTAATACTGGACGCGAACTTTCGCAGGCGGGAGTCCGAGTACACCCGCCAGCGTATTGCGCGTGGCGTAGACATCCTGCGTCGAGCAGATCACCAGCGCCGAATCCGGCGTCACGTCCGCGAGCGCGCCGTTGGGTCCGAAGGGAGCGTGCGCCTGGTACGGTCCGTGATACTTGCCGGAGGCAACTCGCGCGGCTTGCGTGAACGCGGACGCGACATCCCCCTTTTGCAAGACCACGTGATCGGTGGTTTTTTCCGCGCGCATCGCGTCATACACGCCATCGCTGCCGGGCAAGGTGGCGGGAACGTCCCACGTGATTTTCAATTGCTGGGCCGCGCGAACGGCGTCCCATTCGCGATCCGCTACCACGCCCACGAAATCACCTTTGCGTACCACGCGCGCGCCAGGAATATGGGCGATGGAGGCTTCGTCGAGGGTCGAAACTTTCGCACCCGCGCCATACGCGCCCTGGCCGCGCGGACGAACGATGCGTCCGTGCAGCATTCCGGGCAGACGGACATGCTGAAGATAAACGTACTTGCCGCTGACCTTGTCCGGGATGTCGTTTCGAGTGGGGCTGGCGCCAACCAATTTGTAGTCAGCCACCGGCTTCAAAGGCGCTGTGCCGGTGAAGGCCAAGTTAAAGCGCCTATCGCCAATCAACTCACCGTAGCTAACTGACCTCTGCGGACTGCTGCCATTTGCCGCTGCGGCCAGGACGACGCCCTTCGACACAGTGAGCTTCTCGATCGGGGTGTCTAGTTTTTGCGAAGCCATCTGCAGAAGCGCATGCCGCGCTTCGGCCGCGGCCGCGCGAATCGCCGGGCTGCCGCGCGCGATGGAAGAGCTCGAGTACGTGCCGCCTTGGTTTGGGGTGACGTTGGTATCCAGGCGAACGGTGCTTACTTGCTTCATGTCGAGGTCGAGCTCTTCGGCGGCGACTTGCAGCAGCGATGTGCTGGACCCTTGGCCGAGTTCGACGTAGCCGATGAAGACGGTAGCGGTATTGTCGGACTGGATGGCGAGCCAAGTGTCGATTTGCTTGGGATCGGGCGGACCGGCAACGGAGCCGCGTGCGGCCGCGACTCCCTGTGCCGAAAACGCGTCGCCGATAAAGCTCGCGCTGCTGAATCCAATGATGAGCGCGCCGCCTGCTTTCAGGAATGCGCGACGGTCGAACAAGTGGTGGGGAATTGAGGGTGGTTTCATCGCGCGACCTCTCCAGCCACCTCTGCAACCGAGGTTCCGTGAATGGCTTTTGATGCGCGCTGGATCGCCTTGATGACCCGCGGATAACTTCCGCAACGGCAAAGATGGCCATTCATCGCGGTACGGATTTCCGCTTCGGTGGGCTGCGGCGTTTTTGAAAGCAGTTCAGCAGCCTGAATAATCATCCCATTGAAGCAATAGCCGCACTGGAGAGCCTGTTCGTCGATCATGGCTTGCTGCACGGGGTGCAGAGCAGGAGCTTTTGCGAGTTTTTTTTGCTTCGCGTACCATTCCGGCAAACCTTCGAGGGTGGTAATGGATTTGCCGCGGACGGTGGCTACAGGCGTAACGCAGGAGCGCGTTTCGGCGCCATTCACGAGCACCGAGCACGAGCCGCACTGGGAAAGGCCGCAGCCGAATCGAGGCCCTTGCAACTGCAAATCGCTGGATAGGACGTATAGCAGAGGAGTATCCGGATCGGCGAACACGCCATGGGTCCGCCCATTGACTCGTAGCTTGATCTCATTCGCCATTCAAACCTCCGAGTGCGATGAGGTAAATGCTGACAGCAGGCGATGAGGTTACCACGGAAATGCCGATGGCAAGGACTTGTGGCCGGTCTATGAAGAGCGGCTCCCTGCGGGACGTTGCAGTTCCGCGAGCAATAGTCGACAATGGCGCGATCCGGCTTCCTGCATCGGGGGCGCAACATGAGAATTGACATTTACGATCAGAGTTATAACGTCAACACAGATCAAAACGAGGAATATCTACGGGAGCTGGCGGCTTACGTGGACGGCAAGATGCGTGAAGTTGCCGAAGCGACGCGCATCGTGGATTCGTTGAAAGTATCGGTGCTGGCGGCGCTGAACATCGCCGATGAACTATTTACGTCGAGGGCGCGTCAGCAAGAGATTGATGGGCCGCTGCGCGCGCGCGTCCAGAAATGCGTCGCTCTGGTAGAGGAAGCGCTGGAACATTCCAATTGAAATGGGAGAGTTTTCCGACAGAAATGGACGCAGCTTTCTGGGTCCGCCACATAAAGAATGCTGGATGAGAGCCGGACATGCCCCTGTACTCTGCGGCAACATCAGGACGCAACCGATTGGAGCCACAAGACATCTGCTATATGATCGTGGATAGGCCTGTTTTCAAGCGGCGATGCAGAAGCCAAAGCAAGTCCGGTATC
>DASYZC010000199.1:0-23886 GCA_035949735.1 Candidatus Acidiferrales bacterium | reverse complement strand
GCGGCGGAAGGGAATCGGGGCGGAACGTTTCTGTGGCTCGGAGCAAAGCTTCAGGTGGGCGCGAGCTTCGCCGGCCCAGAGGCCATTGGGAGCGAGGCGAAGATAGAGTAGCCATTCCTCGCGAGCCAGATCGCGCTCTCCACGTTTTTCATAGGCAAGCGCGAGGTTGAAATGAACGTCGGCGTGTGCCGGCATCGAACCGGCCGCGCGGACCAAGTGTTCGATAGCCTCGTCCATGTCGCCCCGCTCTTCCAGCACACATCCGAGGTTATAGCGGGAAATTCCATTCAGCGGATCAAGCCGCACGGCGCAAGCAAATTCGGCAAGCGCCTCATCGGACTGTCCCATTTGATAGAGCGCCACGCCAAGATTGATATGCGCATCCACCCATCCCGGCGCAAGTTCGAGGACGCGGCGATAGTTCTCGATGGCCTGCGGCAGAAGTTCAGGCCGTGTCTCGCAATCGATCGCGGATTGGAAGAGCTGTTCCGCGCTGGGACTCGCCATGGAATGAAGCTTCGAGGGTGAAGCCGAATCGAAAAGAAAAGCCCACTGCCGCTTGATGGGACTGAACGGCCGTGCGGCGCCGGGAGGAATCACCAGCACGTCTCGCCCTTGATCAAGAAACTGAAATTCCTGCAGCGGCTGCCTGGACTCGCCGAACTGCTCCTCGATGAGCTTCACGGCGCGCCGGACACGCAGCGCCGGAACACGCCTTTCCGTCAAGCGCTGGAGAGTCCGTAAGGCTATCAGATCGCTAAAGCTGTAGAAGCGCTCTCCCCAGCGTGCCCGCGGACGCACCAGCCGAAGCCGTTCCCAATAGCGCAGGCGGCTCGGTTCAACTCCAAGCATGCGGCCTACTTCTCTTCGCGTATATCGTTGCGACAAGCCCGATCCCCTTCCGCCGAGATACTTTTGCGGATGATTATGCACCCATTGTCAATGGGTGTGGTGTGGAGGTTGGTGTAAAGACTGTGGAAAAGCACCGGGCCGATTACTAACAGACCACACGGGGGTTCATGCGGATTGAACGGCCTACGCCGCTTGCTAGACTTTGAAGGATAGTCGCCCCTCACGATGGCTCTCGAAAACATGGAACGGCTGTACCTGGAGCGCCAGGTGACATTGGCGCGCGCGGTGATCGCGTCGCTGTCACTGGTTGCCCTGCTAGAGACTTCCGCGGCTCCTGTGAGCCGGCTATCGATCGTCGTTTTGTCGTCCTATTTGACCGTGGCGCTGGTAATTGCGCTCGCGGAACGTTTTCTGAGTGACACGCGGCTGCGAATTCCACTCGCCGCGGACTTCGTGGTGCTGGCCGCCTTCCTGTATTTGACTCCCTCGGTTTCGGCATTCTGGTTTCTCTCCCTCTTCACGGTGTTTGCGCTGGCGACTCGAGGAAACATGAGCGCGCTGCTGGTGCTGGTGGGCGTCGCAACCGTTGCAATTATCGTGCGGGTGGCCGTGGAGGAGCCGTTTCGTTGGCAGAGCATTGGGCATTGGGTGGTAATCGGCATAGGGATGCTGGTCTCCGGTCTGGGAATGGGATTTTTGGGCGCGCGCGAACAGCAGCATATCGCGCGGCAGCAGTTCTTGGAGAGAATTACAGGGCTGCTGCAATTCGAGCGCGGCTTGAATGAGTCGATTCGCAAAATATTGGGCGAGCTGATGCTGTGTTTCAAGTGCGAACGAGCATGCCTGGCGATTCGCGATGATGAATTGGAGCGACTCTTTATCTGGAAAGTAGGTTCGGACAACCCTGTGCCGGGCGGACCCGAAGCGCTTTCGCTGACGCGCTCCGATATTTTCTTGCTCGATTCGCTGGAAGTCTCAATGTGCTGGAACGGCGCAAATGGCGGCAGGGGCCGAGGCTTCGGATGGGACCGCCGAAGCGGCGCCCGTTTTCGGAGCGTGGCATCGCCGCCGGAATCGACGCGCAACGAATTCGACGCGCGCTCATTGATGGCCGTCACGATCGAAGCAAACGGACGTCCGGCGGGCCGCGTGCTGCTGGCGAACCCCGCTGAATCGCGGCGCCGGTTTTCCGCCGGAGACTTGCGCTGGCTTGAGCAAATTATCCGCCACATCGCGCCACCACTCGAAAATATCTTCCTACTGAGAAGCTTGCGGGCGCGGGCGATCGAGTCCGAGCGGAGCCGGATCTCGCGCGATCTGCACGACGGGATACTGCAAACACTGCTCAGCCTGAAGATTCAGCTGGACGTCTTGCGGCGGAAGCTTCCGGAAAGGCCCGAACAAGCCTGCCAGGAATTAGCGGGCTTGCAGAAAACCGTGCACCAGGAAAGCGAGGAATTGCGCCGGATGGTGACCGATCTGCGCCCCCTGCGCGTGGAGAGCGCGGACATGCGAGAGCTGATGCACGGCTTTGCCGAACGCTTCCGCAGCGAGCATGGCCTGGCCGTCGATCTGTTCATCGAAAGCCGCGACTTGCGGCTGCCGGATCGCGTCTGCCGGGAGTTATTTCAGATTTACCGTGAGGCACTTCACAACATAAAAAAGCATGCGAGCGCCAGCCACGTCGTGGTAAAACTAGAGCAAGACGAGGCGAAAGTCTTTCTCGTCGTGGACGACAACGGGCGGGGGTTCAGTTTTTCTGGACTCTATACTAGTGAGGAACTGGATCGGTTGCGTCTCGGGCCAATTTCGATCAAGGAACGGACCCGAGGAATGGGCGGCACTCTGACGGTGGAATCAAACCCTGGGCATGGGGCTCGTCTGACGGTCGAAATTCCATTGAATTAACATGTCGAAACCAAAACAGGCCATCCGAATCCTGGTTGCGGACGACCATGCGATCTTCCGCGACGGTCTGCGCAAGCTCCTCGAGGTGACTGACGAGGTGCAGATCATCGGCGAAGCGTCGAATGGCGTCGAATGCACGAAAATGCTGCAGAAATTGAAGCCGGATATCCTGCTGCTCGATCTGCGGATGCCCGAAAAGGATGGCTTGGGGGTCCTGGAAGAGGTCAATTTCGATACGCTTCCCACTCGCGTGATCGTCCTAACAGCGGCCGAGGACGACCGCGACGTAGTGCGAGCGATGCGCTTGGGCGCGCGGGGCGTGGTCCTGAAGCAATCCGCGAGCGATCTGCTGCTGAAGAGTATTCGCAAGGTCTACGACGGCGAAATCTGGCTCGATAATCGCATGACCGCCGAGGTGATCGACGCTTTCAAGAAATCCTCCGAATCCGGCCAGCGGCGGGAAAAGCCTCTCTTGAGCGATCGCGAAAAGGAAATCGTGCAACTGGTGGCACAGGGATTTCGCAACAGGGAAATCGGCGAGAAGCTTTTTATCAGCGAGCAGACCGTAAAAAACCACCTTCATAATATCTTCGATAAGCTCGGCGTTTCCGATCGCCTCGAACTGGCTCTGTATGCCATCCACCATCGCCTGATCGACCAGGCCTAATCGGGCGTACTCCCTGGCGCAGACATCCGACCTCTTTCTATTGGACTTACCTACCCTGGTACTACGTATTGCCGCGACTTCGACACAGTACTTCTGTACCAGCGGGGCCATGGTGAATTGGCCCTCTTGCTCTATTGGCTGGAATTGAGTGCAAATCTATCCTGAACGTGCCATTGAAAGACGTGAAGGAGTTCCTTGTGTCATTGAAAGAAAGGCGTATTTCGCGGCGGTTCCTGATGCGATTGCCGCTAACCGTCCGCTGGACGGATGAGAACGTGGTAGGAGAGGCCGCTACGGAATCGCGCGAGGTCAGCTCCCGAGGCTTGTATTTTCATCTGCCCAAGAGCCTCAAGAGCGGTTCGCCCGTGGAGATCGTTATGACCCTGCCCCACGAGTTGACTCAGGCGGGGCCCGTACGGGTTCGGTGCCTGGGCCGGGTGCTGCGGAGCAGCCCCGAGCATTCAGGAGAAGTGGGCGTGGCTGCGGCCATCGAACGTTACGAATTCATGCGGAACGGAGAGCACGCCGCATAACAGTCTCTTACCCTGACCCTGCGGAGGGGTGAGAAGAGGCCGGGCGCTCGGGTCCCTCAGCCTAGCGCTCGGCCGTTTTATTTGCGATGAGTTTTTTGGCCCTCGCAAGCGGGCGCTCCATCAAAGGAGCTATCTTGCCAATGACTGCGACAGTCCCCTGATTAAATCCACTGTTCAATTCTCGTTCACCGCGTTGATCGGCCCGCCGCTCAATTCCGTCCGCCGGAAGACTGGCGCAAGCAATTGCAGTTCGATGCGATCTATTCGTTCTGACTCGCTCCACCTGCAGCGCCGCTTTGCAATTAACCCCAATTAGTGAGACCATCCGCCCAAGACTGTCCGGTAGCCTCGGGGGCGCAGTATGCCCTATGCCTTCGACTTCGATTCAGCGAACCGCATTCTTCGTTGCCGCCTCAAGGGCCTAGTGAATGATGAGGTGCTGAAAGATTTCTTTCTGGCCGGATCGCAGTACGCCATCCGTACACAACCCGCCGCGGGCGTCGTCGATCTGTCGGCGGTCACTTCGTTCGACGTTTCCACTCCGGCGATTAAGGCGTTAGCCAAGTCGGCGCCGGTATTGCACGAGCCAGAGCTGCGCCGCGTCGTCATTGCGCCGTCTCCCGGAATTTACGGAATGATGCGTATGTTTGAGATGGAAGGCGAATCGATGCGCCCGGGCCTTCAGGTGGTGCGCAGCGAGCGCGAGGCCTGGGCGATTCTGGCCGTTCGGAACCCGCGATTCGAACCTCTCGATACCTAGTCGTTCGTCGGCCCGGTACCCCGCGTTGGAGAACATCCGATTTCGCCACGCCCAGAGGTCTGGTTGGCCCAGGCTTGTTTTCAAGGGACTACGCGAAGATGGAGCCGAGGCCCGGACTTGAACCGAGGAACTGCCGATTGAGCGTCGCGAAGCGCTAACCTTATTCGCATTACTTCCGACCTTTCTCTGCCGGCTTAAGGAGAGCCTTTCTTTCGTTCCGCCGCCAAAGCCGCGCCGCAGGTTCACTTCTAGGGAT
This sequence comes from Candidatus Acidiferrales bacterium, assembly GCA_035949735.1. Classification (GTDB taxonomy): domain Bacteria; phylum Acidobacteriota; class Terriglobia; order Acidiferrales; family UBA7541; genus Palsa-295. The sequence continues at coordinate 18,910 of DASYZC010000199.1, read as the reverse complement.
ACACCGGAATCTTCTCCGCGTAGGAGTACTTCCCGAAATCACCGAGAAAGAGCCAGGCCAACGTGTTTAGCGAACCTTGCACAACAACGTGGCGACTGAAGCCGACGAGAGTATCTCGGGGTATCGAATCCGAACCTGCTAAGCAGTATGTGTAATCCTCTGACAGCTCGGTGTCAAAGACGCCGAAGCTCTTCTTCGTCGAAACTTCCGTCACCAAGAAGCCTGGCCTGCCGACCGCGAAACGCTGCGCGGTATTGGCCATGTTCGCCAATAGAGCATTGGAGATAATAACGGGAGTTCCTGGCGCGAACTGCATGCGGACGAGTTTGTATATCGGCCGAGCCGCAGAGGCCTGCTGGCACGGTGCCCCGGCCGGATCGAGTTCGTCGCCGGGAAGGCCACCCGCTATCGAATAAACATGCACATCTTGCAGGAATTCTTCTGCGGCCGGTACTCCGGCTTGTATTCGAGGCCACAAGCCAGCAGCGATCCTAGATTCCTCTTCGCCGGATACGTCGAAATGTAAGTTAGGAAACTGTGATTGTTTTCCCCCCGCTAAGAGGCCCCGCATCGACGGTGCGAAGCCGACTATTGCGCCCATCAACAGAGTGCTGAGCACAAGAGAAAGCCATCTTCGCCAGTTCATTCTAAGGGGTTGGCTTTCGCGAGTTCGCTCCGGTCGTACAGTCATGCCGAGAAAGAGGTCTGATAGTGCCTGTCCACCCGAAAAGATTATTGAAAGCGGGAAAAATGACACAACCGCGACAGCGATTGACCATTCTACAGACGCAGTTCTATTCGACGGCGCAACGATTGACACAACCGATCCAGCGATGGAGAGCGGAACAACGAAGGTCAGAAGGTTCCGGGCCAAAGAGTCGAGGAATGAAGGGCGCTGACTGTGACTTGCATGGAGTCGAAGACCCATGATCCTGAGGCCTGGCGTGCCGGCGAAAGACCAATCGAGGACAACGAACGCAAATATCCAGGTCCATACAACAATCATGGACGTGACCGAACTTGGCCTTACGATGCCGGTATCGAACAGTAGGGAACCGCCCCCGAACGTGACCAAGCCCAAGAGAAGCACATCGATTGCGAAGGCTGCTATTCTTTTCGCGAGAAGACCCGCCGACGTGTCGACTGTGTATAGAATTGCCGCAGCTAGGATGGCCATCGAAAGGCTCCCCCAGAAGTAAGGGCCGCTGCGATCGTGAAATTTGTTGAATGACTCGACTGCGCCAATTGCGAATAAGATCAGACTAATAGGCTTCCAGACATCCTTGAACTCTTTGGTGCGAGATCCTATCTTCCTCAGAATTGGCATTCGAAGGCGCGTCATAGACTCGAAAGAGATACACGTTTACGCGGTTCTTATAGCTGCGTCAAGAATCCACACCTAGCTTCTTGGTTTGAGATTCTCAAACTAGACGGCTCGCCAGGCCGTAAATTAATCGAAATAAATGAATTAGAGTGGAGCCGAGGCCCGGACTTGAACCGGGGACCTGCCGATTACGAAATGAACGATTAGACTCCATCCTCTTACCTCTCAGTAGTGCCAGACCACACAATTCGGGGTCATTCGTGCTTATTCGCGACCTAGTATGCAACGCAGTGTGCAACGGTTTCCGCGCGCACCTAGTTTTTCAGGAGGCTGGATAGATCAATGGCAACTTCCCCAGTAACAGCTTGGGACGTTAACGGCAATCCGGTTGCGCGTTCATCCAGCTCCACGCCGACTAATTTTCCAGCGGGCTTTGTCCCTGACTTCCCGGCGGGGTTCGTACCTGATAGTCCACAGACGCAGCAATTTCCTGCGGGATTCGTGCCGGACGCACAACAACCGACAGCTTGGGATGCGAGCGGCAATCCTGTTCCTCACGCCGGAACGCAACTGCCTCAGCAAGGCTCTCTTGGGTCGCGCATCTGGCAGGGCGTGAGGCAGTCGGCGCTTGGACAGATTTGGGACACGGCGATTGCGCCGCCTCAAAACTCCACCGAAGCGCACGTTGCGATGATTGGCGGACCGCAAACTCTGACGGTGTACCGCGCGGCAAAGAATCTCGTTACTTCCGCTGAAAACGTGGTGAAGCAAACCGGCGATAAGTACACGCAGGCGATACAGGATTTTGCGCGCACAGCGCAGGATTACCACAACAAGGACTATCGAAATCTGGCCTCTGACGTAGGGAGCGTGAGTTCCGATGTCATGGGCATGGAACCGGGTATGGATATTCCGGCACAGCGCGCGCGAGAACTGAGCGAGGGTGCGCGGCCTGGCGGAAATCTAGCAACGCCCGTCGCGAAAGACGTGATCGACGTGGGAATGGCCGCCATTGGCAGCAAAACTTTAGGGCCTGAAGAGGCGGAAGGCGAGGAAGCACAAGCAGCAGCGAAGCCGAATATCGTGCAAAAGATCACGAAAGGCGAGAATGTCACCCGAGCGCCAGCGCAACGCGCTTTCCGCAGCGCAGCCAATCAAGCCGCGACCGACACGGGGGCTACCGCGGCCGGGACATCGCAGCCTGTGCGCACGCTCTTGGACGAGCCGATCGGCGCAGTCGGCAAGACCGAAGGCGCGGCCTACGATTTAATCAAGAAGGCCGCGGGAACGGACCTCAAGTCTCTATACGACTACCGCGCGGACCTCCAAGACGCGATCGAGGATCCGACGAACATCGCGAACAGGCAGAAGCTCACCGAAGAGCTGAACCAGACGGAAACGCAAATTCAGGGCGGCGAAGCGAAGGCCGTCGCTAATGGGGTATCGCCCGATGTGCTCGACCAAGCCAAGAGAATGACGCAGCAACGCTATGCTCTGCAGGACGTGAAAAAGCAGCTTTTCAACAATGAGTCGGTGATCTCAGGAAACGCAAGGTACGGAGCCGATGAGCAGATTAACGTCAACGCCGCGATTAAGAACCTCGAAAAGCTCGACAAGCCGTCCAAATTCGCGCCGGAGGGTTCGCCTTCGCGCTTGCGTCAGGCATTGGGCGACAAAGCCGCAGATCAACTCTTCAGGAACCTGTACGACGCGCAGAGAGCGGGACAGGAAGCGATCAGAGCGCGCAAGGTCGCAGCCTGGGTAGCGGCTGGCGTGCCGATCGTAGGCGGGACTGTTGAGTTTGTGAAGAAGGCGACGGGAAACTAATCCCGTCGCAAAAGGAGAAAGACAGAAATGGCAAAACCAATTGCGTTAAAGCCGGGAGCAGGTAGAGAAGACACGCACGAAGAGCTATTGGCGGCGCAGAAGGCGGCGCAGAAGGCGGCGAACAAGGCAGTCAAGAATCATGATTTCGGCGCTGCTGGACGCGCCCTGCTTGAGGACCAAGAATCGTTCTTGCCAGGAGTCACCGATCGTCATGTGGGCGCAGGGCGGAGGTGACCCCGTGCGCGCATCAGGCGCGAAAGGAGAAAAATGTACGGCGACAAACCTCTAGTGGCTTTCATCGGGCGAGAGGTGACCTACGTGCTCAACTCGCAGGAAACCCTCGCGTACGGCGTTCAAAGCGCCCCAGCAAGCCTTGAATGGGTATATAGCGAGACTTCCGCTGACCTCGAAGCCACGCTTCCCGGCGTGGCGATCACGGGCGCAACTAATGCCTCCCCGATTGTTATCGCGACGGTGACGGCTCACGGACTGGCAAACGGCGCGCTGGTTACGATTTCAGGTGTCGGCGGCAATACCGCGGCCAACGCGAATTTCCTAGTCACCGTCATTAATCCGACGACCGTTTCGCTCAACAACTCTGCGGGAAACGGCGCGTATACCGGCGGCGGAACGATTTCACAAGTCCTGAAAGAGTCGAAGGTGAGCCAAGACGCGAACGGCGCGCCGGGAACCTGGCACTAAACGCGAACATGGAAGAACCTCTAAAACTGATGGGGCGACAGGTGACGTACACGCTTGATCGGGAGCAGGCCCCTTACTACGGCTGCAAGAATTGCCCCGCTCGCATTGTGTTCGTTCACACGGAGAATTGCGTAGACCTCGAAGTAACCCTTCCGAACCTCAAAACGTTCACCGCCATGAGATCGTCCGAAGGAACCGCGCCGGGTCAATTCCAATTCGAGCGAGGCGCAAACTGACGCTATGGCTCAGGCGCCCACCATGAGCAGAGGCGAGTTTAAGAAGTTTCTCACCGTCCAACTGCGCGATCCAAAGACCAACAAGAAACAGTTGGTAGCCTTTGCCAAGCTGTATCACGAAATAGGCATGTGCAAAGGCAAACCGCGCGGCAAGAGCGGCAAGAAGCTACGTGCTCGGCATGATGAGAGCGAAACGGAATCGACGGAACTATTCGAGTTGGTGCGCGACATCGAGAAGGAACAGGCAGCAGCTAAACCGCAGAGCAGTCCCACAAATAGCGGGCAAGAGGAAAACAAAAAGCACCAACCGGCGCGCGAAGAAAGCGAGCAAGAGCACCAGGTCACAAAGGGACGTGAGGCGCTAGTGTTGGCCGGCATACTAGATCACACGGCCTCAAAACCTCGCGGCAATCCCTTGGTCCGCAACGTACCTCCGCACCTCGTCGCCGATTTTGACTTCAACTGACTGCTATGGCGAACCGACTTCATGACCGTAGGGACCCTACAAAGGCGGAAATGCTCCTGACTAGAGCGATACACCATCTTTGGACAAGTCGCGGGAAATGCTTAGGGGGTGTGCACAGAATTGAATTGGAAGCCTTCGACGCCACGCTTGAGACGTTGTTTGGAGCTAAGAGGCAGGTAAAGGCCGAAATCAGGGATAAGGCCGCAGAGAGTTTCAGGAAATGGCGAGCCAGCCAGCGCAGTACTTCAAAACCCATCCTGGCTAGTGCCAAGGCACGCGACCGACTTCTGGTCGATTTCAATGTTACAGGAAGTAACAAACCTGCCGATAGACTAACGTCTTGTCAGTTCTTAGTGACGCAGAATCAATAGGTTACGGATGACGTTGCACGGACGTTGCATATTCCTAGTCCCCCCGGAATCGGGTTCGGCGCAGTCGTCCCGGACCGTCTTTAACGGAGGCTACTTTGTTGGAAGCAAGTCGTCTGTTATCAGGTAGATACAATAATTCTTGTGGGAAGGACCTAAGGCCGGGGGACAGGCCCCAATCGCTTCGCTCAGCAGCGATGCCTAGGCCCCTTTTTGAACGCCTTTTGGCGCGTTTCGGCAGGCTTTTAGGTGGTTTTTTGAGGCCATCTGATCCACTAGCGGATATTCACGGAGGGCGTCAGCGGGAGACGATGAAGCCCATCATGCCCCCTAATGTTTTTATAGTGATGGCTCCCGAGCGAGCGAGATTCAACCACCCAACTCGCGCAAACGGCGATATTCAGCCGCTAGAAATAGATACGCGGCACGAGCGGTGAAGCATACCGGTACAGCGGCCAAGATTGCCCAAAACACTCCCCAATCGAATGTGAACACGCGGCTACTCTCTTTCTGCTTTTGGCGCTCCGCATTTTAATCTGCGTTCTTTTGGTTCCAGTCTGAAAACTCGTATTCGTCTTTTTCGGTTTCCCATATCCTACGCGTGCAGTATTCAGCGATTCTGAAAACCAGATACGCGACTGCGATGGCAATTAAAGACGACCACCAACGAACCACGTATTCGGCATGCCACTTCCGAACATAGATGACCAACCCGACTAGACTCGGACCAATGGCACCGGCGATGAGCATATTTATCGCAAATCCGTAGGTTGTCACCTTCTTCAACTTCTTCAGAACCCAGTCCTTGTCTGTCTCGGCGAAACGGTACTTGTCTATTTCGGCGTAAAGATTACCAGCCGCTAAACCGCGTCCGACCCTTTGGCACAGGTTGACAAGCCCAGTAGTTCGAATGTCCAGAATCCGGAACACGACTGAAACCAGAATAATAGAGGCACAAAGCCCGGCGCGAACAGGGTTACTCGCTTCTTTCGAGAATGCATAGCCGAGAGCGCCTAGTGCGGTCAAGTAGCCAGCCAGGATTTTCTCGCGCCAGGACACATACTGCAGCCACGCTTTGCCTAGTTGCTCATACAGGGACTTATCGTCCTCGTTCATCGACATTCCTTCGTCGCCACTCTACGCGGGCCTCGCTGAGTTGGATCGAAAACGCCGACACGCTAGACTTGCCGCAATAGTCGTAGGTCAGCGGGCACACTAGCGCACACCTCTGCTTGCCGAATACGGTCAACTCGGCATCCGTCATTTTGCCGAGCCGCGTTCGCAGTTCGTCCAAGTCCACGAGCGAATCTTTGGCGAGCCCGCTCATGTCCCCGAGCATCGGGGAATGATACGCCCGGATGCCGCTATGGATGGCCCGCAAAATCAAATAGAATCAAAGACAGCCATCGTGAAGCGTCCTAAGCCAGTCACGTCTTGCACGGATTGTGGAGCGCCCGGCTATAACATTCAGCTCGCAAATGGGAAGTGTGGGCGCAGGGTCGGCGATAAGCGATGCAAGGGAACGAATCAGAGCGCCATCGGGGAGAATGACTGGGCCGAATGCAAGGCTTGCATGGGCGAGGGATGCGCCGAGTGTACGGGCGTCGGATGGTTGTTCCTGCCCCGCCACAAATATCGGCTTTTTTGACGGCCCAAATTAAAAAGTGTCGATAACCGCCCTTCGCCAGCATCGTTTTAGATTTTGCGTTTGCGCGAATCAGTCTCGACAACCGGCGTAAGCGCTTCCCGCGCTATCCGCATCGTGTCCATGAACGTCGGCTGAATGGAACCCTTGGGCGGCTGACGTTTACGCAGGCTCCTGGCGAGTCTCTCTTTGATGCGCGAGTGGCATGCTGCACACATTCCGTTTCCGTAGTGGCGCGACTTGTGGGTTCCGCAAATCATGCAGCCCCAGTCCTCGAAGTAATACGAGAACTTGTTCTGCTCATGAGTGGTTTGCCTTCGCTTGATTTCGTAGGCGATCTCTTTCGACCCAAAGAAGGGCTGAAGCTCCGCGCCCTTGCTAGACATCGCTTGCTGCACGCTTTGCTCGACCATCCGGGCGATTTCGAGCTTCAAGTTCGTTTGCGCCTCGGCATTGACCTCAGCGCGGCTAAGTTGGACGATCTCGATTGCTGGAGTCTTGGTCTTACTCTTTCTCGTCATCGGTTCCTGCCTTCGCATGAGGATGCGCTTTGTCATACGCGGCCTTTAGGTCCTGCGCGGAGAGGTGTGTATATATCACTGTAGCCTTTATGTCCTTGTGTCCCATCAGCTCTTGCACCTCACGTAAATTCGCCCCGCGTTGCAACAAGTGCGAAGCAAATGCGCGCCTCAGCGCGTGTGGGTGAACGCGTCCTAATTTGGCTCGATGTGCCATTGCCTTTACGACGAGCCTAATTGCCCTGGCCGTATACTGGCGCGGCGGTATCGGCACGAAACCCGGAATCTTTGAAGTAAGGCGATCAAACTCGCGCTGCGCCTCGGAACGGGAGTGGTTATGCGGGCCGCTGCGGTATCTTTTCGGGAAGATTGGAAACGTTTGCTGCACCTTATCGACGTAGAATCTGCCGACCCACAAATTACCCCGGCGAATGATCTCTCCCATTCGGGCAGGTGCCTCGAATAGGAATCCGGCTTTCGAGGCACGGAACTTCTGATAGGCGCGAATCGCCTCAGCCGCTTTGCTACCGAACAGTGCGACGCGATCTTTACCGCCCTTGCCCCGGTGAACGCGGATTGAGTTTGGCTGCGATTTGTCGGCCGCCCACCTGATATCGTCCAGCCTGAGATTCACAAGCTCCGAAACACGGACTCCCGTTGAGTACAAAACTTCCGCCACCGCGCGCTCAAATGGATTTCTTGCAGCCTCAATGAACTGCTCGCATTCCTGTACGGAGAGCACGACCGGCAAGCGGACCGGAATCCTCCGATGCGAAAGAAGCAAGGTCGGATCGTGGATCGTTTGCCCAGCGATCCGCACGAACTTGTAAAAAGCCTTGAGTCCGCCCATGTGCCTATGAGTGCTAGTAGCCTTGAGTCCGCGAGATACGAAAAGGCCGATGAAATCGCGGAGCACGGCGCGGTCGGCTTCGATAACGCTCGTCGAGCCCAAAAACTCGATGAGCCTTTGCATCGTCTCGTTGTAAGCGCCAATAGTCCGGGGTGAAAGTCCGCGTATCATGAGATATCGTCCAAACGCGGCAACCAATTCTCGATTCGCCTCTGCGTAGGACCTGACTACAGCATTCTCTTGTGCCATTGCCTGTCCCCTTTCGCGCCGCCATCCTTGTCAAAGGCCGCGATGCAAGCGCGGTGTACGGCCTGACGCCAGCCGAAACGTAGACTGGCGTTTCGGAGCCTCAGTTGGCGAACTTGGGGACAGAAAAGCGGAATCCGCCCTTTACTGAGCCGATGTAATCGACCGTGAGAAGCCCATCGCATCCGGCTTTCCAGAGCGTGAGTTTCCCTTCGCGGCGCTTTTGGTTGATCGACTGGACCGATTTATCACTAATCACGGCCCAGCCTTGTTTCACGGCCGCTTGAAACGTGTGCGGCGTTTTTACAGTGGGGACAGTTTGCGGGGACCCACCACTATGCGTTAACGTCTGTGCAGATTGCATCGGAGCTAACCCTCCTATGTGATTTAGGGGCGTGCTCGGTGCTTAGAACACCGGCGCGTCCCGTTTTTTTAGACTACTTCTACAACCTCGCCAAGAGATTTTGTCCGCTCAAAATCCTGCTGATGCTTTTCCCATAATTCCTTGCGCACCTGCGCAATGGTTTCAAGCGCCAGCCGAATGTCCATATATTCCGCTTCGAGCCTCGCGTGCGTCCTGTTGAGGATTTGCAAACCTTCCAAATCTTGCAGCATGCCCTGGGCGACAGCCTGCGCCCGCTCAATGCAAACTTTTTCAAGGGCCAAATCGTCCGCCGGTGTGATGATGACTTTCACCTACTACCTCTCAGGTTCTTTTTCAGATATTCATCAATCGCCTTTCGGATAAGCGCACTTACCGTCGCCCCTGTTTTAGTGGATAGAGCGTCAAGTCGTTTGTGCTGTTCCTCGCGGAGATTGATGTTCGTCCGTCTCATGCTCGCCTTATATACACCTAAAGGTGTATCATTAGCAATAGGCAAAATGCTCATGGATGACGACCTGGTGGATAACGGGCTAGACGCGCTGCGGGAAGCCTATCGCGTGCTTAACAGGAGCGGGGACAGAACGGCGGGCCAGGATAAGGCAATCAAGCGCGCGAATGCAGTCATAGACGAAGCGGCCCGGCTGTGGCGCAATGACTTAATGAGGCAGCTCGATGAGCATTACGACCGCGTGGCGACAAAAGCATGGAAGGATCTGCAAAGCCACGGCATCGCCGGTGCGACAATAGAGGTGCTTTGGATGTACTACGTTACGCGCTCTGGTGTGCTTCCTCGCTCAATAGAAACCCAGGCAGAAACTTTACTGCGCGCGATAGGCGCAACAGCCAGAGCGATCGAAATCGCCGAGGAGCGAAAATCCGACCCGAACGCCTCGCGATTCATGAATGCCGCACAAGAGAAGATAGCAGAACTGGCTACTTTGCAATGGTTTTCGTCCACACAAACCGTACTTGACGCTGTAATGTCGATACCAGGGTTGGCAGATAAGCCGTTACAAGAGCTTGCCAGTACCGTCGCTCGACACGTCGAGCAGGTCCGCTGGGAGACCGGCAAACCGTACCTGGCGGTTTTGCGCGACTGGGCCAAGAGGCATGGACTTGAGCTGTCATGGTACAAGATTGCATGTTTATCAAAATGCGCCTTCCCAGAATCAGGGGTTCAAGCCGCTAGCATAGAACGGAGCCTTTATCGGTGGGCGAAAACTGGCGTGGATTTGCAGCGTAGGAAACTACTGGCTCGGTTAGAGGAAATCTTGGACACCACAGCAGGCAGCTAACAGACCCCTTCCTCGCGCGGCGCACGCGCCTCCAAGTTTCCCGTCAGTGCGCCTGTATGCATGGAATCCCCAAAACTTTCCCGTTTCGTGTCACCACCTGCCCTTTTCCGCGGTGCTAGCGTGCTCGCGTGAGCCCAACAATCGAGCCCTGCACTGCCTGCATTGCCGTTGATCTGGCGACCGCAGCGGTCATATCGTCTCTGTCCAAGAGGACAATCCAAAACTACATTCGCACAAGGCGCTTGCGCGCTATGAAGATCGGCAAGCGGACGGTGATATTGGTGCGCGATCTCGAAGCATTCCTGCAGGACGGCCAGCCATCTTTTGAGACATTGGAGCAGGCGATCAAAGCGGAACAGGAGTTATCGAAGGCTCGCCGCCGTCTTCTGGTAGGCAACGAATCCATGATGGGATTGGACAACTGAGAAGGGAGAAACAGAAAAATGACAGTCGAAAAAATTGGTCCCGGGCAATGGCGATCAACGCGCGTCGGTAGCGTTTTTGACAGCGAGCTCGCCGCCCGTCACTACGATGATCTCGAGGCGCTAAAGGAAACCCTGGCGCAAGATCGCCTGGCGGATGAGGCGGCCGAAAAACTGTCTCCCGACGAATTGCTCGCGATTATGAGGCAGGCGGCCCATGAATCGGACCAAAAGATAGGCCAAAAAATCGGTGAGGACAGGATCAAGGACTTCATCGCCCGTCATCCAGAGTTTGTCGCCGATGGCAATGTCGGAGTTCAGAACGGCGCCATGATGAGGGGCTGGCTTTTGGCGCAGGGAAAATCGATGCCATTCGAAGATGATGATATTGAGCACGCTTACCTGTATCTCGCCGAGCTAGGACACATCGCACTGACTGAGCCCAGAAAAAATGGTTCGCGTGCGGTATTTACCGCCGATTTCAATGAAACCGATGCATATGAAATGCCGCTCGAGGAATTGAAGCGCAGGTGCGGGGGGCTGTAGGAGGCGGCTTTTAGAGATACTCCGAGCGCGGTGTAAACGCGACTCGGAGAATTTCGGAGAGGAAAAACTAATGGACACGCAGAAAATAGCACCATCAGTAGAACCAAGTCAAGCACACTCGCCAGAACCCCACGAATTGGCCGTGTGTTCCGGCCCTTTGTGGGGTCCGCGTTGCAATGAACTCCGCTCATTTTTCGCCAGCAACCTTCGGCGTGTCGCGGATTCCACAGAGCGCGGTCGCCGTATCAATCCTCGGGAAGTCTCTTTGCTCGTGCAAACCGCGCGGGAAATTATTTCGCTAGAGGCCGCATCGTGATGCACAACGCCCCTCCGAACGCAGCCACGCAATGCGGCCGCATCTTGCGATTGCTCCAATCGCGTTGCGGGCAATTTGTGCCGCTGCCCGAAATTCTCGCTCTTGGAATCGCGCAATATAACGCTCGCATCCACTCGCTGAGGCGAGCGGGATACGCGATCGAAAACAAAACCGAAGCGGCGGGCGGTCAACGGCATAGTTGGTTCCGGCTTCTGCCGAAGCCCGTGCCCAAGGCCGCTTCCGACTTCATGCGCCAGCGCCGCGAGGAAGAAGCGCAGCAAACCCCGCTTTTCGCAGGTGCCGCGTGAGCGAACGGCGCTACCGCGGGAAGCAATCTCGGCCAATTCCCGTTTGGAATGGTGTGCTTGAACATCGCCAGCGGATTGATCGCGCGATTTGGGTTTTCCTGTGGCTGCTCGACGCCATCACGGAAGAAAAAGCGGGCGTCGGTATTGTGCTCGGTGGCGCGCCGGTCAAAGCCTCGCGGATCGCTCACGACTTGACGTGTGTCCAACGAACAGTTTTCCGACATCTCGACACCCTCGAAAGCGAGAAGTACATCACTCGGCGACGTACGCCCTACGGCTTCGTGATTGAAGTCTGTAAATCGCGGAAGTTTGGTATCTGGCAACCCTCAAAGAGAGTAGACAGTTCTGTCCAGTCTCTACCTGAGAGACTGGACAAGAATGTCACTCAGAGTGGACAGAACTGTCCTGAGAGAGTGGACAGAACTGTACAAAACAAAGAAGACGCAGCAAGAAACGCAGCAATAACGCAGCAGCAGCGTGCAGCCGCCTTTGCTCCTAACCCGGAAGATTCGGTTTGGAGTTTCTTGAAAATCCATCCCTGCGGGCCGGGCGCGTTCCGGGCGCTCCTCGAAGCGGGATGGGCAAACCGGAATGGCGGCCATTACTCGAGTCTAATCGGCGACACGATCGACGCCTGGGAAACTACCGAGGGCCAGAAGCCGACAGGCTGCGCGCCGCTTTTCCGTGCTCTCTCAAAACTCCGCGAGAACGAGAAGAACCCGGCAAAGCCGGGTGCCATCGCGGGCGAACGCATTCACGTACTCACACCCGAGGAGATTCCCGCATGAACTCCGACATCGGCATCGAGCGGCCACTCCCGTACAGCGAAGCAGCGGAGCGCGGTGTTTTGGGCGCAATCCTCATTGGCAACCCAGAAGGCCGGGCAATCGTGGACCGCCTGGCGCAAGATGATTTCTTCCTTTCGCAACATCGAGAAATTTTCGCCGCCGTGCTGAGGCTCGCCGAAGGGCAGACACCCATTGACCTGCTCTCGGTCCATGAGGCTCTTCTCCAAAGCGATCGACTCGACGCGGCAGGGGGTATCGGTTACGTCGCGCAGTTGGGCGATGGAACCCCGCGCGTTTCCTCACTCGAATACTACGCTCAGACCATCAAGGCGAAAGCAGCGCGGCGCACGTTCATCAAGGCCACACTCGCGCTATACGAGGCAGGTTTCGACACCGCCCAATCGGAAGAATCCCTCCTGGATCGCAGCATTGAGAAACTGTCCGAGATTGCTCGCACGCTTGAAGCGGATCGAGATACCGGCATCACGTACCGCGCTGCCGCGGCGGACTTGCTGCAAGAGTTCGATTCTCAAGAAGGGGTGCGGATTTTCACTGATATCGACGAGCTCGACCGACTCACCGGAGGTTTTCGTGCGGGCGAGCTGGTTCTCTTCACGGCGGAAACAGGCGTAGGAAAAACCCTGCTCGCGCAACAAACGCGCCGCCGCTCTTGCCGCGACAGCCGTCACACCCTGTTTTGCTCAGGGGAAATGAGGGCACGACACTTGGTTTCTCGCGAACTCGCCACTGAAGCAGGTGTCGAGCATTGGAAGATGCGTCGGCCAGAACGCATCACGCCCGAGGAAACAAGCGCGCTTCTTGCTGCTGCGAGCCATGAATGCTCACAGTGCCGAATCCTGGACGGCGAGCTAAGCATGGCGCGAATCCGCAAAGTCGCGCGGCAGATGAAGTCCCGCTCCGATGTCGATCTCATCATCGTTGATTACGACGAACTGGTAGAGGCTCCGGGCAAGGACGAGTTCGAGCAGCAACGCTATATCGTGCGAGCCGGAAAATCCTTGGCGATGGAATTGAAGTGCCCCGTGATTGTGATCTCTCAACTTCGGAAATCACTCCAAGGCGAGGACCGCAAGAAGCCGACTCTTCAGCGGCTCTATGGCAGCGGCGCGAAGGCAAAGCATTCCAGCATCGTGGTCTACGTGGACCGCCCGTACGTGCAAGAACTTTCGGGCGATGAGACTGAGGCGCGGATTGTGATCGCGAAAAATCGAGACGGCAAAGTGGGCGCAATAGATGCTCGTTTCAACGTCAAGACGCTGCGGTTTGAAAGCCTACCAGCGGAAGTCACACATCAGGCCGTGCCGCACTGGACAGAACGCGAGGGCGAGAACTGACACGCCATGGCGAGCGCATACAAACTCGAATCTATATCGCTCAATCGACAAGCGATTGAACCTGCCGATATTCTTACGCCGGAGCAGCTCGCGAGCCGTTTGCAATTGCCGCTCAGTTTTATTTACGAAAAGTCGCGAGCATCAGGGAAGCATGGCAATCCGCTTCCCGTGCTGAGATGCGGGCGGTATTTGCGCTTCTCTTGGACTGAGGTTTGCGCCTGGTTGCGGGAAAGGAATAAGCCTTGACGCTTCCGACTTTTTGTCCGACAATAAGTCATGGTCAGAACAGGCAGGCCGAAAAAGCCCAAGGCCGACAGACGCGGCGTCAGATTTTCGCTTCGCCTGACAAAAGCGGAATACCGGGACTTGTGCGAAGAGGCGAAGCGAGCCGGGATCAAACTTTCGGCTCACTTGAGAAATCTTCTGACGCGAAAGAAGAAAACGCCATGACGAAACAACAGAGCGGATATGTTTTCCATCGCTACGGCAGTTGGTTTGTGCGGTATTACGACACCGACAGCACGGGCGCGCGCAAGCAGGTCTGTGAGAAATTGAAAGTGGCCTACGGCGGCGAGTACACGACGAAGCGCAGCGTCCAGCCGTTCGTTGCCGAACTACTCGCGCCGCTCAACAGTGGCCTGTTGAACCCTCAAAGCACCATGCCGGTTACGGAGTTTGTAGAGCGCATCTATCTGCCGGAATACGTCGAAAAGACCTTGCGGCCCGCGAGCCTCAAGCAGTACCGCGACGTATGGAACAATCACCTTAAGCCACGCATGGGCGCTCTGACCCTTCGCGGGTTCCGCACGATTCACGGGGAACAGATGCTCGCGCAGATCGCGACGCAAGCGAAGCTCGGTCGCAGTTCGCTGCGCCATTGCAAGGCGTTTCTCTCGGGTGCGTTCAAGCAAGCTAAGCGCCTCGGGATTCTCGACAGTGTGAACCCGATTCAGGATGTTTCGATTCCGCGCGTGGCTGAATCCGAGGAAGACACATATGCATACAGCCTTGCAGAAATTAAGACGATGCTCGCGAGGTTGCCCGAGCCCGCGCGGACGGTTGTTTATACCGCCGCGTTCAGCGGCCTGCGCAAGAGCGAATTGCTCGGACTCTGTTGGCAGGACTTCGACGGCAATCAACTGACGGTACGGCGAAGCGTTTGGAACGGCACCGTAAACGAGCCGAAGACACGACGCAGCAAAGCGCCGATTCCCGTTGTGGAGCAATTAGCCGAGGCTCTTGAAGCGCATCGCGAACGCGCCGGGATTCTCGCGCAGCCCGGACTTCCGATTTTCCAGGCAGGTAACTCGCAGCCGCTAAATCTCGACAATCTGGCGCGCCGCGTAATCGGCCCATCCATCGAACGGTGCAAAAAGTGTGGGAAAATGGAATCAGAACACTTGCCGGAAAGCCACATGTACGAATTGGACCGAACGATTGAGTGGCACGGCTGGCACGCTTTTCGGCGCGGCCTCGCGACAAACCTTCACGCGCTCGGCGTGGAAGACAAAACCATCCAAGCGATATTGCGGCATAGCAATTTGGGGCTTACCATGAACGTGTACGTGAAATCGGTTAGCGAATCGCAGGTTAACGCGATGGACACTATTGGAAAAGCGCTCGCAAAATGCAACGTGTATGCAACGCCTACCGCGGGGAGACCAAATTGATCCCCGTAACTACTTCTGTTTTGAATAAGAAGATGGAGCCGAGGCCCGGACTTGAACCGGGGACCTGCCGATTACGAATCGGCTGCTCTACCAACTGAGCTACCTCGGCGGTGCAATCGACTGTAGCATCCGCGCGAAAAACCTGTCAAACAAACACGCCCGCGGCTAGTGTCGTAATATTGCGTTCGTCGCCTAGCTGCGAACAGTTGCCGGGGCAGGAGGACTCTAAATGTTCACGCCACAGCCCATTGGATTTGTGAGAAGTCCTTACACGGGCACGAAGCAGATTCCGAAAGGCCTTGGCACGAAACATGAAGCCGAGGGAATAATCGAAATTCAGCCCGAATTTGAGCGTGGACTTACTGACATTGATGGCTTCTCGCACCTCTTTGTGATCTGGGTTTTCGACCGCTCCGAGAGAGTCGAGTTAGTCGGCACGCCTCCTTCCGATAATCGCCCGCACGGAGTCTTCACGACACGCTCTCCGCTGCGCCCGAACCCAATCGGCCTCACCGTCGTCGAGCTGCTTCGCCGCGACGGCCGAATGCTGCATGTTCGAGGTGTTGACATGCTCGATGGCACGCCCATCCTCGATATCAAGCCCTACCTCTCAAGCGTCCCGTCGGAGAAATTAAGAAGAGGCTGGCTGGCGGAGGCCGAAGCGCGCAGCAAGGAATAACAGTGCTGCCGGTGCCTGCCTGGCGATTGACTCGCGCGCCGCGTCGCGTTTACCATCCTGAACAATAAGACCCCAGAGCCAGAGCGGACGGATCATTTCGCCATGTCGAATTTCGATCTCATCGTGGTTGGCGGCGGCCTTGCCGGCTCTTCGTTGGCCATCGCAATGGCAAAACATGGAGCGAAGGTTTTGGTTCTTGAACAGGAGTCCCGCTTCCGCGACCGCATTCGCGGAGAATTCCTTTGTCCCTGGGGCACTGCGGAGGTACAAGCTCTCGGCCTTCTTGAAATATTTCGCAGTTCGGGCGGGCGCGATATTCCCTGGATCGACATGGGCACCGGCCCGCGCGACTTGGTGGCCACCACGAAGCCGCAGCTTCCCGCCTTTTCCTACCCTCATCCCCGGCTGCAACAAGGCCTGATCGAGGCCACGCAGAAGGCGGGTGCCGAGGTTCGCAGAGGCGTATGCGTTCAAAAAATCGAGCCGGGAGCGGCCCCTGTCGTCGAGTGCCAGGGGAACGGCTCGCCCGAGCGAATCACGGCTCGGTTGGTTGTTGCCGCAGACGGCCGCAACTCGGCCGCCAGAAGGTGGGCCGGGTTCACCTCGCAGCGCGACGACCACCCATTTCTCATCGCCGGTGTGCTCCTCGAAGGGGCATCGTTCCGGCCCGACCTCGGCGCGTTCGTCTTCAATCCCGGCCTCGGCACGGTGACGGGAACGACCCCGCATGCGAGTGGTGTCCGCGCCTATTTCGGATACCCGATCACCGCGCAATACCGCATGCAGGGGAAGGAAAGGCTCTCTCTCTTGCTTGCCGAATCCGCGAAGTCCACTCCGTTTCTGGCTGAAGCATACGCCGACGCGCGCGATGTCGGGCCGCTCGCCTCGTTCGATACCAGCGATTCGTGGGTAGATCATCCGTATAAAAACGGCGTCGCGTTGATCGGAGACGCCGCTGCTACCAGCGACCCGTGTTTCGGCCAGGGAATGTCTCTCTTGATGCGCGACGTCCGCGTGCTGCGCGATTCGCTCATGGCAAATTCAGACTGGGACCGCGCTGGCAATCTTTACGCTGAAACGCATGACTCCTATTTCCACCCCTGCCACAAAGCGTGCCAAATGTTGCGCACCGTTTTCCAGGAGCAGACGCCAGAGGCCGCGCTCATCCGCCAAAAGGCCCTTCCGCTCATCGCGGAGGATCCCACGCGCGTACCCGACCATTTGGTGAGCGGGCCTGACTTACCCACTGATGAATCGGTCCGAGCCCGTTTCTTCGGCGAATGCTGAGTCCCAAAGAGCTGTCAGTCCGCCCTTACAATTCTTTACACCGAGAGGTCCTTGCATCGCCTCCCGACGGGTGTCAGGCTAATCTTGGAAGTATGTGCTGGCAGGAAACTTGAGGAAGGAGGCCCGAAGGATGCGACAAAGTGGAGCAACGGCACCCGGCACGACGCGCTGGCAAGACGCTGCTGAGCTTACGCCGCTTCCTCGCCGAGTCTCCGGCCTCCGCGCCCCGTTCGCGCAAGATTCGACCCGCGTTTTCTCGAAAGTCTGCTCGAAACACCTGCCGAGTAGAATCAAGCGTAACCTGCTGAAAACAAAAGATCGCGTCACACTCTACCCGTCACAATACCGGAGGGTCTTTTTGCCCTGCGAACCTCGCGATCCGCGCCTGCCACGCTCATCGGCGCAGAGCACTTCGCGTGGTTTCCTGAGCCGGAAAGAGTTAGAATGCAACCGATTCGAATCACAGACTTGGAAATCTGAGGGAGGGTTCTCGTGGCAACTCATTTTACTTTGAACGGCAAGCCGAAAACGGTGGATGTGGTTCCCGCCATGCCGCTGCTTTGGGTTTTGCGCGACACGCTGAATATGACGGGCACTAAGTTTGGCTGCGGCAGGGCGCTGTGCGGCGCCTGTACTGTCCACATCAATGGCGAGGCGACGCGTTCCTGCATCACGCCGATTTCCAGCGTCGCTGGAAAGCAAGTGACGACCATCGAGGGGCTTTCTCCTGATCGCAGTCATCCTGTCCAGCGCGCGTGGATGGAGTTTGACGTTCCTCAGTGCGGCTACTGCCAGTCCGGGCAGATCATGCAGGCCGCTTCGCTTCTGACGAAAACTCCGAATCCCACCAACGCCCAGATTGACGACGCCATGAGCGGCAACATCTGCCGCTGCGGCACCTACCAACAAATTCGAGAGGCCATTCACCGCGCGGCGCGGCTTGGTGGCGCTCCAGCCCAATCGGGCGGCGGCGCCCTGCTTGAACCGGAACCCTCTACGCAAGCGGTGATGACTGGAGGTGCGGAATGAGCGCCATCACCACTGCGGTGGATCGCCGTAATTTCTTGAAGACCAGCCTCGCCGGCGCCACCGGCCTGATCGTTGGTTTCTATCTCCCCGGCAGACGTGAAGTGCTTGCCGCCGACGCGACGCCGGCAGTTCTCAACGCATTTGTCCATGTCAGCCCGGAAAACGTGGTCACCATTCTCATTGGCAAGTCCGAGATGGGCCAGGGCGTAGTCACGTCGCTTTCAATGCTGGCTGCCGAAGAGCTCGAATGCGATTGGAAGAAAATTCGCTTCGAATTTGCGCCAGCGGCCACCGTATATTTCGATCCCGCATTCCACATGCAAGGAACAGGTGGCAGCCAGACAATTCATTCCGGATGGGTGCCCATGCGGCAAGCCGGCGCCACGGCTCGCGAGATGCTGATCGCAGCTGCCGCGCAGAAGTGGGGCGTGGATGCGTCGGAATGCCACGCGGAACTTGGCGAAGTCGTTCACACCAGTTCAAAGCGCCGCCTGACCTACGGAAGCGTCGCCGAAGCAGCCGCGAAAATGCCGCCGCCAACGGATGTAAAACTGAAAGATCCGAGCCAATTCAAGGTTATTGGAAAGCCGACCAACCGCCTCGACACGGCGGACAAGGTCAACGGCAAGGCGGGATTTGGAATCGACG
>DASYZC010000198.1:0-6886 GCA_035949735.1 Candidatus Acidiferrales bacterium | reverse complement strand
AAACAACCCAGTTTTCAATCATCTCGCGAATCGTAAACCGCTCGGTCATTTCGTCATTCATTGGGACTCCCACGCTAAATATGAAAATAGCCGCAGAAGTGTATACCGATTCCACGATTTGGGATCAGAGATTCCGAAAGCAGCTCTGTGGCTTACCGATTGCCTCGACTTACGTGCGCAGACAAGAGTGCCTGCGCCACGGCTAGGAGTTACTTCGCGGGCTGCCACAACTCGACGAAGCCGCCGACGTCGGGGTCCTGAAGCATCACGGCGCGGCCGTCCTTCACCTTCACGATTCCGCCATCCGAGATGGTTTTTGCGCCCGCTGCTTTGGTCTTTGCGTAGACAGCGTCAATGTCGGTTACTTGGAAACCGACGTAGTTGACGTTGATATCGGCGAAGTGCTGGCCGGGAGGTTGCTTGTCCTTATTTTGCGGCGAGCCAAGTAATTCGAGCCGCACGTTTTCATCCGTGGTTGCCTGGGGATACCAACCATTGAGCATGGTCATTCTTGGCGGCTTGCCATCGGCGGCTGGCGGGGGAAGCGGTGGATAATCTCCGCCCAAAACGCCCTGATAGAACGCGAGCGCCTTCTCCGGATTAATAATGTTCAAGCCGATGTGATTGAAACCCGCCTGCTTGCCGAGCCTTTCGATGTTGGCCTGGGTCGCGGTGGAATTCGAAACTTTGGGCCCTTCGGGAGGGGCTCCGGGAGCGGGCGCAATTTTCGCGAACAACTCGATGAACCATCCATCGGGATCCTGCACGAATACGAATCTGCGCGGCCCGTTCGCCGGCCCAGCCGGGAATCCCATCTGAGGGACGACGAGCATGTTGGCGGCCTTGAGCTTATCCATTACGGGGTTGCAATCGTCCATCACGGTCACGTCCATGTGTCCGGCGCCAAGGGCCGCAGAATTCAGCTTGCTCCAGTCCTTACGTTCGATTCCGCGATATTCGCGCAAAATCAGTGGGAACGGTTTGTCAGACACCGAGCTTGGCATGTTAATGATTGCCGTGCGAGACTGCGCGCCCTTCGTGCCACCCAGCGCATTCGCTACCTTGTCGACTTTCCAATCGGTTCTGGTTGCCACTGGATAACCGAGCGTCTCGTAAAACTTGACCGTAGTATCAAGATTTGCCACCTGGTGGCCGTCGAATGCCATGCCGAGCACCAGCGGCGATCCAGTGTCTGCTGCGGCGTTCGCCGTGCGAGCCGCCGACCGCGCGAAACCCACAGTTCCAATCGCGACCGTCAGAACCGCAGCCGCGACGATAACGCCGAGCTTGCCGAAAGAATTCCCTGATCCCAACTTTTTCATGAACATTCCCCCCGTCCACTACCGGCTCGACTGCCGAGCGTTCGTTCGCATCGCTGGATTCTACACCGAGTGGCCTGCTTCATAGAGACGCGTTTTCGGCCTTCTGCGTTTCACGCTGCAGCAGATCAGCTTGTCAATTCGCGCTTCAAGGGTTAGGGTGTTTCGTCCCGATGGCCATTGACGCTGCTGCCACCCAACTAGAAAAACGCGCACGCCCGAAGCGCTGGTACGCCCAACTTTGGGTGCACGTGCTCGCCGGGATGATCCTGGGAATCGCTCTCGGCAAGTTTTATCCGAGCGCCGGCGTGCGCATGCAACCGCTCGGCGACGCGTTCATCAAGCTGATCCGGATGCTGATCGCGCCCATCATCTTTTGCACCGTGGTTCACGGGATCGCGCGCATGGAGAACGTGGCGCGAGTGGGCCGCGTGGCTCTGAAAGCGATCATTTACTTCGAGGTACTCACGACGGTTGCATTGGTAATCGGACTTGCAGCCGTCAATCTGTGGAAGCCCGGCAGCGGGATGAACGTGAATCTCACACACGTCGATACGTCCGCCGTGCAGACCTATGTGGCGCATCCAGGCGGCGCCAGCGTAACTCAGTTTCTGGTAAACATTGTCCCCGGGACATTCGTGGGAGCCTTCACTGAAGGAAACGTCCTACAGGTTCTCCTCGTTTCCGTGCTCTGCGCCTTTGCGCTGATTCAGGTAGGCGAGCGCGGCAAGCCAGTGGTCAATTTCGTCGAATCCGCATCGCAAATGCTGTTCAAAGTGGTGGGAATCGTTATGTGGACTGCGCCGATCGGCGCGTTTGGCGCGATCGCTTTCACGGTGGGCAAGTTCGGCGCTGGCTCGATGGTTTCGCTCGGCAAACTGCTCGGGGGCTTTTATGTAACCTGCCTGATTTTTGTGTTCGGCGTTCTATGGCCGGTCTCGCACTGGTGCGGCTTCAGCATATTCAAACTGATCCGCTACATTCGCGAGGAGCTTTTGATCGTTTTCGCCACCACATCGTCGGAAACCGTGCTGCCGCAATTGATGGAGAAGCTCAGGACGCTTGGCTGCGAGGAAAGCATCGTCGGCCTGGTAATCCCGACAGGCTATTCGTTTAATTTGGATGGAACCTGCCTCTACCTCGCGACCACCACTGTATTTCTGGCGCAGGCGACCAACACGCATCTGGGCATCTGGCAGCAAGTCGGGCTTCTTGCGGTGCTGCTTTTGTCGTCGAAAGGCGCGGCAGGAGTGGCGGGCGCGGCCTTCGTTGTGCTGGCGGCGACGATTGCCTCGACGGGAACGATTCCGGTGGCGAGCGTGGCGCTGGTGCTCGGAATTCACAGGCTCATGTCGGAAGGATTGACGCCGACGAATGTGGTAGGGAATGCGGTGGCAACCATCGTGGTCGCAAAATGGGAGAACGCGCTCGATGAAAAGCGCCTGCACGGCGCTCTCGAAGGCACGCTGGAACCTGTGCCTGTTGCGGAACTAAGCCTTTGAAGTAGCCTTCGCCGCGGAGTTGAGGATTTTTTCGAGCCGGTCCAACACCTGCATGGCCGTGAAACACTGCGCGACGCTGGCGTTCGGCTCGCGCTTTTCTTTGATCGCCGAAAAGAACTCGCGGTCCTGCAGTTCAATACCATTCATGGAGACATCCACGTGCGAGAGATCGATCTTCTTGTCCTCTCCGTCCACCAGGTCATCGTAATAGGCGATATAGGTTCCGTTATCGCAAATGTAGCGGAAGCGCGTGCCCAACGGCCCCTTGTTATTGAAGGAAAGCGAGAGCGTGCAAATAGCTCCCGACGGCACCTTCATCACGATCCCCATGTCCATGGCGATCTTCAATTCAGGATGCATCGGCCCCTGCACGGCGTAACAGTCTGAAACCAATTCGCCGGTCTGATACTGGAACAGGTCCACGGTGTGGCAAGCGTGGTGCCAGAGCAGATGATCGGTCCAACTCCTGGGCTTGCCTGCAGCGTTCATGTTCGTGCGCCGGAAGAAGTAGGTCTGCACATTCATCTGCTGAACTTTCAGCTCGCCGGCCTTGATCTTCTTGTGAACGTATTGGTGACTCGGATTGAAGCGGCGTGTGTGGCCGCCCATGCAGACGACGCCGGTTTCCTTCTGCACCTTCACCAGCCGTTCGGAGTCCGCCAGCGTGTCCGCGATGGGAATTTCAATGTGCACATGCTTCCCGGCTCGCATGCACTGCTCGCCCTGCTTGGCGTGCATTCCGGTGGGCGTGGCGAGAATCATCGCTTCAAGGCCGGGCTGTTTCAGGCTTTCGCCGAGATCGCCTGTCCAATGAGGGATTTTGAACTTCTTGGCTACTTCCTCGGTGGCAGCCTGATTCCCGCCTGTCAGAGTGATCACCTCTATGCCCGGAATGGCGGCCATGGCCTCCAAATGCTTCACGCCGAAAGCACCCTGCCCAGCGACACCGACCTTCATGTTCGCTCCCTCACTCTAAGTTTTAGATCAGTGGCCGTTGAAAACGCGCTGCGCGCTCCGCGGCGTCAAACGGGGATTCTCTTTTCGCCTTGGGGACGAAGCTGACACCGGCATAGCGAAGGCGCTCGTCGAGTTATTAGGCCGCGCCCGCTTTTTCAACTTCTTCTTTGGCGGCACGAAGCTTGCGCAACTCGGCGTGCATGCGGATCACAGCCATCCACATGCCCAGAGGATGCGCGCCTGCTTCGACGAGCGGATGGACTTGCCCGTCCCGGAACTTCTCGATGTCGTCGTCCTGGAGAGTCTCCAGAACCTTAGCTTCCTCCGGCGTCATGCCGTATTCCTTGGCGACGGACGGAAGATCGTGCACCAGGCGAAGCCGAAGCTCGCGCTTGAACCGGCTATCGTACAAAACCTTATTCAGCTTGTACGCCGCCGGAGAGGGGTGCTTGTAGAATTCGTAGCCGCCCTTAAATTCATATTTCTTGGCCGCCTCGGCGCCTTCCTTCGAAGGACCGGTTCCCTTGAGCGGCATGAAGCGCATCACCGCGTGGCCGTGATGCCACGTCGGCTGATAAGTGACTAGTTCGCCCGGCTGATTTCCAATCGCGCCGAACATGATCATCCACGAGAGCATCTCGGTGTTGCCGACCTCGTCCAATTGCTCGTTGGTCAAATTGATGAGCACCTGATGATTTCCCTTTTCCATCTGCGAGATGGCCCAGTAATCGAAGTCGAAGTCCGGCTTCGGATATTTCCAGGTGCCCGGGAAGTGCGACATTCCCCCGCTGGCAACAATCGCGACTTTCTCGGGGCGTTCCGCGATGACTTTGGCGATCGCTTTACCCAGCTCCGCGCAGCGCTTGGCGGTAGGCAGGGGCGGAAGATACGCGTTCACGAAAATCGGCACGACTGGAATCGGCCGCTTCTCAATCACCCACTCATATACCGCCGCGAACGCATGTCCAAGGACAGCGTCCTGCGAGTAGCCCAGATCGAAACCGGCTTTCATGAGTTTGTCGAGCAGGTCTTCGGTTAGCGCCTCGTGGATTTTCAACTCGTACTTCCGGCCTGCAAACTCAGCGTGCGAATATTCGCCGGACAATATCGCGAAGGTCGGAACAGAGCTCAGGAAAAAGGTTTCGAGATGGTCGCTGCCAATCACGATCACCGCATCGGGCTTGGTTTCCTCCAACTCCTTGCCTATTTGACGCATCGCGGCGATATCGGCATCGAGTTGCTTGGGGTCTTCGCTCGGCGGGCGATCAAAAAGCTGCGGGGCGTGCACGGTGGCGTATGCTGCGACAATTTTTCCCATGGTTGGTTACCTCGTCATTCCCTACTTATTAGAACGCGCTGCAGCCGTTCTTCGTTGCCCAAACCTTGAGTTCAGAGCGTAACGCTCGAGGCGAGCCGCTTCTTTAATTGTTGCGGAAAGCGGCTGATTTCGTCAAGCGAAACCGCGCCAAGTCGAGTGGCACGCGGACTGTGCTTTAAGTCGTGAGCGGGTCGGCTTTTTCCACATCAATTTCAAGGTCCTTGATCGCCTGTTGAACAACCGAACCCTGAATTTTCCCCTCCAGCAACAACTCATGAAGAGTGGCCAGGGTAATGAAGCGCGCGTCCACCTCGAAAAAGTTACGAAGTGACGTTCTGCTCTCGCTGCGTCCAAATCCGTCCGTGCCCAGCGAGGCCAGTCGCCGCGGCATCCACCGGCTCACCAGATTTGGCAACGCCTTCAGATAGTCCGTAGCGGCCACAAGAACGCCGGGAGCATCCGCGAGGCATGTGGTCACGTACGGCACGCGCGGCTTCTTGGTTGGATGCAGAAGGTTCCAGCGCTCCGCTTCGAGGCCGTCGCTGTAAAGCGCTTTGTAGCTGGTAACGCTCCAGACGTCGGCGGCGACGTGGTATTTCTCCGCCAAAATTTCCTGCGCGTGGATCACCTCGCGAAGGATCGCGCCGCTTCCGAAAAGCTGCGCGCGAAGCTTGGACTTGGCGTCGGCAGCAGGCTTGTAGCGATACATTCCCTTCAGGATGCCATCGCGCGCGCCATCCGGCATGGCAGGCATCGCGTAGGGTTCATTCATCACCGTGATGTAGTAAAAAATACTCTCGCCCTTGTTATACATCCGGTCGATGCCGTCTTCGATGATCACCGCGAGTTCGTAGGCGAACGCGGGGTCGTAGGCTTGCAGCGTCGGTATGGGAAGCGCGAGCACGTGGCTGTTGCCGTCCTGGTGCTGCAGACCTTCTCCTGCCAGCGTCGTGCGGCCGGCGGTGCCTCCCAAAAGAAACCCGCGACAGCGTGTGTCCGCCGCGGCCCAGATCAAATCGCAAACACGCTGCAGTCCGAACATCGAGTAGAAAATGAAAAAGGGAATCGTGTTGATTCCGTGGGTCGCATAAGCAGAACCCGCGGCGATAAACGACGACATGGACCCGGCTTCGGTGATCCCCTCTTCCAGAATCTGCCCGTCCTTGGCCTCTTTGTAATAGAGCAGCGTGTTCATATCAACGGGCTCGTAGCGCTGTCCTCGGCTGCTATAGATTCCAACCAGCCGAAAGAGAGACTCCATGCCAAACGTGCGCGCCTCGTCAGGAACGATGGGGACAACCAGTTTGCCGATTTCCGGATCGCGGAGCATCTTTCGCAGCATTCCGACGAACGCCATAGTCGTCGAAACTTCCCGGCCTTCGCTTCCAGTGAGAAATTCCTCGAATAATTCGCTGCGATGTCCCACGAACGCCTTCGAACGTACTTTGCGTTGCGGCACGTAGCCGCCGAGCCTTGCGCGACACTCCCGCAGGTATTGAATCTCCGGGCTGTCGTCGGGTGGCCGGTAAAACGGCACGGTGGCGATTTGGTCTTCGGTAATGTTCAAGCCAAAACGCTCACCGAAGTGCCGCAGAGTGTCTTCATCAACTTTTTTCTGCTGGTGCGTGACGTTTCGCCCCTCACCAGCGTCGCCAAGTCCGTACCCTTTGATCGTGCGCGCCAGGATGACGGTCGGGGAACCCTTGTGTTCGACCGCGGCTTTATACGCGGCGTAAACTTTCTTTGGATCGTGTCCGCCTTGGCGCAGCGTGCGAAGCTGCTCGTCCGAA
>DASYZC010000197.1:0-2735 GCA_035949735.1 Candidatus Acidiferrales bacterium | reverse complement strand
GGGTCGAGCTTCGATAGCTTCCTTGAGAAGGAAGGGATTCGAGAGGAGGTCGAGGCGGTCGCGATCAAGCGTGTTCTAGCCTGGCAACTCGAACGGGCCATGCAAAAACAGCAGAAGACGAAGCAAGCTATGGCGACGCAGCTTCAGACCAGCCGCTCACAACTCGATCGGTTGCTCGACCCTCGCAATGTGTCGGTGACGCTCGATACGATCACTCGGGCGGCGCGCGCGCTCGGCAAGCGCGTAATCATTCGTGTGGCCGACGTGAAAGCCAAACGAGCCTAGCCGGGGTTAGATGCGTTGCGCGGAGGGGCCGCCACACACGCTTCGAAGAGGCCGCGCCCGACGCTTGGAGTTCGAGCGGAGAAGACTAGCTTCTGGGAAGCTTCGCACCCTTTTGCAAACGCCGCGAAGGATGCGGCACCCTGTGATTTTCGACTGAGGCTGTGCCTAATTCTGGTGTTTCATTCTATTCGCGCGCTTTGATGTCAACGGTGGAAAACTAAGAGAGAAAGGGTGGGCCACCCGCCTTGAGGTAGAAGATGTTCTCTCCAGTAAGGAAACGGTATGGGATGACTTGGTGGCCTCCGGTAAGCGGTTTGTAGAGTTTGTTGAGCAAGCCGTGAATCGGAAAATCGCGCGAGAGAAGGCCAAGGCGACTCCGGAAGATGCGGTGAGCTGACGCGAGAACTAGGGTTGCGTTCATATTAGGTGAGGAGTCTATTAGAGATGCGGCCTTGAGAGATCTAGTCGATAAATACCCTGAGCAGTTCAAAAAGCTTGGTGGCATCATTTATGCGCTTAATCGAATCGAGATCAGTCTGATAACTGTTTTGTCGATCTTCTTCTCAAACGAATCGGATGCACAGTCAGAAAAAAATTTCATTTTCAATGACGCTTTATTCGATGTTGGTATCTTTACAAGCTTCGAGACCAAGTTACGCCTACTCGAAAAGGTGATAAAGGACGTTTCAAGGGTAGGTGAAGAACAAGCAAGAGGATTTCATGAGAAGAAATGGCTGGACATGTGCCAGTCGATTCGGAAGGTACAGAGTCTTAGGAATAAATTGGCGCATCATCTTTTGACATTCTCAAATGATGGGAAAGTTGGGTTTTCTGTCCGAAAAGGCAAAGAGGAACGGCTTGCCGATCAGAAAGCTGGCAAAAGTGGAACGACTAAGCGACTGGAATATGATCTGGATGCAGAATTCGAGATGAGTATGGAGGTCTGCGGAGAATCTGAAAAGCTCTTGTTTGAGTTCCTTGCCGAGGCACGTTCCGTATTATCCTGAAGAACGCGCAGGCCGAGGCGGAAATCATGAAGTGCGGATGTCCGAACACACAGATGCGCGTCAGGTCTTCGGCGTGGTCCAAACCAAGGCCCCACCCCTCACAAACCGAGGGTGGGGTACCCGCAGGAGCAAACCGTACTCTGTCGTGAAAGTGCCGCTGTCGTGTGCGCGCTGCTGCTGCGGCCCCTGCATCTGGCTCTTCGGAAGTCGGCGGTGTTCCAGTCCGACCGCGAGGGAGGGCGTTCTTTCTTCAGGGGCTAAAGCCCACTCATTTTTGGGGTTTTTGTGGGACCTGAAGGTCCCACCTCCCAGGAACCGCATGGCCGGGTTCCGGAGGCGGACGGGCAGGAGGTGGCGAAGCATGTTTTGCCGGTGCGGCGCAACGCGTGGCGATCCGCCAACCGAAGAGAGGTCCTTCGACTGCGTTGTGCGCCCGCGAAAAACGCGGGAAAGGCAAAGACGCGCGCAACTCCGCTCAGGATGACGGGGACAAGAGGGATCGACGGGGGATGAAAAGCCTCAGGTCTGAAGACCTGAGCTACATGAATGCGGCGCAGCAGGCAGCGAAGCATGTTTGCCGGGCATCGGTCGCTGCGGACTGTGCCTCCACGTTGCTGGCTCTGCGAACGAGAAGTATGATGTCGGCTCATCGGCGGCCTACCATCAGGAGATTCGATATGCGTAAGGGATTTGGAAGCGTCACGAGCGTGACGGCATTGCTGATGTTCGCCGCCGGTGCGTTTTCCAGCGCAACGCTCGCGCAGAACCCTTCGTCTCCGGCGCCGAGCGGATTCCCGGCTGGCCCCCCGGCGAAGATTCTTAGTTTCACGGCGGAGCCGGAGTCGATTCAGCCGGGGCAGAGTGTGAAGCTGACGTGGGTGGTGGTAAACGCGGATCGCATCGAAGTGGAGCCGGGGATAGGCGTTGTGGCGACGCGCGCCAGTCAATCCGTGACGCCCGCGACATCCACCGTGTACGTGCTCAAAGCTATTGGACGCGGCGGCGCTGACAGGCGGACGCTCACGGTGACAGTAGCGGGCACCGCCCCACCTTCCGAGCCTGCGGGCACGGACGCCGACCCGTTCGCGAACAAGCCGATCCCGCGCACGGCGGATGGTCATCCCGACCTTGCCGGGATTTATATCGGTGGCTTCGACATTCGTCCGACGGGACCCATTCCGCCAGCACCCGGCGCGGAAAAATACAAGGTGGCAATGGACGCCGGAGGCAGCGACCTCAGTGAGCATTGCCTGCCGTCCGGCGTGCCGGTGGTGACGGGGGCTCCCTATCCTTTGCAGATCATCCAAAATCCCGGCCAAATTGTGATTCTGTATGAGGTCGACCACCTTTTTCGCGTGATTCCCACGGATGGGCGCTCGCATCCTTCCAATCTCGACCCGACATGGATGGGGAATTCCGTCGGACACTGGGAAGGTGACACAC
>DASYZC010000196.1:0-2941 GCA_035949735.1 Candidatus Acidiferrales bacterium | reverse complement strand
AGGAAAAGCAATGAGCACCACAATCACAGCTAGTGCAGCGAAGGCTGCTTCCTCAACAGCTTCATCTGTTTGGGACATCCCACTGGATCGAATCCGAGAATCCAACACCAACCCGCGTCGAGCCTTTGATGAAACGAAGCTCCGGGAGCTGGCCGAGAACATCAAGTTGCATGGTGTCCTGCAAGCGATTCTCGTCCGGCCCGCTCCCGATGGCGCTGATGGGACGTTCGAGTTGGTTGCTGGCGCCCGCCGCTTTCGAGCTTCGAAATTGGCGGGCAAAGACGTGATCCCTGCAACCGTGCGGGACCTTACCGACGCCGAGTGTCGCGAGATGCAACTCATCGAGAATCTACAGCGCACCGACATTCACGAATTGGACGAGGGGATTGGCTATCGTTCATTGATGGAGCTGAAGCCGAATCACTATACCGTGGAAACAGTCGCCGCACAGGTTGCTAAGAGCCCGTCATACGTAAAAGGTCGCATTTCTCTCACAGATCTGATTCCGGCCGCGCAAACGGCGTTCTACGAGGGCAAGCTCACCGTGGCTCACGCCTTGGAACTTGCGCGGCTACAACCTAGAGATCAGGAACGTGCCCTCATGGAGTGCTTTCCTGGCCACCGCAGCACCAATTCGATTCTCAAGGATCGCAAAGCAGAAGCGCTGACCGTGAGACAGCTTCGTGAATGGATCGAACGCGAAATTCAGCTCGACTTGAAGAACGCGCCATTCGATACAGGGGACGCAGGTTTGCTGCCAGCCGCGGGCGCATGCTCGACTTGCCCAAAGCGAACGGGGAATAATTCTCTGCTCTTCCCAGAGATCCGCAACAAGTCTCTGTGCACGGATCCTAGCTGTTACCAATCGAAGGTCCAGGCGCTCGTTCAACTGCGGATTGAGCCGTTGGTGAAGGAGGGGAAAACTCCTGTTCAAATATCCGAGATTCCTTCCTGGCAGGTGCGATCCAAGGCTCCGAACACTCTGTACGAAGGTCAGTATCGTCGTGCAGAACGCGAGGGAGAATGTCCGCAGACACAGACCGCAATCATCGTAGATGGCCGAAAGACGGGGACCATCCTGCGCATTTGTGCGGATGAGAATTGCAAGACACATCGGCAATTCTCTCACTACGAGATTTCACCACAGGAGCGGGAGCAGCGCAGAAAGCTCGCGCTTGCGATACGGGTTCAGAAGGAATCGCGTTCTCGCATTCTGCAGGCTGTCCGGCAGAAGCTTCCGGGTGCGTTGGCGCGCGAGGATTTCGAGATGGTTGCACTTGATTATTTCCGGCGGCTCGGCCATGACAACCATCACCGACTCTTCCAGGTCTATGGCTGGGAAGAGAAGAAGACAAAGACATCCTGGGGCGGAACTTCGGTGGACCACGAACGGTTGGCAGAGGTCAAAGTCCGAGCCATGACGGCGGCCGACCTAAACCGGTTTGTTGTGACGTGCTCGCTCATCCCCGACCTCTACTGCCCGGGCTACAGTTCCGCAGAAACTCTGTCAAAGGACGCGAACCTGATTCGAACGGCAGAGCGATACAAAATCAACGGATCGAAGATCATCGCAACAGTCACCGCCGAACTCTCCTCGACAAGAAAAGGCAAGGTACGAAATGACAGGTCCCAAAGGGGACACGGGAGGCCACTAGGGAAATCCTGACGTACCCGTTCGACAAACGGCTAGACGTGCCAAGCATCAGTCTGGTTTATCCGTATGTTCACTAGTTTTCATGGTCCACCTCGCGACTGAATAGTGGCGCTACTTACATCGCTATACAGGCGGGATAGGAAATTCGAGCGGCGATCTCCAACATGAGCGTACTGCATGGAGAAGGGAAAAAGCCGATAAATCTCATCCGTGAAAATACTCATGCGGATGTTACGGATAACAACTAAAATGAGACGGGCGTAAACGTGTTCGAATCCGAGCGCAATTGCAGTCACATTTGCTACCACGACGCGTAACCGAGTCAGTTTTGCTGGTCCGGGCCCTCATCGAAGTAGAACTTTACGCAATCTTTCGTTATGCAGTCGTAGGCTTCTTGGGGGTCAAGTTTGCCATCCCTGATCTGCACGCAAATTAACGTCTCTAGCTTGTCTTTCTCATGGCCGAACTCCTTTCCGCCCCATTTTGTTGACTGTCCGGCTGATACGAGAGATTTGAAATATCGTTCGAGCCGCCCGCACACAACGGGTAAAAGTGGTCTATCTCGCCCTTTTATAATTCCGCTGCGCCTGGGGCACGTGATTTGGTGTTTGCGCCGAAGGTGGAAACGCCCGGAAATGTACAACAGGAAAGTTTGTGCGGCCGTGCACAGTCAAGGGAACGCTATTTGGTCACGCGCTGAGACTCATAGCGCGAGTCAAGCAGCGCCGCGCGGTTACGGCCCTGCTCCTTCGCGCGATAGAGAGCCTGATCGGCAAGATGCAAGAGCAACTGGGGATCGACTTCCCGAGGACCCTTGCTGACGGCGGCACCGAGACTCGCTGTGACATGTATGTCTCCCGCCTGCGTCGGCACAGGCATAGACCCGACCGCCGCGCGAATCCTCTCAGCGAGCGTCATTGTTCCAGCCGCATCCGAGGACGCCACGATGATCAGGAACTCTTCTCCGCCGTAGCGCCCGACTGTATCGTAGGGGCGAATACACTCTTTCATGCGTCGCGCCACTGTCCGAAGAACCTCGTCCCCGTAGAGATGCCCGTAGGTGTCGTTGACTTGCTTAAAATGGTCAATGTCCACGAGGATGACTCCGAAGGAGTGATGCTCGCGTCTTTGGCGGGATAGTTCGGACCGAAGTGCGTCCATAATGGACGCGCGGTTTGAGATACCGGTCAAAATGTCGTGGGTGGCCCGGAACCGAAGTTCCTCTCGCGCTGCAATCAGATTGTCCTGCAAGTTGAGTATCCGCTCGCCGACCAAAAGGCGCGCTCG
>DASYZC010000195.1:0-4159 GCA_035949735.1 Candidatus Acidiferrales bacterium | reverse complement strand
CGACGTATGCCTTCTGGGGAAGACAGTGGCGGATCTGGTCTTTGGCTCCAGCGATCCGATTGGGAAAACGATCCGCCTGCAGAATCTGCCCTTCAAGGTAATCGGCATAATGGAAGCGAAAGGTTTCACGCCCACGGGTTTCGACCAGGACGACGTGGTCGTGATCCCTTACACCACGGCCATGAAAAAGCTGAAGGGCATCTATTGGCTCGACGATATTTATGCGTCGGCGGTTTCGTCGGCCGCGATCACGCCGGCGATTGACGAAATAACCGGCCTGCTACGCCAGCGGCATCACCTGCGGCCCGACGAGCCCGACGATTTCAACATTCGCCATCCGGAAGAAACGCTGCAGGCTGAAGAAGAGGCTAGCCGGACGTTGACGCTGATGCTTGCGGGGATTGCCTCCGTTTCGTTGTTGGTGGGAGGCATCGGCATCATGAATATCATGCTTGTTTCGGTGACGGAAAGAACGCACGAGATTGGCGTGTGCCTTGCGGTCGGCGCTACGGAAACGGACGTTCAGAAGCAAGTTCTGGCGGAAGCTGTAACGGTAAGTTTGATCGGCGGGGCGGCGGGAGTGCTGCTCGGAGTTGGCGCATCCGCATTCGTCTCCAGAATCCTGCAGTGGCCCTCCCTGATTTCGCCACTGGCGATAATGGTCGCGACGATCCTTTCGTTTGCCGTGGGAGTGCTCTTTGGTTATTACCCGGCTCGCCTAGCTTCTCGCCTCGACCCTATCGAGGCCATCCGTTACGAATAGGCGTTTCCCTGCGGTGCAGATTTTCAAAGCGGCGGCTGAGTTGCCAGTCGGTTGCGCGAAGAATTCAGGCGTGCGAAAATTGGCTGCGTCGTTTATCCGCAAGATTCCACTGCGCTAATTCGCGAGGCATTCGCGATTGCGAGGCGGAATCTGCCGTGGCGATATGGTCTAAGGGTTAGGACGCGACCCTCTCAAGGTCGAAATCCGGGTTCGAATCCCGGTATCGCTACCAATCAGATCCCCGGAATTTCTGAAGAGCAACGAAAAAAAACCGAAGTAAGCACGCACGGCTATCGAAGTTTCGATGTAAACTTTTTGCATTCCACGGCGGCTGGCAAACCGACCGCCATGAGGTTTAGTTTTATGCCAACCAAAATATGTTGTCCCGATAACCACGCAACGAAGGGAATCTCGATTCACGACGCGGCGATTGCCATCTCAGAGGGGCGCGCAATCGGCACTTGCAAGAAATGCGGGAAGGAACTGCAGTACAGAATCGACCATGCGTATCCCGGCGATCCGAATGAAAAGCTGCACAGCTTCGCGGTTACGCGGGCGGTCCGGCTGTGGACTCGGCCAATAGGGAACGACGGTTATGATCCGTTTCTTTTGGTTCTGTGCCAGATCGAAACGGGGAAAGAACGGACTCTCCCCACCTTTTGGGTCGACGGGCAAACCGCTCAGCGCGGGGGACAATTTCCGCCGCTCCTGACGTTTGAGGAGTGGAAGACGCTCTTCCGCCGGCTGGATGCCTCCTTCGACGAATTGGAAGAAAGAATCCGCATTCGAGCCTACGAGCTTTACGAAAAGCGCGGGAAGAGCGACGGGTCGGCTCTAGCGGATTGGCTGCAAGCCGAGGCGGAGCTAACGACGCGAGAAATTCTCGGCGTTGCCGCGTAGGGCGCTAAACCATCCAGGAACGCGGCGGGCGGCGTTCAGTGGGAAGGCACGGCTTTTGATTTGTGTTCGCTGAGTGCCTTCGCCCAAGCTTGAAATCCGGGGCTGATTGCTTCCAATCGCGCTACTGTGTCGGGCACGCTGATGTCGGGAGTGCCTTTCGGGAATGCGGTCCTCACTTTCGCGAGGAACCCAAGTCCTTGCTGACGATAGACCTCACCGATGCGAGATTCGAACTGCCACTGATACCAGGTATAATTTGCAGTGTCCATCATGGGGTGGGCTTCGAAATCTTCAAGCGACGTATAAGCTATCGGCGGGGATGACATTTTCGTGAATCCCTCAACTATAGTTGCTGTTTCTCGGTCTCGCGCTTTCTCATACGCATAAGCGAAGTAGCTGGCGAGCATCTCGTTCAGCCAATGATTCGGTACTTCAATCCCGTACTGCCGAACAAGAGTGTGCCCGACCTCGTGGTACGCAGGATGCAAGATGAAACGCCGTGCCGCATCGTCGTACGTGAGATGAGCGGAGGCGAAAATTCTCAGGGTGGCGGCTGTCGCATAGGGACGGTCGGCCAATTCGTTTTGCGTTATCACCCCTTGGTCATCCGTCGGAATGAATGCAACATACTCATACTGTGCCCTTGGAAGCGGAGGAGGCTGAACGTTGGTCATTCCATACGGCGGCAAACCCGGGGGCAACTTCTCCCCATTCGGTAACAAACCGGGCGGCATCTTCTCCGAAACGCGTTTCCAGTCGCTCTCGTCCAATACCGCCACCGAAAGATCACTGGCGATGCCAAGCTTCTCTTTGTAAAACGACGCGAAACTCTCTAGCGCGTTCTGTATTTCAAATGCGCGCTCACGGCAGCAACTGCTGTAATACACGGGAACAATGCCCGCATGATGCGGCAAATTCAATTGGAGAACGGCCTCCAATGGTGTCGCTGGCGCTTTCTTTGAATCTTGCTGCCCTAGGGAAGGCGGCGACAGCTGGGTGAGAGCAACGAGAACCAGCAAAAGCCTTGGAAAAATGCTGGTTGGGCCGGACTTCGTGCCGACACGCCGTTGACTGAATGCCGGACCGTATTGATGGGGAAAACGCCGCCGAAAAAACAGGTGAGGAGGCAATATCTGAGCCACGATTCCCTCCATCGCTTCGAGTCTTGAGGAAACAGCACCGGGACAACGCAGCATGATAGCACGTGGCAGCACGTGAAATGAGCTGAGTCCAGTTCTGGCCCCCTTTACGTCTCCGCGAAGGAGGGTTTCATCGCATCCCTTCACCGGGAATTTATAGCATCAGAGTTTCGTCAGTGGAATGTGACCGTCACGAATACCCGAAGATCATTCGACCGAGCAAAAGTATCGGGGGGGTGTCGCACTTCGACTTCTTTGCGGAGTTGGACTATTTATGACTAATTTTTCGAAAAAAACGAGTGAAAATTTGCCAATAACACTGATATTTCAAAAATCGGGAACTGCGTGAAAACGCTTACAACACACTATTTTTCCAATAACGTTGGCAAAAGTCCTATGTGCATCGAGGGACTCCCGGTATCGCTACCAATCAGATCCCCGGAAGCTGAGTTGGCAGAGCAAGTGATTCTCGGCGTTGCCGCGTAGGGCGCTAAACCGTCCAGGAACGCGGCGGGCGGCCCTCGAAGGCATCTTCCAGCAGCGCTCGAAGCCCTTCTGTGGTCAGTTTGCGGGGATTGTAAAAAGGCTTTTGGATAGCGAGCTCGGCGGCGTGATCCAAGCCTTCGCGTTTCATTCCGATGGATTCGAGCGAAAGCGGCGCGCCCATCGCTGCTTCCAAATCTCGCAGGCCCGGCGCGGCAGAATCCGCGCCGCCCTTCAGGCCAAGAGCACGCGCGATGCGTTTCATCGCTTCGGGAGCGGCTACGGTATTGTAAGCGGTCGCGTGAGGCAGCAAGACGGTGTGCGTTTCGGCGTGGGGCAAGTTGAAGGCGCCGCCGAGAACGTGGCACAACTTGTGATGCAGCGCCATGGAAACAGCGCCGAGCGAGGTGCCTCCGAGCCACGCGCCATAGAAAGCTAGCGAGCGCGCTTCCATATTTGACGGTTCCTTGACTACAACCGGCAGACTCTTCGCCAGCGCGCGGATTCCTTCTTCGGCGATCAGCGAAACGATCGGGCTCGCCTCCTGCGAATAAAGCGCTTCGACGCAGTGTGCGATGGCGTTCATACCACTGGTGGCTGAAAGCGCAGCGGGCATGCTGATGGTGAGCGCGGGGTCGTAGATCGCGGTTCTCGGGCGGGCGCGCGCGTCGCGCATCGTTTTCTTGGTGCCGCGCTCTGTGAGGCCCCAGGTGGGAGTCATCTCCGAACCGGAATAAGTGGTGGGGATGGCGAGGATTGGATTGCCGGTGACGACCGCGATGGCTTTCGCGAGGCCCGTTGCGGAGCCGCCGCCGATGGCGACGTAGCAGTCGGCTTGCAGGCGCGAGGCCTCGGCGCGTCCCGCTTCGGCGGT
>DASYZC010000194.1:0-2016 GCA_035949735.1 Candidatus Acidiferrales bacterium | reverse complement strand
GCCGCAAGTTCGAGCGATTAGTTCCTTCATGAGCGCGACGTACCGTTCGTCGAACCGGCGCTCGATGATGTCCGTTTCGGTGAGATTGTGCGTGGCGAGCGCGTTCAGAGGAATATAGATACGGCCCTTTTCAAGATCCCGCGATACATCTTGCCAAAAATTTGCCAACTGCAGCGCCGTGCAGGTGTAATCGGAAAGGCGTTGCCGTTCGCCATCGCGGTATCCGCACAAGTACAAGACGAGGCGACCCACCGGATTCGCGGAGTAGACACAATAATCGAGCACAGACTCCCATGTTGCATAACGTTGCACAGTTTGGTCCTGGCGGAAAGCGCGGAGCAGGTCGGTAAAGGGCTGGAGGGGAATATTTTTCGCGCGAGCGGTCTCGCGAAGCGCAATCAAAACGGGATGTGAGGGAGAGCCGCCGGGCTGGTAGATCAGCCGAAGTTCGTTTTCCCAGGCGTCGAGAAGTTGCAACGCGCGGACCCGGTCAGGCACTTCATCGCCGAGATCATCCGACCAGCGGCAGTAAGAGTAGACATTATAGAAGTGCTGGTGGAGGTGGCGCGGCAGGAGCCAGGAGACAACGCCAAAATTTTCATAATGGTGCGTCGCCAGCCAGCGGGTGTAGCGCTGGGCTTGCTGCACACTGCATCCTTCCGGGGGAAGGTTGCGGGCAATCTCGAGTTCTGGAGTTGCGAGCACGCTAGAAGTGGCGATTAGAGATGGTCGCCATCCTTTGTTTTCAATAGCTTCATCGCGCTTCTAATCGGACGGAGCGACGATTAGAAAGTCGCCTTTGCGGCGAACCGCGGCCAGGAGACTCTGAGTACGCCAAACGCACGCTCTTTTCACAACGCTAAAATCCGCTATTAGGGAATGACGGCCGTTTTTAATTCGCCGTTGCGATTCTTCATGTGCTGGAACACGGTGGGGAGGTCCACAAGGGCCGCCTCGCCAGTAATGAAATCCCTGGCGCGAATTTCCCCGCGAGCAATGGTATCGACCGCCTCGCGGAAAAAACGCGGCGTGTGATGGAACGTGGACTTCACGGTGATTTCCGAATAGTGCAGGGCCCACGGATCGACTTTCACTTCCGTGCCTTTTGCGCAGCCTGCAAAGAGATTCACGACTCCCCCCTTGCGGACCATCTCCAAGGCCCACTGCCACGTTTGTGGCTGACCAGCGGCCTCAATCACAGCATCGGCACCACGACCGCCCTCTGTAACTTCCTTAACGCGGCCCACCACATCTTCGGCGACCCCTTCGGAAACATCGAATGCAACGGCGGCACCCATGCGCTCAGCCGCCAACTTGCGGGCCGGACGCCGCGCTACGGCAATCACCCGCACGTCGCGCCTGGAAAGAACCCGAATGAACTCAAGACCGATCGGCCCGCATCCGATGACGACCACCGTGTCACCGGGTTGGACATGTGTCTCATGAATTCCGCGTAGGACGCAAGCCAGCGGCTCGGCCATGGCCGCATCCAGGAACGACACGCCCTCGGGAATCTCGATCATGTTTTCGCGGACAATGCGGCCCGGGATGCGAATGTATTCGGCGTAGGCACCGTTATTGAACAGAAGGTCCTCGCAAAGGTTGGGCTGACCCTTGCGGCAGTAAAAACATTCCCCACAGGGAGCGGAGTTCGCGGGAACGACGCGCATTCCCTTGCGGAATCGCCCATTGACGGCGCTTCCCATCTCCTCGATGATGCCGGCTAGTTCATGGCCGAAAAGAGCGGGCGGTTGGATCATGCGCGCGTGAAAGCCTTGTTTCCAGACCTTGAGGTCGGTGCCGCACGTGAGGGCCACCTGAACACGCACCAGCACTTCATCCTCGAGCAAGCGAGGAATATCGACGCGCTCGATTTTGACGTCCTCCGACCCATAGAGGACGGCCGCGGTCATGTGGCTGTTCTGCTCGAATTTACTCATTCGTGAGTTATCGCCACCTTAAGAGTATCCTGTTTTGGATGCGCTGCCAAATCGAGGGCGTCCGCAATGCGCTCCA
>DASYZC010000193.1:0-3188 GCA_035949735.1 Candidatus Acidiferrales bacterium | reverse complement strand
GATTGTTGCCTTCGGATACTTTTCCTTCAACATGTCCGCGAGCACATCGAGGAAATTGCTCGCGCCATATTTTCCGTTGTCGATCAGGACGATTTTCTTGCCATCAAGGCTTCCGCCTCGCGGGCTGATGCCCAGCGTCTTCGGCGGAGGAATCTCGCCGCGTGGATTCATCGCTTCGAGCTGGGTTATGGCTCTCTCTCCTGCATGAAAATCTCTGGCGACGTTTGCCATCAGACATGCCTCCCATCTTTCACAATGCCCGCACCAATCCAGTCTACTGCGGTATCGTTCCTCCGGCGCGTCGTTTTGCGCGTCGGACGGCAGCGCTGATTCTAATCGCTCGCCGGGTCGTTGTCAAAACAACTGCCTGGGGTCAAGCGGGCGGTCTCAGCAACCGCGCATTTCGTTGTGCTAACAACAATATGAGATTTGACAAGGGCAGCGCCAGAGGACTAGGCTTCGGGCGAAGGGCGAGGCTCGGGACGGCCTTCGTCCAGCACGTTGCAATTTGCGTTAGGAGGTAAACTCTATGAAACTCCGCTTCGCCGCCTTTTTGATTGCGCTACTCTGCCTGGGCATTTGGCCTTGCAATCACGTGCAAGCCAACGGGACCAAGAAATCAAATCCCGGGACCATCGTTGGACCAAAATTCACCGTTATTAGTCCAATGGGCATTCCGCCGGCAATCAAGACGCTGGCTATGGCGCCGAGGCTGAACACGCTCGATGGCAAGACCATCTACATTGTGGACGACGGTTTTGTTGGAGGCGATGTCCTCCTCAAAGAAATGGCCGCTTGGTTCAACGGGAACATGCCGAAAGTGAATGTCGTTTACCGGCGAAAAGCAGGCGCTTTCGAAGCGGAAGACCCGCCCCTATGGGCGGAAATTAAAGCCAAAGGGGACGCGGTGATCATGGGAGTTGGGCATTGAAGCTACTGCTCGCCAGCGGTCGTTGGCCAGTGCGTTGAATTGGAATCCAACCTCGGCAAACCCACAGTTTCCATCATCACCAAATACTTCAAAGAACTTGTCGAAGAGAACGCCGCGAAGAAAGGAATGCCCGACCTCCGATTCACCTTTGTTCAATCACCCGTCTGGGGCAAGACCGCGGAACAGCTTCGAAGAGATGTTGTCGAAGGAACGGATCCCGTAACCGGCAAACCGGTGATGCAGGAAATCGTTGCGGAACTGACCACGCCGCTGAGCAGCAAAGATACGGCCACGCGGACCATCGCGCAGTCCGCCGGTCCGGAGTACTTTGGCCCGGATACAGCTGAGAATCTGCAGCGGCTCTTCGAAGACAAGGGGATGACCGATCATCTTCCGATCGTCCTTCCGACGGAAGAAAAAGTTGACGCGATGCTGAAGGGCACGAGCCACAAGCCGGATGAGATCGTCGGCAAAATATCGCCGACACCGGGCGTGTACGAGTATTGGTCCTACACGGTGAGGCAAGTGGCCGTGAACGCGGTGATGGCCGGAGCCGATCCTAAAGATTTTCCGGTGATCCTCGCGATTGCCGCAGCGGGCAAGGAATCGATTTCGAGTTCCGACAATTCCTTCGCCGAGGCGGTGGTGATCAACGGACCGATCCGCGATGAGATTGGGCTCAACTACGGGATCGGAGCCCTGGGGCCGTTCAGCCACGCGAACGCCACGATTGGCCGCGCGTACACTCTACTTTCGATCAACGGCGGCAACTGCGGCAAGGTCGGCGAGACCTACATGGGCGTGATCGGGAACCCGGCGAACTACGCCAATATCGTGATCGCGGAAAATGAAAAAGACTCGCCCTGGAAACCCTTCAGCGTCCGGCACGGATTCAAGCCGGACGAAAGCGTGGTGAGCATCTTCGAAGGGTGGGGCGTGATTTCGGCGAAGAACTCCAAGTTTGCTGTCTGGCAAAAGGACATGAACTTTGCCGAAGAGCTAAAAAATATTTTGAACGATCAGGATCAACTTTTCGGAGGCGTCGCCATCCTCAGCCCAGCCGTTGCCAACTACGTGAAGGAAGAGGGCTACGATACGGTGGACAAACTGACGGATTGGCTATACAAGAGCCCAGGTGAGGCAACACCTCATTTCAGGAGCCCCAGGCAGATCAACGTCCTCGTAACCGGCTCGTCCAATAATCTCTACTGGGACTACGGCGGGATGAGATACGTGAAAAGCGTCTCCGTCGATAAATGGCGCTGAAGCGAACGCCGGCACGGTCGCTATAAGGGCGCGGTGCTAATGTTGTCTTGACAACAAGAGCGCAGTTTGCTGTACTTTTGTTGGGATCATCCACAAGAGGAGGCATCCGGTGGCTACGCTGCTGCGTTCCGCAGTTTTGAACCCGGAAGGATACCGAACTGTCCGAGCCGCGGGCGAAGCAGCGCCGGGCAGGAACGGGTCGCTCTCCCGGATGGCTCCGCGCCTGGGCGACCTTAAGGACAAGACGGTCTACCTCGTCGATACCGGTTTCGGCGGAAGCGGCAAGTTTCTGGATCAGGTGCAGGCGTGGTTTGCAGAACGCATGCCCTCCGTCACAACCGTTCGCCGCCGCAAGACCGGCAACATTTTCCGCGATGATACCAAAGACCTCTGGACGGAGATCAAGGACCACGGCCAAGCCGCGATCTTGGGCGTCGCAGGTTGACCTGGCTGCGCCGCGGCGGTCGCCGCCTGCTCCCGCACACTCGAGACGGAATACGGAATCCCGACTGCGCCCGTCTCGACTTTCGAATTTGCCAATGTAGTGGCTGACGATCGCCGCTTCCACGGCGTTCCCCTGCGCTTCATTTACACTCCGCATCCAGTGGTGGGCATGCCTCCTTCCGTTCTTCGCGGCTACATCGATGGGAAGGATCCAGCAACGCAGCGCACCGTGATCGATGAAGTGATCGAGGCGCTCACGAAACCCGTCAGCGAAGCCGAATTCAGCGGAGATTTTGCGCCCGTTTTGCGGACGGGCGTCAGGCAAGCGATGCTCGAGCCCGATACCGAAGACAATCTGCAGCGCCTCTTTTATGAAAGGGGCTGGACGGATGGGCTGCCCATCATCCTTCCCACGGAGGAACGCGTCGCGGCAATGCTCACCGGCACGAACCGCGCGCCGGATGAAGTTGTTGGGGAAATCTTCCTGCATGACACTCAGGAATATCTGAAATTCACGGTTGAGATGGTGGCCATCATCGGCGTGATG
>DASYZC010000192.1:0-3415 GCA_035949735.1 Candidatus Acidiferrales bacterium | reverse complement strand
TCCCTACTTCGACACTCTTGGTGACCACGCCATCCGCGGGAGCCAACACTTTCGTGTATTGCAGATTCAGTTCAGCTGCTTCGAGCGCCGCTTCCTTGGCTTTGACGGTTGCCTCAGCGGAAAGGGCGCGGGCGCGGATGGAGGCGACCTGTTGAGGACCGGTTTGCGAAGAGCGCCACGCCGCTTGAGCCTGGGCCAGGCGCGCGCGGGCCTGAGCCACTTGCTGCGACGAGGCCGCGACCGAAGCCTTTGCGGAAGAAACTGCTGCACTCTCCGCCGCGGCGGCAGCCACAGCCTGATCGTACAGTTGCCGAGAAATTTCCTGTTTTTCGACGAGCTGTTTGTAACGGCCCAGATCGTTCTGCGCCTTGACGTTGTTCGCTTGCGCCTGGGCGAGCTGAGCTTGAGCGGCATCCGCCTGCTGCAGGGCAACTCCGATTCCGGCTTCGGCGTCTTGGACGTCCGCCTCAGTGGTGGATACCTGATTTGTCGTACTGACCGAGGTTACTGGTACGTCGATGCCCAAAGAATGCGCCGTCGCTTCGGCGGTGGCGACGTCCGCTCGCGCTTGATCCACGGCGACTTGATAATCGCGCGGATCGATCTCGGCAAGCACATCGCCCTTATGGACGTATTGGTTGTCGTCCACATTCACTTTGGAGATGTAACCGGAAATCCGCGCGCTCACGGCCATCAGATGACCGTCAACTTGCGCATCATCGGTGGATTCGTAGCTTGAAAAGTAACGCCATGCAAAGAAGCCTCCCACCAAGACGATCAAAATCGCGACGACCAGAAAGATTCGCGCGCGAGGCCGCTGCCGAAAGTAGTTGGAGGGGCGAGAAGGCGGCGAAGGCTCGGCGGAGTGAGTCTCGGTGCGGACGCGTTCCTCGGCTGGAGTGCTGGGCGAGACTTCGGTTTCGGTACTTTGTGCCATGGCTTATTTTCCTTTGAAATATTCCTTAACACCCTCTTCGGCAACTCCCAAGGCTCGGGCCAGAGAAATCTTGGCGTAGTTGTCCCGGTACAAACTGGAGATGTAATTCTCGTGCGCGCCGGCAACTGTTTCCTGCGCCTGCACCACCTCAACCGTATCGGTGACTCCGGCCTGAAAACGATCGCGGGACTGCGCGAGCGTTTGGTCAGCCAGGGCGATGTTGCTCTGCGCCACCGCGACTTCTTCTTCCGCGGATTCCACATTCAGAAGCGCGGTGCGAACCTCCTGGTCAATCTGCCCGCGAAGATCCTCGAGGTGCTCGCGGCTCTTTTCCAGGCGCGCGTCGGCTTCAAGAACGTCTCCGTGCACCTTGCCGCCTTGGAAAATGGGAATGGCCAGCGTTCCTCGAACATCAAATACGCCATGCGTCGATAGTTGAGGAACGGTCCCAGCCAACCCGTAATCGGCGCTTACCGATAGTGAAGGCAGATAGCCGGCTTCGGCGGCCTTACGCGAGTATTCCGCGGCGCGTACGTCCTCGCTGGCGGCCTTGAAATCGGAGCGAGAGTCGTACGCTTGCTTCAGCGCGGCCTCTAGCGTGATGCCGAGGAACGGCTGGTAGGGAGATTTATCAGTCAACTCGAATTGCTGCCCTGGAGCGAATCCGATTACGCGAGCGAGGGTGAGCTTCTGAATGGCGAAATCGTTTCTTGCCTGGATGAGTTGTTGCTGGCGTGTCTTCATCTCCACTTGCGCGCGCAGACCGTCAATCGCGGGTGAAGTCCCTGCTTTCACCTGGTCCGATGCCTGGTCGTATAGAGATTGCGCCGTCTTAAGCTGAGCATCCGCCGTGTCGATGCGCGCCTCGTTGGCGATTGCCTGCAAATACTCATAGCCGACGGCGAGAGTGACTAGATCGCGCGCGTCCTTGTATGTGTGTTGCGCAGATTTGGCTTCCTCGGATGCCGCGTGAGTGTTGTTAATTGCCTTCCAGTCAAAAATATTTTGCGTTACAGAGGCCCGCGAATCGATATAGGAGAAAGGTCCGACAACGGAAGGGATTGTCACGCCGGGAAGTCTGAAGCTGAAGCCGAACTCGGCCAGATCGACTTGCGAATCCGCGACGTAGCTGGAGGTATTCACATTTGGCAGTAGCGCACTCAACTGCCGCCAGCGCTCTCCGCGAGAGCTGCGAACATCCTGGCCCGCCAAAAGAAGTCCGAGGTTTTGCCTCAAGCCACGAGATATGGCATCTTGCAGCGAAAGCTGTACGACTCCCGGCTCAAGTTTTCCCGGCACACTTCCCAGGAACGATCCTTGGGGGGAAGGACCGCCAGCGAGCCCGGAGGTTCCGGAGCTGTAAATCGAGCCACTCGCTGCAGCGTTTGTCCCGCCACTTGAGGTGGAGGCACCTGGAGCCACTTGCGCTTGCGCACGTCCCGCGATTAGCGGTACCAAAGCGACCAAGAAAATTAAAATAGCCGTGGAGCGGCACATCACAACAGCCTCCCTTGGGCGGTTGTACCTTGGATGAAGCCAAAGAGTTGAAAGACTCAGCACAATGACCTCAAATAACGACAAAAGGAACACCGGGAATCACGTGCGCGAACTCCGGCTGTCGGCATTAGCGCATTTATTGCCCGTGGCAAGATTGCAAACGAAGAGGTCCCATGCATCTTGGGCCGTTTGGTGCAGCGAGGAATCAGGGTGCAGCGACCAGGCCAACATTAGCCCGAACAAGAGCATTTGCGTTAGCCGCGCGAGCTCCACGGCCGAGCGGTCGCGCCGGATCTCGCCACTTTTCTGTCCGAGCTTGAATATTTCCGCGAGCAGCCGCCGGGCGATGCAGAGCCTCTTGTGCAGCTCCGCACGCACCGGCGCGCAAGAGGCGTGAGCGGCATAAACGGCGCGAAGCAAAGCGGCGCTTGATGAGGATTGGCCGGCCAGGTCGGTTGCCAATTCTTCCAGCGCCGGAAGTACGGAGCCACTCTTAGCTTTGTGGAGAGCGCGCTCGACGGCCGCGACGCGCTCGGCGCCTAGCGTGGCGAGCACGTGTTCCTTGGTCGGAAAATAATTGAAGAAGGTTCCCTTGCCGACGTCGGCGGCTTCGGTGATGTCCTCCACCGTGGTTTCCAAATAGCCGCGCTCCGCAAAGAGCTTCAATGCGGCTTCAAAGAGCCGTTCGCGAGTTTCCGCCCGATGGCGCTCACGACGCCCCATTCCGGCGCGCGAACTTTGCCGTGTGCCCAAAGCGACGGAGGTCCGAGGATGTTTGCGCAATTCCATGACCGTTGGACAAGTACGACTATAGGTCAGAATTTGCCTGAAGTCAACGCCGAAGGCTGACGTCCCGAAATTGGGCGTAGTACGAGGATACGAGGAAAATCTTTACACAAGGGGTCGAATTCGCGCAAGTACCTGTTGGTGTAAAGAAAAATCGTCTACGGTGAAGATCCATAAAAGGGCGATTTGACGCTC
>DASYZC010000191.1:0-9843 GCA_035949735.1 Candidatus Acidiferrales bacterium | reverse complement strand
GATTGTTGCCTTCGGATACTTTTCCTTCAACATGTCCGCGAGCACATCGAGGAAATTGCTCGCGCCATATTTTCCGTTGTCGATCAGGACGATTTTCTTGCCATCAAGGCTTCCGCCTCGCGGGCTGATGCCCAGCGTCTTTGGCGGAGGAATTTCGCCCCGCGGATTCATTACTTCGAGCGTGACCTGCGCCGAAGCGACGGATGCCAAGCA
Organism: Candidatus Acidiferrales bacterium; assembly: GCA_035949735.1. Classification (GTDB taxonomy): domain Bacteria; phylum Acidobacteriota; class Terriglobia; order Acidiferrales; family UBA7541; genus Palsa-295. The sequence goes on along the minus strand of DASYZC010000191.1, from coordinate 9,630 downwards.
TGCGCCGGCGGCGAAAAACGCAATCGCCAGCAACCAATTCGCATTTTTCCTCATGATTTATATCCCCCCTGAAGCCCCTGCGTCGCGTGCCAAGATTTGGGCGGCGCAAGCGCCTTCACGATAGACAGCGCCGTCTCGAATGTCAATCGCGCGGGCCGTTGCGAAGCAAATTGGCTGCTCGTTCAGGATTGTCGATGAACGCTGAGATAAGCTCGTGAGAAGGCAGCCACCTGGAGGGATGACGAACGGAAAGGCACCACGCGTGACTACCTTCCCTGAGCGTGTACGCCTGGATGTCGTCGTGCAGATGCGCAACAGTGCGGCCCATCCCTCGATTCCACAAGTCTTTTCCGCACACCAACACCCTCTGTGGCCGCAGGGCTTGAAGTACCGATTCGAATGGTGCCTGCGAATCCCGGAACTGCAGCTTCGTGGGTCGGTGGCCTGGCACCGAGAGGGCTTGCGTCAAAAAATTGTAGAAGGCCAGCTGGTCCCACAAGGGGCGCCCCCCATCAGCGCACCACCCGCTGTCTGCCCTCTCCTTGCCGAGCAACGCCCTTTCCAGATTCTTCCAAAAACGGTGGTCACCATCTGAACAACGACCACAAACATCTTCTTCAATGCAAGTCCGCGTGAACAGTTTCGGAAGCTGATGGTCTTCGCCGTCCCATTTCGAATAGTGGCTTTCCCCCAGGATCAGGAAACTGCATCGTCCGCAGAAACTTCCATATCGTGCGCCCACCCAGGGAAGAAATTTGACACCCGAACTCAGTAGCTGCACGTCTAGGTCGTGGCTGAAATTTGTGATGGCATGCACTTTTGCGCCTCCGTGCGTCTATACGCGCTCTATTAACCGTTGCTGGCTCGTTCCAGGGCTGTGGAAGTGGAAAACAAATTCAAATAAATTCGCGTGAATGACCCCCAAAAGTGCGACTCGAAGTAGGAGGACCTTTAACTCAAACATTTGCGCCGGAGTCGACGTCGGGTAGCAACGCAGTTGCGACGCCGGTGCCCTCGCACATCCCGCACGGCGCTTCACCACTTCCCCCGCACCACGCGCAATGATCTATCCTCCATGCGCGCTCGCGCTGGTACAAACCCGCGGATTCGCTTGCTGCGCTCCAAACACCGCTTCCGTCACACGCGCAGCAACAAACAAAGAGTCTGCCATCGCACTCGAAGCACCGAGCATCTTCGAGAATATCTTCACAGGGAGCGCGACGGGTGTCGCGCACACAGGCCAGATCCTGGTTATGTGCATCTGGCCAAAATAGATTCGCGCATAATTCCCACGGCAGGAGTGGAGCGAAGCCTAGGGTTAAGAATGCGCGCCGTGAAACGTCTTTGTTGGTAGCGTGTCCCAACGATTTCTCCAGTGGCAATAGGCCAGAGCAGCGTAGCCCGCAAACGGCGCAAGGTGCCTTCACAATAGTCATCGCCACCCCGATTGTCAATTGTGCAGCGTTGAGCAGTCGGTCAGTTTCCCGGTGCCGCGTTAGGTTTCGATCTGTCGGCTGAGATCAACCATCACTGGTCGCTTTCAGCCATCTTGCTCAGCAAGTCCCACCACTAGCATGGCTGTTATCAACGATTTCGCGTATGGCCCTGTGGTTGCTATTTGCGTAAATGCACTCGGCACGAACAGATTCAAAGTTCAAGCGAGCAGCTCGGCAGTAGAGAGGTTTGAAAGGAAAATCGCATGAAAACACATGCTCTAGCGGCAGTCCCCGTTCTCGCTCTGATGTTGGCTGGCTTGGTGACTAGCACGAGTGCAAGAACGGTCGGCGAAACGAACCCTCCCGTGGCTGAGCAGGTACGCCATCAATTGGCGATGCTTCCTTGGTACGGCGTGTTCGATAATTTACAGTACCAGGTAAACGGCTCACAGGTGATTTTGAGCGGCGACGTGAGCCCGCTGCACGATCAAACGAAATACGACGCGGAAAGGGTCGTCAAGAAGATCCCTGGCGTAACACAAGTCGTCAACGACATCCATGTTCTCCCGCTGTCGCGCTTTGACGAACAAATTCGCCGGGCGGAATTCCGGACGATCTTCTCTCAATCAGGGCTGGGCCGGTATACGCTGGGCACGATTCCGCAGATTCACATCATCGTTGACAATGGCCACGTCACCCTGGAAGGCAGCGTGATCAATGAAATGGACCGCACCGTGGCTGGTATTGCTGCCAATACCGTTCCTGGTGTGTTTTCAGTAACGAATAATCTTCGTGTCGGCGGATAAGCGTTCCTACTCCGACTGCTACGGTGGGCTGGCGAAAACCAGCCCACTTTTTTTTGCAACCACAACCTCGAATCGGTTCGCCTCGGTCGGCAAACAGTCAATTGATCGGCTAATTGAAAACGGCCAGATTTCCAGCTCGCGTACAATCCCACCGTGGACGATTTTCACTCGTAAAAATAAGGGTTTTGCACGATTTAGTTGATTTTGGTAAAATAAATATTGTATTCACGTAATCCGTCCAGTCGGCTCAGTTTCTCCTCTCAAAACATCCCGATTTTGCGGTAGCGCCGCTGCTACTGCCAACCGGAAGTATCGCCGAAGGGCAAGCCGGTCATCACGGCAATAATCGAGTCGATCTTGCCATCTTTGATTTTGAAAATTTCGTCTACCTCTTCACTGAACGGGCGCAGAGCGGCCGCTGATTCCTTCACTTTGCCCACCCCGGGCACATCCACGCTCTTCACCTTGCCGGAAGTATTGAACATAAAATCGCCCATCACGATCCCGCGCTGGCGATCAACGACTGTGTAGCGGCGCGGGCTGATCGGATAGATGTACTCGAAGATGTGTGAATCAAGTCCGGCGGCACAGCCTACGGGTTTGCCATTCCTCGATGCAGCGCCGAACGTCGATGGGCAGGTCTGCGTTCCGTTTTCGACGCGAATCACATCCGGCGCGAACGGCACGATGCTGCCACTACTTTTCTCGATGCCGTCGAAATAGAGGTCCGTCTGCGTAATCAACTCCTTGCGCGATTCCCGCTCCGCCTCCGGCACGTCCTCGAAAAATCCCGCGAGCCCCGGCGCGACTTTCGGATCGGTAAGCCCGTCGGGTCGCGTGAAGCCTGCCGCGGTTTCCTTGCGCGTGATTAGCGCCTCGACTTCGCTGACCTTGTGATTCACTACTTTGAGCCGGGCGCACAGCAATCCCGGCATCCCTGCTTCGAAAGTCTCGCCGACGAAGCCCACCTCGCCTTTTTCGGGATCATCTATGTACAACTTGTAGCTGCCCCAGCCGGTGAGCGTGCCCCAGAGGCCATCGCCGAATTTCAAGTCCTGTGCGTTCTCCGTATAGCGCGCGTTGGGAGCGAGCGGCAGTATCGCCGGATTGTGCTCGACCAGTGCTGCGCGATACTTGTCCACCAAATCGTTCAGACACTTGCGATCACAAACGCCCGCAGTCGATGAGGCCCGAGCGGACGGTATCGGTTTCTGTCCCTGTGCGCCCCATCCCGACTTGATGCCGTATGGCTCCTGCGTCAGCGCGGCCTGAACGAACCGGATTTTTCCTTTTTCAATCTTGAATAGCTCGCCCACCTCCCAAGTGAGCGGGTGACGCAGCGTTGCCGGCACGATTCTGCCGTCAGTCAACGGAATGCTCTTCACGGTGCCCGCGTGATCGAAGAATGCGAAAGCAAATGCAAGCCCGCGCTCCCGATCGACGATCACAAACCGCCGGTCGCGAATCCGCGTGACGATTCGGAAGTATCCTGTCTTGAACTGCGCTTTGCATCCCAGGCTCATGATTTCGTTGCCGATGCTCGGATCGCTCTTGTACCGCTCGGAATTATTCGTCGTTTGGGATGCATTCTCGATCCGGTTGCAATCGTCAGTGAAGGGATACGCGCCCTTGCCGTCGTTGTTCTGAAGGCCCGAGAAATACATGTTCGCCGTCTTCACCAACTCCTCGCGCGTGGCGCGTTCCCCGACGGGAATCTCCGTAATGAGCAGCGGATTCGGCCGCCCCATCGCATCGAGGCCCTTCGCCGCATTGGCATCGCGTACGACAAAATCTTCGACTTCAGCGATTTTTCCATCGGCCACTTTTAATCGCAGGCAAAAAATTACCGGGTTGTCCCACTCCCTCATCGTGCCGATGAAGCCGACCTGCCCCGCCTCAGGCTCCGCGAAGTACAGCTTGAACGCGCCTTCGCCGTTGAAAGTGCCCCATGTGCCTTCGCCGACTTTCAGCTTCGCTGTGTTCTCCGTGAATTTCACATCGGTTGCAAAGGGCAGCTTCGACGCATCGCGCGCCGCAAGCGCGGCCAGATACTGGTTGACGAAGCCTTCGAGGCAAGCGCGGTCACACTGCGGCGCAGGCGATCCCGCGGCGGCACTTGATGGAAGCGCCAAGCCAGCGAAAAAAAGTGCAATCGCCAGCAATGTGAACGAACGCGAGAGTCTCATTTGCATCATTTCGCTCCTCTGATCGCGGATTTCACGATTGCTGCCAGGATCGCAGTTTCCTAGGCACTTGGAAAACTTGTCGCCACCGAAGATCCCGTGTGGCCGCGTCGCTCTTCGTCAGGGCACGACTTCAGTCGTGCCGCAAGCTCGCTGGATCAAAGCGGCTTCAGCCGCTGAGGGACGAATTGCTCGCGGGGCTACGGCAACCCGAACACGAAATAAGTGGTGCCCGCCGTCACAAACACATATTGCTTGCCGCTGGCTGAATACGTGACAGGATTCGACCGCAGCGACGCGCCCAAATAAATCTCCCAAAGAGGCTTTCCGGTTTCGGCGTCGAGAGCAAAGAAATTGCCTTCATCGCTGCCGGAAAATACCAGGCCGCCTGCGGTCGCCAGCGTGCCCACCCAGGATGGCGAGTGCAGTCGGAACTCCCATTTCCTTTCACCAGTGGTGGCATCCAGCGCGCGAATCGCTCCGTAGGCATCGTCTCCACTGAGCGCGCGTTCGCCTCCCGCATTCATGGGAAATTTCCCCATTTCCCAATGCGTGTTCGGGCCTTTCACGAAGTACGACCCCATCTCACGCGCGTCCACATAGAAAAGTTTCGTCAGCGGACTATAGGAATTGCTGGTCCAATTGATCGCGCCGGTGATGCTTGGGAACACCAAATTTCCTTGGGGAGTCGGGCCGGTATCGGGCAGCACGATCGGCTGGCCCTTGGCGTCAAGCCCCTTCGCCCAGGTCTCCTTGACGTAAGGCCTGCCTGCGACGAACTCGCCCGTCTCCCTATCGAGCACGTAGTAAAAGCCATTGCGATTTGCGAAGCCGAGAAGCTTTCGTGGCTTGCCGTCAATCGTCTGGTCAAACAGAATCGGCGGCTCGGACGCATCCCAATCGTGCGTCTCATGCGGCGAAAATTGGAAATACCACTTCACTTTCCCCGCGTCAGGATCGATGGCCAGCAGCGAGCAGGTAAAGAGGTTGGCGCCCTGACGCTCATCACCGTTCCAATCGGGAGCGGGATTTCCGGTGCCCCAATAAACGAGATTCAATTTCGGATCATACGCCGCCGCGTTCCACGTGGTGCCGCCCGCCGGCGTCGTGTTACCCCACGTCTCCGAACCAGGCTCGCCCGGCGCGGGAACGGTCCAGATGCGCCACAGCCGCTTGCCCGTTTTGGCATCGAAGCAATCCAGCAGCCCGCGCACCGCCGCTTCGCTGCCACCGGTGCCGATCATCACTTTGCCATCTATCGCGAGTGGCGGACCGGTGATGGCATACCCCAGTTTATTGTCCGCGACGATCGTATCCCAAATAACGGCTCCTGATTTTGAATCGAGGGCGACGAGATGCGCGTCGATCGTCGCAACGAACACGCGGTTATCCATCACCGCAACACCCCGATTCGTCTGGAACAGGCCAATCGCGACGACATTATGCAGGATTGGCGACCACGTCCAAAGTTTCGCGCCGTTGTGCGCGTCGAGCGCCGTCACCGTGCTCGGCGGCTCGGTCACGTACATGATTCCGTCGACCACGATCGGCGATGTCTCCACGTTGCCTGCCGGGCGGCTCGGCTGATACGCCCACGCGAGTTTCAACCCGGCCACATTTTGCGGAGTGAGTTGCTTGAGACGTGAGAATCGCTGGTCGTAATAGTTGCCGCCGTAGGTGAGCCAGTTGGCGGGTTCGCTATCGGATTTCACGATGCGCCCGTAGGGCACTGCCGTTTGCGCCCGCGCAACCGCTGGTGTAACCAGCCCAAGCAGAAGAATCGGCGCGTAGCGGCGGATGGCACTCATGGCGTTTGCGCGCCTTTCAAGCTGGCAAGGTATGCCACCAGGTTATCGAGCTGCGTATCCGAAAGCGTGCCTTTGAAACTCGGCATCACGCTGTGCCCCGGCAGCTTTTCGAATATTGCCAGATCGAGTTTCTTGAACCCGTGAAATTTGCCCGCGGCGTCTTTGATCTCGATCGTGAACGAGTCTTCGTAGACGCGCGTGCCGTCGTAGGAGTGCCCGTCCTTCGTGACCACGTGGACGAAAAGAAACTGCGTGAAACGTCCTCGCTCCATCGCGCCGCCTTCCTTCGGCAAATTCGTGCCGGGAGCCAGTAGTGTCGTGCGCAGATAGCTGGGTCCGCGCATCGCGCCCACTCGCGTCAGCTCCGGACCCACCCCGCCGCCTTCTCCATTAATAATGTGGCAAGTGGCGCATCCGCTGGATTCGTAAACAGCCTTTCCTTTTGTCGGATCGCCCTTGGTCACCTCGGTATCCGCCGTCTGCCCCAACGTTCGCACATAACCTACAACCTGCCCCGCTTCATCCGCGCTCATCGAGAACCCGTTCATCGCCGTGCCGGGAATGCCGAAGCGCATGATTTTGCCAACCTCGGCATCACCCAATCGCTGGGGCGCGTCCTGCAAATTCGGGCCATTGCTCCCACCGCCGTCGAGTCCGTGGCAGTTCGAGCAAGTCGACTCATACAAAACTTTTCCTGCGGCAAGATCCGCGGGCGAGGTTTTTGCTACAACGGGAGTAGTATCGCGAGGAACTTGCGCGCTCGCGGCCAGCGCCAATGCGAAGAACCCAAGCGCAGCTACGCACAACGGCCGGATCGTGCTCATGTGCAGCCCCCCAGACAAACGTCGATGCGGCGCGAATTATTACATCGAAATTTCGCGTGTCAAGCACTCCAGCAAATTGGAAAGGTTCATGACTCCGCTCCGTGTTGAGGAACAGGTGTATAATCCGCCGCCGAAAAGAAAATTCCTCCGCCGCAAACGCGCAGCAACGGCAGCGCACTAGGGGACACAACCATGAAATGTAATCGGCTTCTGTTTCTGAGTGCCATGGCGGGGTTTCTGCTGACTCCCGTGCACGCTTCGGCACAGCAATCCTGCGAAAGCCTCGCGTCGCTGAAAATTCCGAATGTCGCCATCACTCTCGCAAAGTCAATCACCACGCCGCCTGATTTCGAAGTCCCCAGCACCGGCGGACGCTTCGGCACTCCCGCAGGCCTGAAGGTCTCCGTGCCTTTCTGCCGCGTAGCCGGTTTCTCCGCGCCGACCAGCGACTCGCACATCGGATTCGAAGTGTGGCTGCCCATCCCTGAAAATTGGAACGGCAACTACATCGGCATCGGCAACCCCGGATTCATTGGTTCGATCAGCTACGCGGGGCTGACCCGCGAAGTCGCTCATGGTTCTGCCACAGCGTCCACGGACACCGGCCACGAAGATGTTGGCGCGACCAGCGAAGCGCCCGACGCCTGGGCTATCGGCCACCCGGAAAAAGTCGCGGACTGGGGGCACCGCGCGGTTCATGAAACAGCCGTCGCCGCGAAAGCGCTCATCCGCGCGTATTACGGCAAGCCTGAAAAGTTTTCCTTCTGGAGCAGTTGCCACGAAGGCGGCAACCAGGCGCTCACCGAGGCGCAGAAGTATCCCACCGACTACGACGGCATCGCCGCCGGTGATCCCGCCTATTACATCACTCATCTTCAAGCCATGTCCGAGTACACAACCTGGGTCGCGCTGAAAGACGGCGTCAAAGCGCCGGGCTACATCCCGCCGAGTAAATACCCGGTAATCCATCGCGCCGCACTCGATCAATGCGACGCGCTCGACGGCGTTCGCGACGGCTACATCGAAGATCCCACGCGCTGCCCCTTCGACCCGGAAACGATCCGCTGCCCGGGCAAGGCTGATTTAGCTTCGTGCCTCACCGAGCCTCAAGTGCAGACCGCGAAGCTGATTTACGCGGGCCCAAAGTTCGCCGATGGCAAACAAATCTATCCCGGCTTCGATCCCGGCAGCGAACTCGGCTGGGGATTGATGGCCGCTGGGCCGCAGCCGCTGAGCATCAGCACCGGTTTTTTCAAGGCCATCGTGTTCGAGAATCCCAACTGGGATTTCCGCACTTTCGATGTAGATCGCGACACGAAGCTCGCCGAATCCAAAGACGGCTCCGCGCTGGATTCAAACAATCCTGACCTGAAGACGTTCAAGGACCACGGCGGCAAGCTGCTCATCTATCAATCATGGGACGAGGCCATCATTCCCCCGCGAAGCATGATCGACTATTACAGGAGTGTCCTCGCAGCGATGGGCGGCCCGAGTAAGACAAATAACTTCGTCCGCCTCTTTATGGTGCCCGGCATGGGAATGTGTCCCGGTTTCGGTCTCGGCGATAACGGCACATTCAACGCGCTCGATGTAGTCGAGAAATGGCGCGAGACCGGCGTCGCCCCCGACAAAATCATCAATTCCCACAAGCTCGCAAATGGCGAGGTCGATCGCACGCATCCCGCGTGCCCCTATCCTCAAGTAGCCATCTATAACGGCAAAGGCGACCCCTATGACGCCGCCAGCTTCACCTGCGGCAATCCCAAGTGGTAACCGAACTCTGTTGGTTCTGATTTTCTAGGGGCACAGTCCGCTGCGGCGGACGCCCGGCGAACATACTTGGCGAGATGCCTGCCACCCGCGTCGAAAATTCCCGGCGTCGTCATCCTGAGCGAAGTTCGCGCGCGTTTTCGCTTTTCCCGCGGTTCGTGCGGGCGCGCGAACGCAGTCGAAGGACCTCTCGGACACTCATCTCGTTTCCACAACGATCTCTACGGCAAGCCCAGGCTCCCATACGCTCGCGGATACGTGATGATTCCCCACGGTGTCTGAAATCCCCCAATCACTGTGATCGGCTTGTACGAATTTGCGTCGATCACATACACGTTATCCGAGCGCCCGCACGCCAGCAGAATCTTCGAATCGTCTGGCGTGAACGTGAAATGCCAGCACCGTTTGCCGACGGGAGTTTCCCCAAGCAATTGCAGCGAATCCGCCGAATACACCTGAAACTCGTGCGCCGCTGCCGCCGCCACAAAAATCTTCTTGCCCAGGCGATCGAACGCCACGCCATAAGGTTTCGCCGCGGTCGAAACGGACTTGATCACATTAAATTTGTCATCGAGTAAAAGCAGGGTCCCTGATCCTTCCATCGTCACCGCATATCGATCGCCCTGTGGCGCCAGCTTCACGCCTCGAGGTCGCCTGCCATACGAAATAAGGTTCACTTCCTTGCTCAGTGCTCCTGTTTCGACGTCATATACGCCAAGCGTATTTTGCGCCTCATTAGCAACGATCAATTGGTCGCCGTCAGCCGAGAATGCAATTCCCTCGGTTTCCTTGCCCGCGGTGAA
>DASYZC010000190.1:0-4210 GCA_035949735.1 Candidatus Acidiferrales bacterium | reverse complement strand
GAGATTGCGGACGTGCGAGCGCAGGTGGCCCTTTCGCTGTTTGCCGACTTCGAGAATTTCACAACCTTTAAACCGCACGAACAGCACGACAAGGCCGTGCATTTAATGGCCGACGAAGTGATTGCGTGGGGCGGAGCACTGCAAGCGTTAAGGGAACTCCCTGACCGATCCTCGGATTCCTGACCCGGCAACCGGTCTTACTACCAGTCCCGTCCAGCGCATGCAGAATCCACCGCAAGAGAAAAGGGCCGGGAATGTTATGGAACCAGACGTGACCGTGCGATGATACCAACCATACGAGTGTCACTCAGTTGATCGCAGCAGGGATGAAGTTCGTTCTTCCGTCGACCTAGTGCGAGTTCGCCGCTTTTCGCTTGGGCAAATGCCATGCCACGGCAGTTTCCATCTTCGCGCGGGCTTCCCGTAGGGCAGATTCGAACTTCGGGGAGCGCAGCGTCTCCGCGGCAGCGAGCAACGTTCGCCGGGGACTGTCTCCAGGCGTGCGGCCAATTGCCCAACCTATCGTCTCAAGCTCGGCGGCGTGAATTTCGTTCGTTGCGAGATCCACTAATGCCTTCAGATCGCGCAGAGCTACGTGTGCCTCACGCGTGATTACCGCTCCGTGTTGCAATTCCGTGGGTCCGGCAGCCATGATTCCACTCCTTGGGATCTATTGGTTGGGGAGGGGCAACATACACCCAAAGCGAGAGCAAGTAAATGGCACCACTTTCTTGAGTGTTGGGTCAGTTTGAATTTTGACTCTTTGTGTCACGATCAAGAAAATTCAAACTGACCCACTACCCCTTCTTGCGATATTTGGCCTTCTATCTGGCCGTCAGAGAAGCCCGCTAGTACGGAGCGATTACGAACAGACGAGCGACACCTAGGTGGATTTTACGAGGGCGGCAACGGTGTCAAACGAAAGACGCCGCCAGGATGCGATCGAGGAATTCGGGGATTTCAAATACTGCGCGATTCCGCACACGATTCGCGTTTTCACGGCATCGTGCAAATGTTTCGGGCTGCAAGAGCTCTTTTACAGTGGGAACGATGTGGCGGAAGTGCGGTAACACCAAGCCCACATCGTGCTTGCGCACCCACCGTGCGTTGTAACGTTCCTGCGGAAGCGTCCAAGCATTGCAATCGATGATCACCGGCAAGGATTTGATGAGTGCTTCGGAAATGCTGCCGGGACCGGGTTTGCCGATGAAAAAGTCCGAAAGATGCATGTAATAGGGAACTTCGCGCGTGAATCCCTCGACGTAATAGCGCAACCGGGATTTTCGTTCGCGCAACATTTTCGCAAGCTCCAAATTCTTGCCGCAGATCAAAATCAATTGCAGCTCAAGTCCGGAACCGTCCAAGCGATCGGCGATTTCAAGCATCACCCGGTTTCCATACCCTCCGAAAAGCACCATGCCTGTCGGAAAATCGCGAAACAGCCCCAGCCGCTCGCGCTCACCAGAGCGGTCGTCAGGTTGAGGAGCATAGAAACGCGGATGAACAATCATTCCCGAGGACCGGAAAATGAAATCAGGGGCGTGGCCCATGGCGCGTGCCTGAGCGACGGCACGGTCCGAACCGCACACAAAATACTGCGGCTGCCGCTCGATCCAGAAATGCGGAGGATAGTCGGCGATATCGGTGAGAATCGTTACGAATGGTCTGCGTGGAAACACGCTGTGATAACTTTGGCAGAGCGCGCGATTAAAGTGTGGAACAAACGAAACGACCATATCGGGCCGGGTTTCCCTCCAATAGGCCTCAAGTTTTCGGACAATGGGCCGATGGTAAGCGCGGATAGCGAGTTGCAGTACTCTCATCAGTTCCGTGCTCCCCAGCGTCCATCCCTTTCGCAGCATGGCGTTGTAGAAATCCTGGATTCGAATTCCCGCATATTTCTTGAGGATGTCGATCTCGTCGAGGAGTTCCTGAAGATTCATGGAATGGATATCCCACGGGCGTTGTTTCTGTTGGATGACTGTGTCGACAGCCGTGACCGCTGCGCGGTGGCCCCCGCCCGCGTCGAAATAGGCGAATTCAATTCTCTGCATAAGCGAACGATCATGGCAGGGACAAACGTGTGCATGCAGCACAGGCAGATTAAAACTCTGTTACTGTGCCGAAAGAGTTAAATTATTTTTGTTTCATAACTTTATCGCGGCTGTCATCAGCGCTTAACGTAATTGTCCTACGTTGGAAATCGTGAAGTGCGACTTGCATGTCCACTCCTATCATTCCGGCCTGTGCACCGTGCCCATTTTCAGCAGTGTTTGCCGCGAAAGCTACAGCGCTCCCGAAGCAGTATTCGCGACGCTGCGCGGGCGCGGCATGAATCTGTTTACGCTGACCGAACACGATTCGATTGAAGGCGCGGAAGCATTGCGACGACATCGCGATTTTTTTATCAGCGAAGAAGTTTCTTGCCGCATGCCCAGCGGTACGCTCGCGCACATCGGCGTTTACGACATCACTGAACGGCAACATATTCAGCTTCAGCAGCGACGCAACGATCTTGTCGGATTGCTCATGTATCTGACCGAGCGCCGACTCTTCTTCAGCATCAATCACGTGTTTTCAGGCCTTACCGGCCCGCGTCTGCGAGACGACTTCCGCTGGTTTGAGGAATATTTTCCGGCCATCGAGACGCGGAACGGCCACATGCTCGCGGAACAGAATGTGAATTCCGCACGCCTCGAGAATCAGTGGAACAAGATCGGGATCGGTGGCAGCGACGGACATGTCCTCGCATCCCTCGGCACGACGTATACGGAGGTCATCGGCGCGCGCGACAAGGATGAATTCTTCGCAGGCTTACGCATGGGTAGCGGTCAAGTTCGAGGAGAATCCGGGAACTTTCAAAAACTGACTCGGGACGTTTTCTTAATCGCATTGGAGATGATGCGCGAGAAAGCTTGGACCGCGCTTCTGGCACCCCTAGCCCCGCTGATTCCGGCGGTCACATTCCTGAATTATTGCAGCGAGTCTGCATTCGGCCGCCTCTGGGCCGGCAGGATTCTCGACAGTCCCGAAATCCGCAGGCGCCCCGATTGGTTCGATTCTCCGAAACCTGCGGTGGAGGAATGGACATGACAGTGGCCCGAACTGTGTGGAACCGGATTCAGTTGAGCGACTATCGTCTGATGCGCCGGGTCAACCGCTGGCCTGCCCCTCGTTGGTTTCGTTTATTCATGATTGTTGCCACCCGCCTAGGCGACGGCTGGCTCTGGTATCTCACCGGAGTTGTATTGCTCTTGTTCGGCGGTCCTGCGCGTTTCGTTGCCTTCGGTTCGGCGGGACTTGCGGTTTTGGGCGGAACGGCGCTGTTTGTTGTCTTGAAGCGCGTCAGCCACAGAAAAAGACCCTGTGAGATCGAGCCGCACTGCTGGGCCGCCATTTTGCCTCCGGATCAGTTTTCGTTTCCTTCGGGGCATTCAATCACTGCCTTTGCGCTAGCGTTCGTCCTCGGCTCCTTCTATCCGGAATTCCAGGCTCCCCTCCTGGTGGTTGCTGCGAGCATTGCACTATCGCGCATCATCCTGGGAATGCATTTCCTCAGCGACGTATTAGCTGGCTCCGCGATCGGCATGCTGATCGGCTGCACCTGTTTCCACCTGTTCGCTCACGTGTGAGATTTGTCACTGCCAGGCCCATAACGGACCGGATAGCTGGTCGCCATACCTCAATGGCTTCGGCCCCTTACCTTCCTCAGGCAACAGGGGGCGAGCGGTCGCCGCGAATCTCCTAGCGCGCCCGTGCATCCAACCCAAGCGAAGTGTAAAGTAGAAGCGGGCAAATCCAGAGGAACGGAGACGAGCGCGGAAGCAGCATGGCTAAACCGGTGCTGATGGCCGTTGACGATGACGCGGAGGTATTGCGGGCGGTCGAGCGAGACCTGCGCAAGCATTACGCCGAGCACTATCGCGTATTGCGCGCCGACTCCGGCTCTGCTGCGCTCAACGCGCTCCGGGGACTGAAAAGGCGCAGCGAAGCGGTCAGCCTTTTGCTCGCCGACCAGCGCATGCCGGAGATGAGCGGCGTTGAATTTATCCAGCGCGCCATGGATATTTACCCGGATGCGCGCCGCGTCCTGCTGACAGCGTATGCGGACACGGATGCCGCCATCCAAGCCATCAACGAAGCGAGAATTCAACACTACTTGTTGAAGCCGTGGGACCCGCCCGAGCAGCACCTTTACCCGGTGCTGGAC
>DASYZC010000189.1:0-1583 GCA_035949735.1 Candidatus Acidiferrales bacterium | reverse complement strand
ATTTTTGAAAATCGTTGCAACGCACTGGCACGAACTGGTCCTTGTCCTTGCTGCCATCGTAGTGACCGCAGCACTGGCGTATGCGTGGTTGTTTGGCCGCAAGAAAGATTCAAGAGAAGTGGAGCGCGAGCGCCGCTCTTACCTCAATCGCATTGGCCGCATCGTAGACGGCCAAGTCGTAGAGATCGTCGAGCGCGCAGCCGAGCAGGACGCCGGCCCACGCGGCCAGGCTGCGAAACTGAAAGCGACAAACAGGCCGGTGAATCACCGCTTGCTTCTCTACTCGTATTCCATTTCCGGCGTCACCTATGAAGCGGCGCAGGACATCACTGGCCTCGAAGAACAAGTCTGTCTAGAACGCGTCGTCGCGGGCCAACCCGTCGGCGTCAAATACGATCCGTCAAATCCTAGCAATTCGATCCTCATCGCTGACGATTGGTCCGGCCTCCGCTGAATCGAATTCTGAAGAGCCTAACTCACGGCACCCTTCGCGGTTTTCGGCAAATTTCTTGCTTCGCAGGTTTTCACGTCAGTGATGCGGCTGATGTTCGAGCGTCGTAAAGGCAGCGGGATCGTCGGGAAGGAAGTAGCCGACGACGATGCCCATGGCAGCACCGGGAACGGACTTACCGGTGGAATTGTTGTAGGCATCGGTGACGCTGACAACGTCGCCGTTATGGAGCGCGAAACCACCACCTTCGGCAGAGAGATCAGTGAAGAGCTTTACGGGCATCGAAAGGACTCGGCCGGAGCGGTCGAGATTCGCGGCCAGAGTGGCGATGGTCTCATTCGTGGTGGAATTCTTGAGTACGAGCCATTCGCCGTAATCGTGGAGATGGCCGCCGACTCCCAAGAGACGGCCTGAAAAACGCAGTTTGAATTCACCTGTCTTGGTGCTTTGTCCCGGGGGAAGATCGTACGCGGACTGACTACAGCCCATCACGTCGAACCAAGCAGGATAAATATCCTTCAAGGTAGCAGTACTTGGTCGTGCGAGGTGATAATCCATGCGGACTTCGAGAAACGCGTCTGGGTAATTCTTAGCGGTTGGATTGGCGAACATTGTGTTGATGCGAATGCGGTCACCTTTTTTGACGCGATAGCCGAAGCCAGGGATGGCAGGCCAATCGTTCATTTCGCCGCCTGCGCCGAAGATATGCTCTTCGCTTTTGGGGCAGAGAAAATCCGGGCGTTCCGTGTCATAGAAAGCGGCGTGGTGCAACAGTTTGTTGGGAAGCGGTTGGCCGTGCAAGTTTGCGACTCGCGGGTGAAATGCAGTAAGCCAGCCATCGAACGGGATGGTTAGGAAGAAAACCGGCGGCTGAGCGGCGGCCATGTGATCTGTGTGGGCAGGTAAGTCCACAGGTCCGACACGGACGGTCAATGCGTTCGTAGCGGCGCTGTTGGACACGCTCAACTTCGCAGTCTCGGATACAAGATGCTGCGCGTCCATGGCATGCATCATCCCGTGGTGCTTCACCTCCTGCTGGTCCGCCTGCGCACGGCAAGCTGGGCAGACGAAAAGTGCTAGCAAGAGTATGAGCGCTGCGAATTTCATTCCACCGCTCCCCAGTGCGGTCAGC
>DASYZC010000188.1:0-3508 GCA_035949735.1 Candidatus Acidiferrales bacterium | reverse complement strand
TGACGCGTCATCAGCGCGACCACGTGCGGCTCGTACATGCAGTTTTCTTGATGCAGAATCACCGGATCTTTCGGCGCGTCAAAGCGATAATTGCCGAGACCGCTTTTCACGTAGACAACCACATTGGCAAGCGCGCCATTTTCCCCAGTTACCGCCAGCGGCGGCACGACCGGCGACTTATTGGCCTGCACGCAAGCGGCCGAAGCACTCATATCGATTGGCTTCAATGCAGCAGGTGTGCCGGTGAGTGTGACGGTTCCGCTAATCGACCCGACCGTGGAAGAATCAATTGCGGCAACCGGCGCGGCGGGCTCGTTTTCTTTGTTGCCGCAGCCCGTGAAAACCAGAGCCGCGAGAACGCCGGCCAAAATCAGCGATAGCAGGTTTCTTGCAGACACTATCTATTCTAGTGCGTGTCAAAATTAGGGATCGATACCGCGGCGGTGACGACGCAGAGCCACAGCAGCAACTCGAGCAAGCCGGCGATCCGCGCGACGGCAGGAAGATCGTGTGTCGCTCCCCAGACTTTTACCTTTTGCTGGATCACGATGTGAAGGATGAGCCCCAAGGGAATTAGGATGCCGAGCTTGAGTTCGAAAGCGGGGTTGGGAATGTACTTCGTTGCCGCGCTAGCAAAGAGCGAAAATCCTCCGAGAGCGGCGATTCCGAATCCGGTCCAGTTCCATGCAAAAAGGGCGTTGGAGAGTTGAGCTGCCGTTTCGCGCTTGCGACCGACGCCCAGCAGACGAAAGTCGAGCGCTAGATTTGTTCCCAGCCAGAGCGAGAGGCCCGAGAAATGCGTGGCCTGCACGAACGGGTACACCCACGTGGAGCCGCTGATCCACGTGGCCCACGAAGCGCCTTGAAGCCACTTCGCAAACGCCATGAAGAAACTCATCAACCCTGAAGTCCTCCCTCCGCGGCGTTCGTCGCGTCGCTCTGCTGCGCTTTAGCCCACACCGGAAATAGCCGGAACTTCAACGGAAGCGAGAATCGCCCCGATCCACAGAACCAGGGAAACAAGCGCCAGGATCTTGGCGCTCACGGGGATTGACGGCAATTGTCCCCACTTTCGTGCGCTCCATTGCACGATGATCCCGAAGATAACAGCCAGAAGGATTACCGCGATTTTTATGCGGAAGACAGAAGCGAGGTAGAAATCGGCAGCGTCTCCCGAAAACATGACGAATCCCGACAGGAAAGCGAACACCAATCCCACCCACATCCAGGGGAAGAGTTGCGCCCCTAATGTGGCGACATTCTGCCCGCGTGCCGCAATACCAAGAACGCGCAGGTCGACAATCGCAATCGTACCGACCAACAGAAAGAATCCGGCGTAATGGGCCACCTCCATCATGGCGGAGAGCACGATCGAGCTATTGATGGCGACCAGCAGCGAATTGTTCTGCAGCCACGCGCAAAAATGAAGCATCTGGCGGGCCTAAGACCTTAACGCCAAGCCATTGGATAGCTTGACGCCGGTGCAGCGCATACTACGCGCGCCATCTTTGGCGCGGCCACCGGTACACGTGACCGTGTCTCCAGCCTTAATGGTGGTGCTCGTCCAACCGTTGTGCTTGAGGAAGTTCGGGCTGTTGATTTCGATGGCCCATTCCTGAGTGACACCCTTGTCGTCTTTCACCAAGAGATAGATGTAGGCGTGAGGATTCGTCCATTCGACTCTTTCGACGGTCCCCGTCACGGTTGTTGGATTGGCCATGTCGTACATGGACACGGAGTGATGAGCGAAAGATGGCGCAGGGACCGCAATCGTCAGCAACAGACCGGTAATTAAAATAGCTAGCTTCGTTTTCATTCGATGGGCCTCCCGATCGCTATTATTTGAAGCGATCGAACAATTGCTTGTAATCATGATTATTTTCCTCGCAAATATACTCCTGAATGTACCATTCCGGATGGAGAGTTAGGGTGCCGGCTTCCGTCCAGGGTTTGGCAAAAACATTCGGATCTTCAATTGTAGCCTCGTAGCTTATTTTGTCATAAGCGATGCGGCGATAGCGCTCGATCACATGGTAGGCGGCGGTGTGGCGGTATTCGCGAACCGCGCCTTTATCATTGAATCCGGTAACGTCGACGACCAGCGTATCGCCTTCCCATTTTCCAACGGAATTTCCCATCCAGGTAGGATCGAGATCCGAAGGATGAGGCCTTCCATCGGTGGGAATCACACGGAAGAGATGCTCGGATTCGTAAAGTATCAGCACGAGCCCCGGCTTTTGCACGATCTGTAACGGGTAAGGCCATTCCGTGGTGCCAGGCACTCCAGGAGGCAAACACCGCGTGGTGAGATCGAATCCATAATCCGTACCGACCTTGAATTTCTCCGCTCCCGGCTTCAAAGTGATCGCGCCCGTTGGCTTGATGGACTGGAACGCGGCTATATAGATGCCAGAGAGATCGGGCGTGCCGTCTGGCATGTGCGGTACAGGGCGGGCGGCAAGAGGCGCCGCATCAGAGACGCTTTTCGCGGCAACTGTCCCCGCCACAGTGACGGTCACGGATTTTGTGTCATTGCCCGCTGTTCCGTATCCCAGCGCGGTGAGTGTGAACGTCATCGTAGTTTTCGGAGTTACGACGCGAGAGCCTCGCGCCGATACGATTCCTAGATTCTGGTTGACAGAAATGCGGTCCGCGTTCACAACAGCCCACTTTAAGTTGACGGACTGACCCGGCTGAATGGAATTGGGCTTAGCGGTAAAGGTTAAAATTTTTGCAGGCGGCCCCATCGGGAAACCATCCCGAGCGAGCCGGCTCGGCGCCGGAGGCTGCTGGGCCATCACCGGCTCAACGAGCATCGTCAACAGGGCAACGATAAGAATGCCAACCTTGCGGCTACTTCTTGTATTCGTCGAACAGCTCCTTGTAGTTGTGATTATTTTCCTCACAGATATATTCCTGAATATCCCATTCAGGATGAAGAGTCAGCGTCCCAGCCTCAGTCCACGGCTCGGCAAAGACGTTAGGATCGGAGATGGTGGCTTCGTAGTGAACCTTATCGTAGGAGATGCGGCGATAGCGCTCCACCACGTGGTACGCAGTCGTGTGACGGTAAACGCCGACGGCAGTCTTATCGTTGAATCCGGTGACATCGACGACGAGCGTATCTCCATCCCAATGGCCGACGGAATTTCCGAGCCAGGTGGGATCGAGATCAGACGGGTGCGGCTTATCTAGAGGAACCACACGAAAGAGGTGGTAGGCCTCGTAGAGAAATATGACTTGAGTGGGAGTTTGAACGATCTGCATGGGATACGGCTGCTGCGTTGCGCCGGGAACGCCGGGAGGGAGGCAGTGTTCTCCCAAATCGCCGCCGTAATCCATTCCTACGTTGTACTTTTCCGCACCGGGCTTGAGCGTGACCTTGCCAGTAGGACGGATATCAAATCCAGCTATATAAACTCCCGAGAGATCGGGTTTGCCATCGGGCGCCATGGGAATGGGCTTATCAACCGCGGCTGCGACGGAGGGATTATCCGACGCGACAGGT
>DASYZC010000187.1:0-8416 GCA_035949735.1 Candidatus Acidiferrales bacterium | reverse complement strand
GCACCGCGCTAACATCATGCGTAAACTTCAACTGCACACTGTGAGCGAGCTGGTCCGTTACGCTGTCCGAAACCAGATTATCGAACCTTAGAGTTGCAGTTGGCCTGACCTATCTACAGGGTTTTCCCCGCCCCTTCTCAGTGCTCTACTGTAGTGTTCCGAATGCGCTGGTTTGGAATCCTGCCAGCGCGGACAGATCTTCCGCCGATTCGGGGGAAGAAGACGGGAAGTCGAAGAGTCCTGAGAGATCAGGGCTAGAGGGCTGGGCCGGTTTTCCTCTTCTTCTTCCGCAATTTGCACCCGGTTCCTCCCGTACGGAATACCTCCAACTTGATCTGAGAGGCGGGTCAAACGACGAGCGCCTGGCATCGAAGTTGGACATTCGATGCCAGGCGCCTACGGTTTCCTTCTGGCTTAGACAGCTCTTCGGCTCGTCATCAGAAGTGCGACGCCGGCTACGAGCGCGACACCCCCAACAATGGGTGGCAACGGAATCGTCTTGTGCTGCTCCGTGGTTGCTTCGAAAGATCCTACTTGCAGCACCTTCTTGTGTTTGGTGTAGGTGATTCCCTGAAACACGAGGCAGATCACTCCAATAACGATCAGTATTCCGCCCGCGACGGCGCTAGTTTTCATTTATTCTCCGCTTGACCGGGACAGATTCTCAGGCCCGTCGCATCAACCCGCCCAGCAGCGAGACCAGGAAAAGCACAAGGAAGAGAAAGAACAACACCTTGGCAACTCCCGTCGCTGCGGCGACGATGCCCCAAAAGCCAAATACCGCCGCAACGAGCGCGATAATAAAGAAAGCGAGTGCCCAGCGCAGCATACTTTCCTCCTCGGGATGCCAGTGGCTAGTGCCCCGGCTGAGTCCCTTCGCAACCTATAACCGGTCCATTTACGCGTGGACGTATCCGACAGGCAATACATCCCTTTACCTAAAAACGACTTGCGGCCACTGTATCCCCCAATGGCACTGATTGACAGATATTTCTGTGATCGGAACTCCTCGCCAACGAACAGGGAAAAAGACCTGGCACGCGGCGCGATCAAACGCCCCTCGCGCACCGCGAGGCGCGTCACTGCTCCTGAGAATCCGCCTCGCAAGCACCCCAACGCCACGGTACGTGTTTCCCCGCGCGGGGGTCAATGGTCTGCCGTATTCCCGGGCGAACGCGTTCATGTTTCTGTGTTATTGGAGCAAGGAAAGTTTCTAGCTAGAAGGAGCGACCATGAACTGGGACCAAGTGGAAGGCAAATGGAAGCAGTACAAGGGTGAGATCAAGGAGAAGTGGGGAAGACTGACGGACGACGATCTCGGCGTGATAAATGGCAAGCGCCAGCAGCTTGTCGGCAAGATTCAGCAACACTACGGCATTGCCCGTGAGGAAGCCGAAGAGCAAACCGAGGAGTTCGTCGCAAGTTTGCGTGCGGCCGATGAAACATCCGCAGCCCAGCAGAAAACGCGTCGAGTTGGACACTCCTGATTCTCCAATGTCGTAACAATCTTCGCTTGTTCTCGCCCTGCAACCCCCCTCCTGATAGGGCCGTTCGAGATGCAAAAATCAAAAACGACCCCCCTTCCTTTCCGCGGCGCGTGGCTCGGGTTCGCCGGTGGTACTATACCCAGGCTACTGGGTATTTGTCCGGCGCTTACACCTATGTGGTGATCAAGATCTGGGATTTGCGACGACTGGTCGTTCCGCTTTCGTATTTCATAGACAAGCCTTTTCAGAACTGGACTCGGACCAGCGCCAATCTGTTAGGGGTTGTGCTGATCTACGCAGATTACCGGCTTCCGGTCGACGAGGTGCGGGAAGAGCTCCACCGGCTCCTCGAGGCATCCGATCTGTGGGATAAGCAAGCCTGGGGGCTTCAAGTGACGGACGCGACCGATAAAACAATTGAACTTCGCGCACTAGTGAGCGCGGCGGACGGTTCTCACCTTTGGGACTTGCGCTGCTTCATCCGCGAAAAGCTAATTGCTTACATCGCGAGCAAGTATCCCGACGCCCTGCCTCTCAACCGCCAGGACATCGTTCACAATGCGTCCGAGAATCAGCCAAGTCAGCCAGAGCCATCGGCTCGAACCGCTCGTTCGGCGCACCAGAGATAGGGTCCCCAGCGTGGCTTCGGCTTCCTCGCAAGCCACTACGACACGGGCAGGCGTAAAGCCGTAAAATGCATTATTCCTTGGTCGTGGGCGCTATTTGCCGACAATGATCGTTTGCATCTCGCCGGCAAATTTCTTTTGCTGTGTTTCCGCGTACGTAATTCTTACGCTTCGGCCCTTCATTTGCGTACACGGCTCCATATCGCCCATCGATGAGGTTGTGCCAGCCAGATAGTTGATCTTGGTGTAGTCGCTCGCGTGGAGAACCAGAAACTTATCGCCATCCAATGCTAGCCGTAGCTGCATGTCGTTGTCTCTGCAGGTTACGTCCGCCACTTTCCCTTCGGCCATGGCGCTTCCGGGTGGGAGCTTTGCCGCCGGATCTTCCGCTTCAAGGACGCGAAGCGACCGAATTTGACCACTATTGGCGTCGTGCTCATCGAGCCGATATTGAACCGAGACGCTGAGGCCTTTAAGTGACGTGCACGGATTGAACCCTTCCGGCAACTTGCCCTCCGAAGTAAACGCGAGGGGATGATTGGGAGACGGGCGCAGATGGAGAATCGCACCAGCAGTGTCGAGGTCGATCGTGTCAACCTTCGATCCTCCTTCGCAGGTCACAGAGGCTACAGTCCCTTCGTCTATTACGTCGCCGGGTTCGTCGGCATTGAGGGGCGGCTGGTTTGCTTGATAGTTCTTGGCTTCTCCCAGGTAGCTCAGAAAGCTCTGCGCGTTCGTCCGCTCTTGCGGCTGACGAGCGGAACTTGCTGCTTTCAAGGCTGCGGTCTTTGCCGCATCGTATTTTTCCATTCGAGCCAGAACCTGGGCGAGCGCCAGTTGGTAACCTGAATTACCCGGCTCAAACGAGACTGCTTTCTCGGCAAACGTCAGCGCTTCGGGGAGGTTCTCGTGTTGCC
The DNA here is from genome assembly GCA_035949735.1 of Candidatus Acidiferrales bacterium. Classification (GTDB taxonomy): domain Bacteria; phylum Acidobacteriota; class Terriglobia; order Acidiferrales; family UBA7541; genus Palsa-295. Next base: position 5,386 of record DASYZC010000187.1, on the reverse strand, counting down.
CTGCCATGTAAACCGCGAGAAGGGCATATGGCGACGCAAAATCGGGGCTGAGCGCAATGGCTTGCCGCAAGTCATCCTCGGACCGCGAACTTTCCGCCATACCGCTTGCCAGCGAAAGCTGCGCTCGCAGAAAGCGCGTGAATGAGTTTTTCGAGTCAAGCGAGATCGATTTGGATAGGGAATCGATGGCTTCGTCGCGCTTGCCTTCAAAGAATTGGTTCAGGCCCACGTATTCATAGGCGAGCGCACAGTTCGGATCAATTTTGATTGCTTGTTCGAGAGTGCTGTCGGCGTCTTGGAAGCGTCCCCGGATCGTCGCGAAGCCGCCTTTGTATGCGTCCGCCTCAGCTTCGGAAATCGCACGCGCCTTGAGGTCAACGTCGGCGACTTTTGATACGGCAGGTACCTTCAAATAGAAGAAGGATGGCTTGTTGAGATAGTTGATCAACTCGGACTGTAGCTTCCTCAAATCGCCAAAGGCCTCGACCGCGGCTTGTTCCGACGGTTTCCCTTGATCGAGCGCTTTGAGGTAAGCCAACAGCAGCGGTCGATGGGCGCCACGATCACCCATCATCAGGTAGTGGGTAAGAGCCCACGACTCAGCGTAGAAAATGGAGGTCTTGTTCGCTTCGTTGTAATAGCTTGACGACTGGTCGACTTGGAACAGCACGTTCAGCGGGATGAAAGGTTCGTTTTTCAGTTCAGCTAGAAGCAGGGCATCGGGTTGGCCCATACCCACCGACTTTTCGTCGATCTTCGTGTGGCCGTAAAATTCGGCGAGCCCTTCCGCGAGCCAAACCGGAAGTTTCGGAAAGTAGGGCATCGTCACCGAGTGGTAATATTCGTGGTAAAAGGTTTCGAACGCTCCCTCAGCTTCTTCGTCGAGCTCTACGGCCGCGAAGTAAATATTCATGCGGAAGATGAAAATGCCGCCCAGATGGGTGTGGCCCTTCGCCCAGTATTCCGGCAGCAATTCCCGCATCGAGCCCTCGTCCTTCACGGCGAGAATCGTGATCACGGGGCTCGGATGATTACTCGCTACAGCCAGCGACTTGCGAAATACCTCGCGAATCTGCTCGAACTGAAGGGCGGTCTTGCGGGCCTGCTTTTCACCGGCGTTTGAAACCACAATGAAGTTGGGGCTCCGAACTTCGACCCAGTTCTCGTGCTTTGCTCCTAATGAGAAGAAGGCGCACAGCACCAGGAGGGCGCGCACGGCTGGGTGGGATAACCGCCTCATGAAAGTGTCAATGTATTTACTATGAGTATGACTGCTGAGTCAAGTTGCGTTCGGATACGCTTTTGTGCTTCTTAGCGAATCTCGGCGAGAATATACGTACATACGCCGGTATCAGGGCACTTCGTTCCTCGTTGGGCATTTCGTCCCCCCATTTCCGATTGAATCTGACACATTGGGTTTATGATGCGCTTGGAATCCTTGATTCATGTGGGTTCCGGGATGTCGGTTTGGAGGTACGAATCCGATGGCCGCAAGCCGTTTTCCGTCGACGCTACGAAGTGTGGGTTGTCGATCGCTCGTAGTTTTCTCTTTGATCGGGGCAGCTCTCCTGCCGGCCAAGGGCACCACAGACAATGGCTTTACTTACAGCAGGGCCATCACGATCAATCACACGAAGGTACCCAATACGGATCAAACCAATTTTCCGGTGCTGATCTCCGGTACCTATTCCTACCTCGCTACAACCAGCAACGGCGGGAATGTCGCCAACGCGAGTGGTTACGACATTATCTTCACTTCTGATGCAGCCGGGACAATCCCCCTCGCGTTCGAGCGCGAATCTTATTCTGCTCCCACAGGAAAAGTGAACTTTTGGGTCAAGGTCCCCACTCTGTCGCACGCCACCGACACGGTGATCTACATGTTCTACGGTAATTCGTCGGTTACCACCGACCAGTCGAACAAGATGGCGGTGTGGGACAGCAACTATGCAGGGGTGTGGCATCTGCCGAATGGCAGCACACTCTCGGCGAGCGATTCAACCTCGAATGCCAACAGCGGGACGATCAGGGGCGCGACGGCCACGGCGGGACAAATCGACGGGGCAGCGCACTTAAGTGGTTCGAGTCAATACATAGATGTTGGAAATGGTTCAAGCCTGCATATAACAGGCAGCAATCTGACGGTGGAAGCTTGGGTTAACACCTCAGAGTCCAATCCCAGTTCGTATGAGCGCATCGTCGTGAAAGAAATACCCGGCAATGCGAGTCCCTACGTCGCTTACGGCTTATACCGAAGTTCACACAGCACTGCGGTGTCGATGGTTACGTCTAGTGGAAGCAGTCTCCGCGCTGCATCAACCACATTGCCGATGGGTTCCTGGGCGCACCTGGCCGGCACGTACAACGGCTCAAATTTAAAGCTCTATCTCAATGGGATCTTAAGCAGCACAAAGACGCAGACGGGGAATATCAACTCAACGACCAGGGATGTTGTTATTGGAGCTGACACCGAACTGCACGGAGAGTACTTCAACGGCAGCATCGACGAAGTCCGCATCTCCAATCTGGCCCGGTCGGCCGATTGGATCGCCACCGAGTACAAGAACCAAAGTAGCCCATCCACTTTCTATAGCGTTGGGTCACAGAATGGTGGCGGAGGAGGTGGGTCACCCAGCATCACGCCTCCTCTTTCGCCGACTTCCGGGGCGGTGGGAACGCCGGTGACGATAATGGGAATGAACTTCGGATCGGGCCAAGGCAGCAGCACTGTGAAATTCAATGGGACCACTGCGACACCGACGAGTTGGAGCGCGACGAGCATCGTAGCACCGGTTCCCTCGGGAGCAACAACGGGCAATGTGGTGGTAACGGTCTCGGGAGTGGCCAGCAACGGCGTGAACTTCACCGTGCTGCCCCTTCAGTTGCCAACTGAAGCGCAGGTCGTGGCGGCGATCGAAAATGTGAACAATTATTGGATTCCTAAAAACAATGCGATCTTGATAGCCGGCGAAACAGCTGGGAATGCCAATTGGGATCAGGCGACTTACTTCATGGGCGATCTGGCGGCTTACGACGCCACCGGACAGGCCAATTATCTAACGTTTGCGCAGACCTGGGCAGCGAACAACAGCTATAGCCTTTGCAGCGCGGCTTGCGGGGAAGGCGCCGGCGGAAATACGGCCACTCAGCCCGATTACCAGGCGGCTGGACAGCCCTATATTCGTTTGTACCAGCTGAGTAACAACTCATCAGATTTAACCGGCATTACGGATAGCATCAGTGGAATGGTCAACAGTACCGTCGACACCGAGTGGACGTGGATTGATGCGATCAACATGTCCATGCCTGACTTCGCTGAACTCGGTTCCATCTACAACGACACAAGCTATTACGCCAAGATGTACGCGCTCTACAGTTACGCAAAGTACTCGGTGCCGCTCTATGATTCGGCGACCGGGCTCTGGTGGGAAAATAGTTCGTACAGAAATTCCTCCGTTCACTGGTCGCGCGGCAACGGTTGGGTTTTTGCAGCCCATGCGAAAGTGCTGTCCGTACTTCCGAAGTCGGATCCGCACTACGCTGAATACCTGAGCACCTTCACTACCATGGCGCAAGCACTGGCCGCGAGCCAGCAGCCCAGTGGCTATTGGAACACTGACCTTACCGGGACGGAATATGCCGGGCCCGAGAGCAGTGGCACGTCCTTCTTTCTCTATGGACTTGCGTGGGGCCTGAAAAACGGTATGCTGGATCAGAACACCTATTTGCCGGTAGTCGAGAAGGCCTGGAACTTCCTCGCGAACACGGCAATTCAACCTTCAGGACTGCTGGGCTATGTACAGGCAACGAGTGGTGGCGCTCCAGGCCCAACTACAGCGACCATGACGTATGACTTTGGCGTGGGTGCGTTTCTTCTGGCGGCGCGCCAGATGCAGCTGTTAGTCAACTGACGCCGGCGTCTCGCAGCTCGCCAGAATGAGGCCGAGTGTCTTCCGAATTAGCTATCATTGATGTCCATGGGCCTTTCGATTTTGCAAGCATCCGATAGCGCGAACCTAGCATGGGCGCACCCGCTCGTCCGGGAATGGTTTGCAGGGAAATTCGGCACGCCCACGGAGCCGCAAGAGCAAGGCTGGCCTCATATCCTCGCGGACACAGACACACTTATCTGCGCACCGACCGGTTCCGGGAAAACGCTCGCGGCGTTTTTGGCTTGCATCGACCGCCTGGTGCGCAAGGCCGTGGCCGGCGAGCTTGATGACCGCACCGAGGTGCTCTACGTTTCTCCGCTGAAAGCTCTCGGCAACGATATCCACAAAAATCTCGAAGAGCCGCTTGGCGAAATACTTGAACTGGCCCGCCAGCGCGGATTCCTAATGCCGGAAATTCGTTCCGCGGTGCGCACGGGCGACACGCTGATGCATGAACGCAGGGCGATGCTGAAGCGGCCACCGCACATCCTGGTGACCACGCCCGAATCGCTATACATCCTGCTGACTGCTTCGAAGAGCCGTGAAACTTTGGCGAATGTAAAAACGGTGATTGTGGACGAGATTCATGCGGTGGCGCGCGATAAGCGAGGAGCGCATCTCGCGTTGTCTTTGGAGAGGCTCGATGCGCTGAGCGGCAGGCGCCTGAGGCGAATCGGGCTTTCCGCGACACAAAAGCCGATCGAGACGATCGCCGACTTTATGGCCGGAACCGGCCGAGCCCGGCCGCACATTGTGGAAGTGGAGCGACGGGGCGGTTTGGACCTCGCCGTGGAAGTGCCGGCTAGCGAACTGGGACCGGTCGCTTCGAATGAAATGTGGGAGGAAATTTACAAGCGCATTGCGGACTTGGCGCAGCAGCATCGCTCCACGCTTGTGTTTGTGAATACCAGACGGCTCGCGGAACGCGTTGCGCATCACCTTGCCGGACTGATGGGTGGAGACGCGGTCGCTTCGCATCATGGCAGCCTCTCTCGCCAAAGACGGCTGGCGGTTGAAGGGAAGCTGAAGGGCGGCGAAATACGGTTGTTGGTAGCGACAGCTTCGCTGGAACTTGGAATCGATATTGGCACGGTGGACCTGGTTTGCCAGATTGGTTCGCCTCGATCGATCGCCGTGGCATTGCAACGCGCGGGCCGGGCGGGCCATTGGCGAGGCGCGGTGCCAAAATGCCGATTCTTCGCTACCACGCGCGACGAGCTGATCGAGTGCGCCGCCTTGGTGCGTTCTATCCGCCGGGGAGAATTGGATCGCATTCTCATTCCGGAATCGCCGATGGATATTCTGGCGCAGCAGATTGTTGCGGCGTGCGCGGCTGAGGACTGGAGCGAGGATGATTTATTCGCAATGGTCCGCCGGGCGTATCCCTACCGCGAGCTGGCTCGAAAAGATTTCGATGAAATCGTCGGAATGCTTTCGGAGGGAATCGCCGCTCG
>DASYZC010000186.1:0-4417 GCA_035949735.1 Candidatus Acidiferrales bacterium | reverse complement strand
GGGATGAGCGGGACCGAGATGGCCGAGGAAATTGGCGCGCTCTACCCGAATATGAGGATTCTTTTTATGTCTGGCTATTCCGAATTTGCGGGGGGACACCAGCAGGTCTTGCGGCAGGGCCAAGTCTTATTGCAAAAGCCCTTCGATCTTCGGAATCTTGCGCACAAGGTGCGTGAGGTTCTGAAAGCGGATACCGTAGTTGCCGGCAATCCCGCACACCAACCGAGCAGCTGACTTCATTTTCGGCGCGCGGGAAACGGGCTGCCGCCGGGTCGGTCTGAGGCCACCATGGCTAAAGCCATGATTTGAATTGGCACGCTTTTCGCGGGCCTGAAAGGCCCGCGCTTCCACCGAACTACGGCCTCACGAGCGACTCTAAAGCGAAGAGGGATTCTTCGACCCATCTCCCAGGCTCGACTAGCCTCGACCTGGGAGCCCTGTCCTGTGTCCCGGCACTTCGCGCGAAGACATACAAGCAGATCCCTCACTCAATCCGCAAGAAACGCGGCTTGGTTCGGGATGACAACTGGAAGCGCGGGACACTCCGGAATGACAGTCGACGGTAAATGGCCGGTGATGAGGGACCGAAAAACGAGGCAGTCAAAACAAGCAGGAGGTAGCAAGGTTCCGCTTCACCCACATCGAAGAGAGGTTCTTCGACTGCGCGCGCCGGCCATTCGTCCCCCAAAATCAGGACGAATGTAAAAGAGAAAAACCGGCGCGCTCCGCTCAGAATGACGACGGACAAACTGCTCGCCCACGGGTGGTTAGTAGGACCAGCGCATGAGGAGGGAGCCGGCGGTGTAACCGGCGCCGACGGCGACGAGCAGAACGAGGTCGCCCTTGCGCAGGCGCTTCTGTTCGACAGCGTCAACTAAACCCAGCGGAATTGTGGCAGCGGTGGTATTTCCGTAGCGGTCGATATTGACGAGGACTTTCGAATCATCCACGCCGAGGCGCTCTTGCATGGCGCGGATGATCCGCAGGTTGGCCTGGTGGGGCACGACGAGGGCGAGGTCGCGGCTGGAAATACCGTTGCGTTCGAGCATCTGGCAGGCGAGCTCGGCCTGACGCTTGACCGCATATTTGAAAACCTGCTGGCCTTCCTGGTGAACGTAGTGCATGCGCTTTTCGACGGTTTCGCACGATGGCGGATGCAGCGAGCCTCCGGCGGGCATGTAGAGATTGCCGCCGCCGGAACCATCAATGTCATGCGAGAAATCGATGATGCCTTCCGCATCATTTGCCGCGGGTTCCAAAAGAACGGCGCCGGCGCCATCACCGAAAAGGACGCAGGTGGCGCGGTCCTTGAAATCCAGGATGGAGGTCATCACATCGGCGCCGATGACGAGAACTTTCTTATGCGATCCCGCGCCAACGAACTGCGCGCCCACCGTGAGGGCGTAAGCGAAGCCGGAACATGCGGCGGAAAGGTCGAAACCCCAAGCTTTGGTGGCTCCCAGGCGGTTTTGGATCAGACACGCGGTAGCCGGGAAAAGCATGTCGGGCGTCACGGTGGCAACCACGATCATGTCTATTTCTTCCGGAGCCAGGCCTTTCGCCGCCAGGAGCTTCTTTGCGGCCTCCGTCCCGAGATGCGAGGAGGCCACACCAGGCTCGGCATAGTGGCGTTCGCGGATGCCGGTGCGGGTGCGAATCCATTCGTCGGTGGTGTCGACAATTTTTTCCAGATCGGCGTTGGTGACGACGCGCGGCGGAACGTAACCGGCTACGGCGGTAATTTTCGCGGCAATCCGGTGGCTCATTCAGTTCTCCCGTGACGTGGCGAGCGTCCCGCGGATTGTATGCGTTACGGCGGCGCGGTTACAAGCAAAACGCGGTAGCGGCAGTCTCAGCTGGCCGGGGCTAAAGCCCTTCTCCCAGCCTCAATTTTCGCGGGGCCTGAAGGCCCGCGCTTCCACCCGGTTTGCTGGTTGAGTGCCTGCGCCACGGATAGAGGGACTAACCCTTCTGCCTAACTTGCTGGAGGATCTGCTGGAATTCGGGATCGTCGTGCAGGCAGTTGAGATCGGGATCGCGAGCCGCCCAGTCAAAACTTGGAAAGCCGACATCCTTGGCCTTCTTGAGCAGATCCAAGGCCTCGGCTTTCATTTGAAGTTGCCCGTAAACGCAGGAGGCATTATAGAGAATGTTGGCATCCTTGGGCCGCAGAGTGACTGCGATTTCGAGCTCGCGAATGGCGTCCGACTTTTTCCCCTGCGCGGCGTGCCGCACGGCGAGCAAGACTCTGGCCCGAACATCTTCGGGAACGAGCTCCAACTGCCGCTCCAAGGCGCGGACAAGTTGCTGTTGAAGGCTGGCGGCAAGCTCCACTTTTCCCAATCGTTCCAGCGCAACCGAAAAAGGAATGTAGACGTTGTAGTCGTCACCACTGATTTCAACAGCTCGCTCGGCGATCGCGGCGGCCTCCTGCAGGCGGTCCGAGGCAAAGTAGGCTTGGCCCAACATCCAGTAAGCCCCCTCGCAATCCGGCTTGTATTCGATTGCCTGCAGAGAGTAGCGAATGGCTTCGTCGTAGTTTTTCTGGGCCCAAAAAATGCGGGCACGCGCCGTCAACGCTTCGGGAAGCTTCGGCTCAATCGATAGAGACTGTTCGCAGGCCGCCAATCCCTTCTGGGTCCAGCGGTCATCGCGTTCATGCCATTCATAGAAGATTCCACACACATAGGCAATCCCAGCGTGCGCGAGAGCGAAGCGAGGATCGAGGGCGACGGCCTGCTCGTAGAGTTGCAGAGCAAACTGCAAGTCGGTCCGCGTGACACGCCTCATATAGCTGCGGCCGCGGAGATAGCAGTCGTAAGCCTGAGCGTTCTCCGTGGGCTTCTGGGCAATGGCCCTTTGTTCCTGTGGCGAGAGAGAGACGCGCAAGGACTGAGCGATCTTCTGCGCGATTTCGTCCTGGACTTCGAAGACGTCCTTGAGTTCGCGGTCGTAGCGTTCCGACCAAACCGGGAAATCGGTGCGGGTATCGACGAGTTGCGCAGTGATCCGCAGGCGGTTGCCCGCGCGGCGCAGGCTGCCGCTGAGCACGAAGCCGGCGTTCAATTGCCGGCCAACCTCAGGCGCAGTAACCGGCTTATCGCGGAAGGTAAGCACAGTTGCGCGAGGAAAGACGCGCAAGCCTTTGATTTTAAGCAGCTCGGTGGTGATGTCTTCCGTCATTCCATCGCGGAAATACTTATCTTCCTCCACTCCACTCAGATTCTCGAAGTAAAGGACGGCGACCGACTTCTTTTCAGCGGCAGCGCCAGCGGAAGGGGCAGGCGACGCTTCAGCCTTGTCCGCTTGAGGTCGGCGCGTCGAATCCATATCTCGCTTGAGGCGCTTCAGATCGGCGCGGAGCTCGGCCGCGGTCTGGTAACGCAAATCCGGGTCCTTCTCCAGCGCCTTTGCGAGAATGTTGTCCATCGCCAGGGGGAGGCGCGGGTTCAGTTCTTTCGCGGGCGTGGGAGCGCAACGCAGGATTCCATCGAAAATGACTGCCGAAGTCGCGCCGGAGAACGGAACCTGCCCAGTCGCCATCTCGTAGAGGACAACACCAAGAGAAAACAAATCCGAGCGCGGGTCGAGTTCTTCGCCCCGCGCCTGTTCGGGCGACATGTAGGCGACCGTTCCCATAGAGCTGCCGGGGCTAGTAAGTTGGTCGTCGGTCAGCATATGCGTCTGCGTCCGCATGGACGTGGCAGCCACCGATTCCGGGGCGGGGCGGACCACGGACGTCAGCTTGGCCAGCCCAAAATCCAGGATTTTCGCCTGGCCACGCTCGACGAGGAAGATATTCGCGGGCTTGATATCGCGGTGGACGATTCCCTTCGAGTGCGCCGCGTCCAGTCCGCTGACGATCTGAAGGGCGTTCTCCAAGAGGTCCGATAATTCGATGGGCTTGCCGGCAATGCGATGCTTGAGAGTCTGACCCTCGAGTAGCTCCATGGCGATGAACGGGCGACCTTCGAACTCTCCAATGTCATAAATCGTGCAGATGTTCGGATGATTCAGCAGAGATGCGGCGCGCGCTTCGCGGCGGAATCGCTCAACTGCCTGAGAATCCTGGGAAATATCGTCGGGGAGAAACTTGAGGGCGACATTGCGGCCAAGCCGCACGTCCCTGGCTTTGAAGACCACACCCATACCGCCGCCACCGAGTTTTTCAAGGACGCTATAGTGGGAAACGCTGCGACCGACGATGGAGGAGGGGTCCGACACAGGGCAGGCAGTTTACCCTAGGGCCTCCGGGCAGGCAAATCGCACAACAATCGTGGAAGAGCCTGGTCACATCGTATCCCCCTAGCGAGGTTAAAGTGTTTGAGCGAGAAGCGACGCAGGGAGATGGAAGTTTGCTTGGTTCAAAGGTTGGGGAAGTGATGTCCGCCGTGGTGGCTGTGGGAAAGTGGGAATC
>DASYZC010000185.1:0-2985 GCA_035949735.1 Candidatus Acidiferrales bacterium | reverse complement strand
AAATCCCAGGCGCACATCGGCGAAATCGAGAAACGCAAATCCCAGGTCAATGGTGATTCCGCGCCGCTTCTCTTCCTCCAAGCGGTCCGGATGCGTTCCTGTCAGCGCCTCGACAAGCGCGGATTTCCCGTGGTCGATGTGTCCAGCGGTTCCAACGATGACGTGTTTAGCCATAACTTGGGCGCGCACGGATACACTTCGCGCAGATGTAGGCTAGCCGACCCGCTGCGGTTGGTCAAACTGGCGAAATCTATACGAGGCTCAAGAAACCAAAACGACGGAGAATATTGTTAGGAGCGGGATTTTCTCGCGGCTTTCATTTCGAGAAGAATTGCGTCGGCAGCCTTCGCCGGATTAGTGGCTCCGGTAATTGGCCGTCCGACGACCAGATAATCAGCGCCAGAACGGATCGCGCTCCCTGGCGTGGCGACCCGTGCCTGGTCATCTGCGTTACCTTTTCCGCCGGGCATTGCGGGACGTACCCCCGGCACGACGATTCGCATCTTCGGCCCGACTGCCATGCGAACCGTTGCTACCTCGCGCGCTGACGCAACGATCCCGTCCATGCCGGCTTCTTGGGCGAGAAGCGCCAAGGCCACAACTCGGCTTTCAACAGGGCCTGCAACTCCTATACGTGCTAAAGCTGCGTCATCCAAGCTGGTCAGAACGGTTACTCCCAGTAGGGTAGGCGCGTTCTTGGCTCCCTTCAGTGCGTCTTTGGCCGCATGCATCATCTCCAGACCGCCGGTTGTGTGAAGTGTCAGCATGCGCACCTTGGGCAGTTGGGCGGCTGCGGCGACTGCTCCCGCCACCGTATTCGGAATGTCGCAGAACTTCAGATCGAGGAATATGCCGGGGACCAGCCGCGCGACGCGTTTCACAGCCTCCGGGCCTTCGGCGGTGAAGAGCTGGCTGCCGACCTTGGCCAAGCCAATGCGGCCTTTTAATTTGCGAATAAGTTGAATAGCTTCAGAAAGACGGGGAAAGTCCAGCGCGACAATCAGTTGCCTTCGTGCAGTGTCTTCGATGGTGGCACCTTTAACAACTCTATTCTCACACGGGCGACCCCGCGGTGAGCGAATCCCAGCTCCCGCGCTACCTGATACGAGACGTCCAAAGAGCGGCCCGGTACGTATGGGCCCCGGTCATTAATTCTCACAATGGCGCTCTTGTGCGTGCGCAGATTCTCTACTCTTACCACGGATCCTAGCGGAAGGCTAGGGTGGGCCGCCGTCTGGGCATACATATCATAGATTTCGCCATTCGCCGTCACCTGTCCGTCGAAGTCCCCCCCGTACCAACTGGACAGGCACACCCATGTCTTCAGCGGCTTTGGCTGTAATCGAGGATTGGGGTTTGCCAGGGCGGGGTTCATCGCGGCGTAGTTGCCCGCTGACATAGTTTCCGCATTCGCTGAACGAGCAGGCGCCTTCATCGCTGGGACAAAAACGAGCGCTGCAACTACGGTCAAGACCGTTTGCCGGATTACTGTTCGTTTTGGTCTCATAGTTTTGTAACTCTTTATAAATCAATGACTATTCTACATTAACCCGACCGGTGCCTCAATACATATCTTCCTTGAATCTAGCGACAATTTTACTCGAGCGTCCTCCGTAAATCATTGATTGCATATAGACTTAACTCCTTACAGTGGTGCCGTAAACCCTCCACCACGCTTTCCGACGTCTTTGGATCGGCGAAGTGAGCCGTTCCCACCTGAATTGCAGTGGCTCCGGCTATCATGTACTCCACAGCGTCAGCGGCCGTTTGTATACCCCCTAGACCAATCACAGGCAGCTTTACCGCCCGGCTAGCTTCGTAGACCAGCCTCAGCGTCAGCGGCTTTATCGCTGGACCCGACAGCCCCCCTGTCCGACGACCCAATCTTGACCTTCCGGACAGGGGATCGATGCTCATAGCTGGGTATGTGTTGGCGACGGTAAGCGCATCCGCCCCTGCCGCTTCAGCCGCCTGCGCTATTGCCTTAACGTCAGCGTTGGGGGCTAGCTTCACCCATAGTGGCCGCTTCGCCGCCTGCCGTGCGGCGGTTATGACTTCTGTAGTCGAAGCTGGATTCAAGCCAAACTCCGCTCCGCCGTGTTCCACGTTTGGGCAGGAAATATTTAGCTCATAAGCGGCAAGACCGTCCGCGTCCTCCAGCACGCGAATCACTTCGACGTATTCGGCAGCCGTGTGTCCGAAAACGTTCGCTATCACCGCCGTGCGATATTTGCGAAGCTCGGGCAGCTTTTCGGCAACGAAGGCGCGGACGCCAATGTTCTGCAACCCGACGGCATTGAGCATTCCGCCTGCTGTCTCGCAAAGTCTCGGCGCAGGCGCTCCCGCCAAGGGCTGCGCGGACACTCCCTTCACCACGATTCCGCCGAGGGAATTCAGATCGACCAGATGGGCAAACTCAACTCCGTAGCCAAAAGTGCCGCTGGCGGCGATTACAGGGTTGGAAAGAAAGAGGGATCCGATACGGACGCTGAGGTCAACGTCCGTGGGCCGCCGGACGCTTGCAGGCAGGCTCACCGCGAAAGAGTCTACCACGCAAACCCGATCCATGCCACTTTCACTCCGTGGTCTGCATTGTGTCGGCTCTCGTGGTTTCCGCCTGTGTGTTACGATAGGGCGCCCTATGCGCATCGTCGAGAAGCGCCAACTCATGTCTGCGGATGAGATTCGCCGCACGCTCGAACGTTTGGCGCATGAAATCGTCGAGAATACCGGCGGTGCCAAGGACCTCGCGTTGATCGGCGTTCGCCGCCGCGGCATTCCGCTCGCTGAACGCCTCGCAAAATCGATTCGCGCCTCCTCCAAAGCCGAAATTCCCGTGGGAACGCTGGACATCACGCTTTACCGCGACGATCTCTCCACGGTCGCCCCGCAGCCCGTAGTGCAGTCGAGCGAGATCCCCTTCCCGGTCGACGATCGCGATCTCTTGCTCGTGGACGACGTTCTCTATACCGGCCGCACGGTGCG
>DASYZC010000184.1:0-10830 GCA_035949735.1 Candidatus Acidiferrales bacterium | reverse complement strand
GTAAAATATCTGTTTACCGAAGGTCGCGCCATCGCGACGATTCTGCTTTGGATACCGAACTTCATGAATTTGCTGCTGCTTTATTTGCTGCGTAGTTGGTTGCCGGCGCTACTGACGGAGGCTGGCTTGTCGATTTCCGCTGGAGTGACGGCGACCACGTTTCTAAGCTTTGGCGGAATCGTGGGGTGCCTTGCGGAAGGTCCGCTGATGAGCGGCTGCGGCTCCTACATGACGCTGCTTTTCGAATTTGGCTTATCGGGGCTGTTCATGGGCGCCCTGGCGCTGATTACGGGCTCGCTATCGATGGTGTCTGTAGTCGCGTTTGCGCTCGGATTCTTGATTACCGGAGCGCAAAGCGGACTGAACGCGCTGGCCGCTAGTTTCTATCCGACATCGATTCGGTCAACCGGCGTCGGCTGGGCGCTGGGAGTCGGCCGCGTAGGCTCGATTGCAGGCCCACTCGTCGCGGGGATGCTGCTCTCGATAGGATGGAAGCCGAGTCAGATCCTGATGGCCGGCGGCGCTGCGGGTATCTTGGCCTGGATCTCCATCCTGGCGAGTAGGTATGTGCGAATCGGTGCAAGTCCGTATTCGCACGCGATCCGCGCGGATCGGAACGCGCGTAAGGAGGAAGCCCGAGCATGAGCGCATCCGCTTCCGCCCACTCAGATCGAAGAAATGCCCGCGGGACGCTAGCGAGACCCGCAGACGCATCGCCGTTGGCCTCCGATTTTGTGTGCGGATCGGGGAAAATCGATATCTGAATGCTTGGAACAATAAACATGTCTAGCTTGAAACAAACCGGGTACAAGCGAGAGGCGCTAAGTCTCGTAGGCACAGGCCCGCGCCCCTGAACGGCCCTGATACCCGGTCCCCCTATTCACCGTAAATGTTGCGAGTGTGGAGCGCTGTTTGCGCCAAACTAGATACATTTAGTGACACGCCGAAGGGGTCCTGGCTCGATTATTCGTGCAAAACGGTACTTAAAAGGGAGCTATCGATCTGAAGACCGCCGTTAAACCTGATGAAGCCCATTCTTTTGAATTTATTCATAAAGATATTCACCCGGGAGCGCGTGGTCCCGATCGTTTCCGCCAGGGTCTCTTGCGATACCCTGGGAATAACTTGAGTGCCCTCTTTCTGGTAGCGGGCGAGAAGGAGGAGGGCTCGGGCCAGGCGCTTCTCGGTGGAACTAAGAAGCTGATCGACCAAGTCCGCCTCGATTCGGCCGTTTCTCGCAAGTACATAAGAAATAAAGCGATCCGAGAATTCGCGGTCGGCGTGGAGAAGGCGGATCATTTCGTCCTTTTCGATCACGAGCACCGTGGTCTGTGTAATTGCCGAAGCCATGCCAATTCGAATGGGCTGTCCTGCGAGGCAGCCCTCGCCGAAAAAGTCGCCAGGTCCGAGCATCGCCACGACAGCTTCCTTGCCGATTTCGTTGACCACGGATAGTTTCACGCCTCCCTGTTGAATGTAGATGACCGTCTTGGCGGGCACGCCCTGCGCGAAGATGATTGACTTTCTCGGAAACTCAAGAATCTTTGCGGTCACGCCGGCGGGCGTCAACCCACCAAGCGTGGAATCTAAGAGCATGTTGAAGATATCGTCCGAACGGTTCATTCCTTAATGCGTGGTTTTGAGGAACTTTGAGGCGGATGTCGTGTCTTGCACCGCACCATCCGTCCGAGGCGATCTGTTTCAAAAAGGGACAAGAGGACTCGTGGCGGTTCCTCACGGCGCCCGAAGCGCTTCGGGAGGTCGATTCTTCGCCCATTTCTAGATTTCCTGCGTCGCAATTATTGTTACAGGAATGTTGCGCCCAGGTTGACGCGAGCTTGAGCCGGACAGCTCGAACATCGCCAACGTGAGAGCCCTCCGAGACGAGGCCGAGCAATTGTCCAACCCCGGAGGGCCTCTACCCATCACTTTGCGACGCGATTAGCTGAGTGCCTTCCGGCCGTGGCCTAGACAGGCTGGGACAGGAACGAACCGCGTTGTAAGCGTTTTCTGCCGGCGATCTCTGTATAAATTTACTACCGTGATTCGGTCGGGTTGTGCGTGCCAGAGCGGCGATCCTTCTTGTTGGACTGGAAGGTTTGCCCTCCCACTCACTTTTGAAAGAGGGGGAGAACTCCAATAGCGGTAAAGGCGTATGACCGATGTTATGGAAACGGGGTGCCTTCACCATCCACTCTTCCTTCAAATTAGGGAGTAGCTCGCGATTCCAAAGGTAGAGCACTTGGCAGTGATCCGGTGCGATCTCGCTCAATGGCACCGGACGGACATCCTCAGTCTTGGGACCGTCGCCAGCGAGGAGAACCACGTGGCCAGCTTGGCTGACCATGCGCAGGAATGCATTCTGGTCTTCCGGCAGCATGTGGAAGTGTATTTGCCGTCCCACGCTCAAGGCTCCTGCTGCTCTGGCACTATAAACTGAAACTGTCCGTTAACGAACGCTATAGCTCCAGATCCCCCGAAGAGCATAAGCTGTTACCCTTGGGGCACATTATAAGTCTGAGGTTCCTGTGAGCCTCCGCCATTTGTGGCAGCGCCCTGGTTTAGTGGCCTAACCGGCACAAGTGTCGGGTCCACGCCCGTGGCTTTCTTGATATCCTCAGCTGCTCTCTTCTCTCGGGCGGGTGTGGACCCATCCTTGTTCGGCCGAATGACTTGTACAACACGTATTACTTCGCCTTTGGCGTCCCTGGTGGCTACATCTCCTCGGCACGACGATTTGTAACCGCCGGGAGTGGGAAAGAGCAGCGTAAATCCAATATGGGGCAGAGATTAGAGTGGCGCGCCCGGAGAGAGTCGAACTCCCGACCTTCTGGTTCGTAGCCAGACGCTCTATCCAGCTGAGCTACGGGCGCATCCGTTTGAAGAGACTGCCTGGAACGGCGATACAACTCAAAAATTGTACCATAGGCGCGCTGTGCGACCGCCGACACGAGCAAGCAAAGTAAAGGCTGCCGGGTCGAAAAAGCTCAGCGACCCGCCGCTACAAACTGGCACTCAAAGCACGGGGCGGCGTTATTCTCGCAGCTCGGTTTCCAAGCGCGCGAGAAAGCGGACGACCTCAGAGGGAGTGCGCAGGTAATAGCGTGCGTGCGTGGGGCGATCGTGACCAACTCGAACGGTGATTTGGCCAGCTAGAGCCTTGAAAGCAAGTTCGTCCGTCCCGTCATCGCCGATGTAAATTGCGGGCGTACCTGGCGGAAGACCTTTCAGAATTCCCAGAACCGCGGACGACTTTCCTTCAACTTCCTTCGGAAGCACTTCCCAGACACGGCTCCCATCCAGTACGTGAAGCGCATCACCGGACCGCTCAAGCAGCTTGGCCAGGACGACGGATGCGGCATTCCTCGCTGCCGGTTTGGCTTGGCGATAATGAACAGAAAAGGCGAGGCCCTTATCTTCAACCCAAATGCCGGGCCAGGGCAGCAGATTTCGGGCGGCGGCCCGCTTGGCAGCACGAAGAGCAGCGATGGTGGCGCGCGCGATTCGCGCGTTTCCCCGGGCCGATTCGGCGCCGTGCAGCCCGACATAATGCAATCCTTTCACATTCAGCAATACCTTGAGGTGACGTACTCTGCGTCCGCTGACAATGGCTACGAACAAGCTTGGATTACCCGCAAGGCGACCGAGCACTTCCTTGACTTGCGCCGGAACGCGGACCTCGGAAGGATGACGCCTGAGCGGAACGAGAGTGCCGTCAAAATCGAGCAGAAACGCGATTTTTTGCGCTTCGCGCAGCCGGGCCAGGATTCGATGGATGTTTCTAAATACGTATTTTGGCCCACCGGAGGGCCGCTGGCGCCGCTTTTCGGAAGTTTTGTGGTCGACCAAATCCTAGGGCCCGAATGGTTATGATTGCTTTACAGCCAATTCATTTTCGTCGACTCTGATCTCGGAAAGTTCCGTAAGGAGATTTCCGGCCCAGCGATACACGTTGTGCTCTCTTACCATTTGGCGCATGTGGCGCATGCGACTCTGGCGTTCCTCGGCCTTCATTTCAAGCGCTTCGCGGATCGCGTTCGCAAGCTGTTCCGTATCGTAAGGATTCACGATAATCGCATCCCGGAGTTCGCGAGTGGCGCCCGTAAACTGACTTAGGATGAGAGCACCTTCACCATCCACGCGCGAGGCAACGAATTCCTTGGCCACAAGGTTCATTCCGTCATGAAGCGAAGTGACCATACAAAGATCCGCCGCGCGGTAATACGGCAAAATCTCGCTGTGACTGTGATGCCGGTTCAAAAGTACGATGGGCTTCCAACTTCCGGTTGCATATTTGGCGTTGATGCGGGCGGCTTCAGCTTCGACCTCGATTAAGAGGTCGTGATAGCGCGGGATCGTCGTTCGGCTAGGAGCGCCGATTTGAACAAACGTGAAACTGCCTCGATAAGAGGGCCACTTCTCCAGAAAGGTTTCGATTCCGCGGAATCGTTCGATAATTCCTTTGGTGTAGTCGATGCGATCTACTCCAATACCGAGAAAACTGGCCTGGACGCCGAGATTCTTAAGGAGAGAGGCGCGCAGATCGTACGGCGAGCCGTCGGTTGACTCGGGCTCGCGCTGGGCCTCACGGAAATCCACGCTGATCGGAAACGGTTGCACAAAGGTCAAGTGGTCGCGACGCTTCACGGCAAAGCGCTCCCATTCGATTCTGGATTCCAGAACCGCGTCGACGGTCTCGAGAAAATTGTTGCAGTGGGCCTGGGTATGGAAGCCGATCAAGTCGGCTCCGAGCAAACCATCGAGGAGTTCGCGCTGCCAGGGGCAGATGCCGAAGGCTTCAGGATTGGGCCAAGGGATATGCCAAAAGATCGCGATGCGAGCGTCAGGGCGAGCCTTCTTGACCATCCGAGGCAAAAGCGCGAAATGATAGTCCTGCACGAGCAAAAGGGGATGCTGCGAGTTTTGCAGTTCATCGAGGACGGCGGCAGCAAACTTCTCATTAGCCTGCTGATAGCTCTGCCAATCCGACATGCGAAAAGTGGGGCGAGTGTGGGCGATATGGCATAGGGGCCAGAGTCCTTCGTTCGAAAAGCCGTAGTAGTAGCCTGCTTCTTCCTCGGGGCTAAGCCAGACACGTCTGAGCGTGTATTCGGGCTTATCCGGAGGAACGCGGAGCCGATCGTGCTCATCGACCATTTCGCGATCCGCATCGCCCGAGCCGTGGGCGATCCAAGTGCCGTCGCAAGCCCGTAAGACGGGCTCAAGAGCCGTAACGACACCGCTCGCCGGAACCGATGTTTCGATACCTTTCCCGCGGTGGATGTGAATGTAGGGCTCGCGATTGGAAACGACAAACAACGCCCCCTTCAGCTTACGCTGCAGGCTTACGCGCAATCGTTCAGGGGTCCAAAGAGACTGACCCGTTTCGCGAAGACGGGCCTCCTCAGCGGCGGCGGCTCTGGCTTCCGCCAAACTGCGGGCGAAGTTGACCACTTCCCGCGAAAACGGAGCCAGGAAGTCTTCCTTGGGCAACTCAGGCCGTGGAGTGACCTGCCCCCCTCGCAGATCTTTCATCCACTGCGCCATGCGAGAAATGGGCAGCACAACCGTCCAGCGAATAATCAATACGGTGAGACATACGATCAGCAGCACTTGAGCAATAACGTGCCAGATGGTTTCACGCCAGATGCTCTTGCTTTGCGCTTCGATGTAGTCCGCATCATGAAAAATAGCCAATACGCCGGAGACCTTTGTGCCCGTGTGCAACGGCAAGTAATAGGCGTGAATCGCGGTGCCGCCCAGCTTGAGGAACTCGCTTACGCCGTCGTCCGAGTTTTCGACTTGGTCCAGCGGCACAGGAGGCGGCGTAAACCGCGAGGCGAGACTCGAACTTTCAGCGATCACCTCTCCCTTGGGATCGTAGACAACCACGCCAGCGAGGCGCTGGCGGTTGCCGAAGCGTTCGACAATGTGCCGGAGCTGCTCATGCGAACTTCGCTCAAGGGCCGGCTCAACAATTTCCCCGAGGCTCTCCGCCAAAATTTGAGCCCTTCGTTCGAGATCGGCGCGCAATCCTCGCTTCTGCGATATGACTTCGTTACGGGAAATAAAAAATGTGACGAGGGTGATCCCGATCACGAGCGAAAGAATTAGGCGGAGGCTGAGTCTCACGACAGTTCCTCAGAACGAGCGCGACCGAAGATAGCGTCGAGAAAATGAAAGCGGTGCTTCCGCCGCAGTAATCAACTGGATATCAGGCTACGCGACCATAACGCTCTGCGTGCGGATAGCCTTATTCTACCGCATCCGACGGGCTGATCGCATTCTCTTCCACTTCGATTCACCCGCGGCACGCTGAGTTACGTTAGTCTTGCTTCTTAGAGGCCGCGAGGCCCTCCTCTCAGCAAATATCACCGAATCTTGTAGGTTAAATAAAGAGCCACTCACCCGCGGGGATGGGGCAGCGACGACGGGCCCAGATCTCGCGGTAGTGGCACGCGAACGTGGCTTTGCTTTCTGCCCATTGTCCGAAGCCGATCCATGTAGAGATAAACAACGGGTGTGGTAAACAGCGTCAACATCTGACTGACCAACAGCCCACCAACAATGCTGATGCCGAGCGGCCGGCGCAACTCGGATCCCGTGCCGGTGCCGAGAGCGAGCGGCAGGCCACCAAGAAGAGCGGCCATGGTTGTCATCATAATGGGCCGAAAGCGCAGCAAGCATGCTTCGTAGATCGCGTCGCGAGGCGCTTTTCCTTCCTTGCGTTCCAAGTCCAACGCGAAGTCAATCATCATAATCGCGTTTTTCTTGACGATGCCAATCAAAAGGATGATGCCGATGATCGACATTACGTTGAGATCCATGCCCGCGATCAATATTGCGAGAATGGCGCCAACGCCGGCCGACGGCAGAGTGGAAAGGATTGTGATCGGATGAATGTAACTCTCGTACAGCATCCCAAGGACGATATAGACGGCGAAAAGGGCAGTGACGATAAGAATAGGTTCGTTCGCGAGCGAAGCTTGGAATGCTTGCGCCGTGCCCTGAAAGGTAGCCAAGATCGATCCCGGCAAACCGAGCTGATTTTTCAGTGCGTTCACAGCTGTTACCGCCTGTCCGAGGGCTACTCCCGGGGCAAGATTGAACGATAAGGTCACGGCGGGATATTGTCCCTGGTGATTGACGGTGAGAGGGGTGGTTTTCGATTCGTAATGCGAAAAGGCAGCGAGCGGAACCTCAGTGCCATTTGGCGAACGCACGTAAATGCCCTTGAGGGCGTCGGGATTTCGCTGAAATTCAGCCGCAACCTCCATTACCAGGTGGTATTCGTTCAACTGGGTAAAGACGGTTGAGACTTGCCGCTGGCCGAAGGCATCGTATAGCGTGTCGTCGATTACCTGCGCGCTGAGGCCGAGCCGCGCAGCGGTGTCGCGGTCGATTACGAGAGTCGCTTGGAGACCCTTGTTTTGTTGATCGGCCGAGACGTCGCGCAATTCTGGTAGCGTCTTCATCTTGGCCAGCAGTCGGGGCGACCAAGTCTCCAAATCTTCCAAATTCTCGCTTTCCAAAGTGTATTGATACTGCGCGTTGCTGAAGCGTCCGCCGACTCGAATATCCTGATTGGCTTGTAGATACAGCGTGCCCCCGGGCACGGCCGCAAGCTTTTTTCGAAGGCGCTGGATTACCTGGTCGGCGTTAATCTTTCGTTGCGAAAGCGGCTTCAGCATAATGAACATTCTTCCGTTGTTTATCGCGTTATTTCCTCCCACAAACGCGATGTTGCTCTTGACCGCGGGATCCGACGTGACGATCTCGCTGAACTGCTTTTGCTTTACTCGCATTGCATCGAACGACACATCCTGGGAAGCCTGGATCGACCCACTCAATAGGCCCGTGTCCTGTTGCGGGAAGAAGCCCTTAGGAACGTAGTAGTAAAGTATGGCGCTGAGGAAAACCATCGCAATCGTAATAGCCAAGGTGATTGGCTGATGAGCGAGCACCCAACGGAGGCCCTTATCATAGGCCGCGACCAGCTTCTGGAAACCTGTTTCACTCAGGCGGTAAAGAAAATTGTGGCGTTCGGTGCGAATAGGTTTGAGAAACTTTGCGCACATCATCGGCGTGGCGGTTAGCGAGACGAGCAGGGATATCAAAATCGTTACGCTCAGGGTGACCGCAAATTCACGAAAGAGGCGCCCGACGATGCCACCCATCATCAAAATAGGAATAAAGACCGCGATCAACGAGGTGCTCATTGAGAGCACGGTGAAGCCAATTTCTTGCGCGCCCTTCAGCGCCGACTTCATCGGCGACAAGCCGAGCTCGCGATAGCGGGTAATATTTTCAATTACCACGATTGCGTCATCCACGACGAATCCGGTGCAAATGGTGAGCGCCATCAGGGAAAGGTTATCGATCGAATATCCGGCTAGATACATCACGGCGAATGTTCCGACCAACGACACGGGCACGGCCACTGCCGGAATCAGGGTGGCCCAGAGCGTTCGCAGAAAGGCGAAAATCACCAGGATCACCAATACGACCGTGATCAGCAATGTAATCTGTACGTCAGCAACGGAGGCGCGAATCGTCATCGTGCGGTCGATTGCCACCGTCAGATCAGCGGAAGCTGGAATGGAAGCCCGCAGCAGCGGAAGCATTGCGTCAATGCGATCCGCCGTGCCCACGATATTTGCACCCGGTTGCCGATTGATGATGAGCAGCACCGATCGCTTGCTATTGACGACTCCAGCGGCGTAAAGGTTCTCGACGGAATCGTCCACCGTGGCGATATCACCCAGGCGCACAGGTGCGCCATTGTGGTAGGCAATAACCAGGGAGCGGTAGTGATTCGCGTCAAACAATTGATCGTTGTCGGTGAGCGTCCATCGGGCGATTCCATTGGCGACATTGCCCTTTGGCTCGTTGGAATTCACTTGCCCCAGCGCGGCGCGAACGTCCTCGAGTCCAATTCCGTAGGCGGCCAGCACCGCCGGGTTTAGCTCGACGCGAACGGCCGGCCGCGCGCTGCCGCCGACGTACACTTGGCCCACACCACTCACCTGAGACAACTTCTGCGCAATGATCGAATCGGCAAGATCGTACAGCCGGCTCTGCGGCAGCACGTCAGATCGCAAAGCCAAAATAATTACGGGAGAGTCGGCCGGATTGATCTTTCTGTAGTAGGGACGGCTCGGCAGGTTCGCCGGAAGCTCGCCGGAGGCCGCATTGATCGCCGCCTGTACATCGCGAGCGGCGGCGTCGATATCTCGGTTCAGGTCGAATTGCAGCGTAATTGAGGTGCTGCCGGCGAGGCTGCTGGAGGTCATCTCCGTGATTCCGGCGATCCGGCCAAATTGACGCTCGAGCGGCGTGGCAACGGCGGACGCCATAGTTTCCGGGCTCGCTCCGGGGAGGGCGGCTTGCACTTGGATTGTCGGAAATTCCACCTGGGGAAGCGGGGCGACAGGCAAAAATTGATACGCAATTATCCCCGACAACAGGATCGCAGCCGTCAAAAGGGAAGTGGCGATCGGTCTTTTAACGAAAGGCGCCGAGATGTTCACGTTCTGGCTCTATCTTGAGCTTGCGATTTCAGTCAGACGTTGCTTCCGACTCCTGCGCATGGCTAATGTGCTGATGCCGAAATCGCATCGCCAGCCGGTCAAAGGCCAGATAGACAACCGGAGTCGTGTACAGCGTGAGAACTTGGCTGATAAGCAGGCCGCCGACGATGCTGATGCCGAGGGGCCGGCGCAATTCCGAGCCGGTTCCCGTTCCGAGAGCAAGGGGAATGCCGCCGAGTAGCGCCGCCATGGTCGTCATCATGATGGGCCTGAATCGCAGCAAACAAGCCTGATAGATGGCCTCGTGCGGCAGCTTTCCTTCTTTTCGCTCCGCATCCAGCGCGAAATCGATCATCATAATCGCATTTTTCTGAACTATACCAATGAGTAATATGATGCCAATCAACGCGATCACGCTAAAATCCTTGCCGCAAACCCATAGCGCCAACATCGCGCCCACACCGGCGGAGGGAAGAGTGGAAAGGATCGTGATGGGATGGATGTAACTTTCGTATAGAACGCCGAGCACGATGTACACGGTTATGACCGCGGCCAGGATCAGTAGAGGCTCATTGGCAAGCGAGTTTTCAAACGCCTGCGCGGTACCCTGAAAACTCGGATGCACCGATAGCGGCAGATTGATCTCCTTCGCGGCCTTATCGATTGCGTCTACGGCGCTGCCGAGAGAAGCCTCCGGAGCCAAGTTAAAAGACAAGGTCACAACTGGAAATTGGCCCTGATGATTTACGGCCAGGGCGGTATTGCGCTGCTCGAGATGCGTGAATGCGCTCAACGGCACTTGTGTGCCGTTCGATGACTTCACGTAAATATCCTTGAGTGAATCGGGGTTCTGTTGAAACTGCGGGTCAACCTCCAGAACCACGTGGTATTGATTCAACTGTGTGAACATCGTGGAGACCTGGCGCTGGCCGAAAGCGTCGTACAAAGTATTGTCAATTGCGGCAGGGAGGACTCCGAGACGCGCCGCCGTATCACGATCGATCACCAAGTCTGCTTCGAGCCCCTTATCTTGCTGATCGGAGGCAATATCACGCAACTGTGGCAAAGTTTTCAGCTTGGCCACCAACTTAGGAGCCCACTGCGAAAGCTCCACGGGGTCTGCATCCTCAATCGAATACTGGTATTGGGTGCGGCTTACGCGATCTTCAACGGTTAAGTCCTGCACGGGCTGCATGAACAGCGTGATGCCGGGGACATTTGCCAGCTGAGGCTCAAGTCTCTGGATGATTTCCGAGGCTGTAGTTTTTCGCTCGTCGCGCGGCCTTAGATTGATCTGAAT
>DASYZC010000183.1:0-3813 GCA_035949735.1 Candidatus Acidiferrales bacterium | reverse complement strand
CGGCAGCTTTTTGGCGACTCCGCCAGCTTCGCAGGCGGGACAAGGTACCATTTCCGCCGGAGAAGCGGACTCCAGTGCTCCGAGCGGCGTGACGGGCGGCACCGGAATTGGAGGTCTCTCGGGAAACTTCAAAGCGTTCGCATCCGCCCCGCAAAACACCCGATGCACGCTGACGTTCTCGCCGGTAAACATCAACGTGAGCAGCATGACCTTCAGCGTCTATCCGGTGTCCAGCAAGGAAGCATTCCTTGTTGAAACCGACACGGTGGGTTCTACCAATCCTTTTCTCACCGCCGGAAAGATGCTTGCGCAAACGGGATCGCCATTCTCTGGTGTGGCGGGAAGCACTTTCACGGCGACGAGTGTAGCCGGTATGGTCGGGCAGTTCCCTTCGGGAAGCGGCGCTTACGTGCCTGATCTCGCGATTGTCTCGCTCACCGGATCCAGCAGCAGCAGCTACAATATTTCCATACTCGAAAATCGGGCGGGGACGGTGATGCCTCCTTTCAACCCAGGGAGCCTCACGTTCGTCTCCTCCGACCAGTTTGGTCGAGTCGATTCAGGAATCCCCACTCCGATATCGCTGATTTTTTACATCATCAATCAAAACGAAGCCTTCGCCATCGGTGAATCGCTCAGCAGCAGCACGCCGGTTCCGTTTTTCGGAATCCTCGAACCTCAGTCCCCTTCCCCCCTCAACCTCAATGCTTCAGATCTTAATTCCACATTCGTCCTAGGCACTTCGGCGCCTGCCACCTCTCCCGTTACCGACATTTCCGGCTCGGTGACTTTGGCCAACACGTCCTCTACAGCCGGGACAATCACCGGCACGCAGGATCAGGGCGCCTCCGGCAGCAACTCCTCAGCGCAAACCGTGACCGGAACCTACGCCGGCCTTAGCTCGACCACGGGAAATGGCACGTTGGCGCTGACCGCACCCGCCACTTTCACTGGAGATTTCCTCGTTGTCTCCCCCACGAAAATCCTGGTGCTTTCGACGACTCCGAGCGACGCGAACCCAGTTCTGCTGTTCTTGGGAAATTGCGCAACTACCTGTGGCGAGGACTAACTGCGAAACGAGTTTCTTGGCCGCACTGAACACGCACAACTTTTCGTCCGAATGTCCGCCTATCTGGTGTTGCTCAATATTTGTAAAAGCCCTGGCCGGATTTGCGTCCTAATCGCCCGGCATCAACGTATTCCTGCAGTAGCGGGCAGGGCCGGTACTTTACGTCATTGAATCCTTTCGCCATCACGCCGAGAATTTCCACGCACACGTCGAGTCCGATCAGGTCGGCTAGCTCCAGCGGTCCCATCGGATGATTCATCCCCAGCTTCATCACCGCGTCCACAGCTTCCGGTGTGGCGACGCCTTCCATCACCGCATACGCCGCTTCATTAATCATCGGCATGAGGACCCGGTTGGCGACGAAGCCCGGCGCGTCATTCACCGCCACTGGTTTTTTTCCCAGCTTCTCGCACAGCGTCATGGTTGTCTGAAACGTCGCATCGCTTGTCGCGCGCCCGCGAATCACTTCCACCAGAACCATCATCGGCACTGGGTTCATGAAGTGCATGCCAATGAAGCGATCCGCCCGCTGGGTCTGCCCCGCAAGCTCCGTGATTGAAATCGAAGAGGTGTTGCTGGCGAGGATCGCGCCTGAGCGCAGCACTGCGTCTACTTCCTGCAACACGCGTATTTTCAAATCGCGCTGTTCGGGAACGGCCTCGACGGCAAAGTCCGCGGCCGCAAGAGTTCCCATATCGGTTGTTGGTCGGAGTCGCGCCAGGACCGCGGTTTTCTCCGCCTCGGTGATTTTCTCTTTCTTGATTTCGCGGTCCAGATTCTTGGCAATCGTTGCGATGCCGCGATCGAGAAATCGCGTTTCAACGTCTCGCAGAATTACGGCATAGCCTGCGCGGGCGAACACGTGCGCGATGCCGTTTCCCATCGTCCCCGCACCCAGCACAGCGATTGTTTTGATTGATTCCGCGGACATCAGGCGTTCACGATAGCGGGCAACTCATTCGCCCGCGTCGCTTCCGATTAGTTCCTGAATGGCTTTCTTTGCGCGGGACACGTCTTCCTGCCGCACAAAAATAGCGTATTGTGGCCTTGGAATAGCGGGCTCAAACGGGAGTTGTTCGTGGTCGGACATTTCGTAATTGGGAATTTCTTCGTCCCCTAAAGCGGCCAGCACGGCGCTAAAAACAACTGGATCGTCTCCTCGCCACGCCAGCGCCGGGCGATCATGTTTCGATGGCCCCGCCCGCTCCGATGGATCAAGCCTCTCGACGAGGGCGACGTCGCAATCCGAGCACTTTGTAAACCCCTCGCGGTATTCCACCTTGCATTCTGGGCAGATCATAATCTTAATATCACACAATTCCTCACGGACGCTCGACCGCTAGCGCCACCGCGTTCCCTCCGCCCAGGCAGAGCGCCGCAATACCGCGCTTCAAATTCCGCCGCTGCAATTCGTAAAGCAGCGCCACCAATATCCGCGCGCCGGACGCGCCAATCGGGTGTCCCAGCGCGACAGCACCGCCATTGACGTTCACTTTCTCCGGATTGAGCTTCAATTGCCGCGTAACGGCAATCGCGGCCACCGCGAAAGCCTCATTCAGCTCGTAGAGATCCACGTCCTTGTCGCGATCCCACCCCGTTTTCGCCAGCAGCTTTTCCACCGCGTCCACCGGCGCCATCATCACCCACTTCGGCTCGACGCCGCTCACGGCCTGCGCCACGATCCGCGCCATCACCGGCCTGCCGAGCCGCGCTGCGGTTTTTTCTCCAGTCACCACCACCGCGGCCGCCCCATCATTCGTTCCGGGCGCGTTTCCCGCGGTCACCGTCCCGCCTTCTTTCTTAAACGCCGGCTTCAGCTTTCCCAGCGCCTCAAGCGACGTGTCTTCGCGCGGCGATTCGTCTGTCTTGATCACCACCGGCGGCCCTTTCCGTTGCGGCAGCTCAATGGGAACAATTTGCTCACTCACGAAGCACGATTTCGTCGCGCGTACGGCTTTGCGATGGCTTTCCAACGCAAATTCATCCTGCTCCTGTCGCGATATTCCGTACTTTTCGGCCACGAGTTCGGCCGTCATACCCATGTGGAAGTCTTCGTACGCATCCCAGAGGCCGTCTACGATCATGGAATCAAGCAGCTCAGAATTACCCAGTCGAAAACCCGTGCGCGCGCCTTTCATCAAGTAGGGCGCATTGGTCATGGACTCCATGCCGCCCGCAACTATAGTTTCGGACTCGCCCAGCGTCACGGCCTGCGCCGCGAGCGCCACAGCTTTCAGGCCCGATCCGCAGACTTTATTGATCGTCATCGCGGCCACGCGCGGGTCCAGGCCGCCCTTCAAGGCAGCCTGGCGCGCCGGATTTTGCCCGAGACCCGCCTGCAGGACGTTGCCCATGATGGCCTCATCCACTTGCTTTGGGTCGATTCCAGCGCGCCGCACGGATTCCGCAATCACTTTGGCACCCAGCTCTGGCGTCGTAAGCGGTGAAAGTCCGCCCATGAATTTCCCAATCGGTGTGCGCACCGCACTCAAGATGACGACTTTTCCCACGCGATCCCTTCTCTCTGCGCAGTCGTGCCGCGCTCAGCGGCAACAACTCAGTATAGGCGCGACGAAACCGCCCGGTCAATTTCCTGCGAAAATTGGAAGAGCCTGGTCACATCGTATCCCCCTAGCGAGGTTAAAGTGTTTGAGCGAGAAGCGACGCAGGGAGATGGAAGTTTGCTTGGTTCAAAGGTTGGGGAAGTGATGTCCGCCGTGGTGGCTGTGGGAAAGTGGGAATCC
>DASYZC010000182.1:0-1753 GCA_035949735.1 Candidatus Acidiferrales bacterium | reverse complement strand
GCAAAAGTTCCTGGCACGAACCAACTATTACGGTCAAGTGGTCGAGGTGGATGGACAGGGGCGCATTTTAATTCCACCCGTCTTGCGGGAATCCGCGCAGATGAAGGGCGAAGTGGACGTGCAGGGCAACCTCACGTACCTCCAAATCTGGAATCATGCGCGATTCGTCGAACAGTTGAACCGTAACCCGATCACGGCGGAAGACGAAAAGGCATTTGACGAACTGGGCATCTAGGGCTTGAGCGTTTTGCATACGCCCGTTCTGGCCGCGGAAGTGATGGAGTGGCTCCGCATACGGCCTGAGGGAACGTATGTGGACGCGACAGCCGGCACGGGCGGGCACGCGGTTGAAATAGCGCGGCGCCTGACGACGGGGCGGCTGGCGGCGATCGACCGGGACCCCAGGGCGCTCGAAATTGCGCGGGAAAGATTGAAGCAGTACGAAGAAAAGGTGGTTTTGGTGCACGCAGAGTTCTCAACGATCGGCGACGTGGTGGCGAAATTGAACCTGCCTCCCCTTGACGGAGTGATCGCCGATTTGGGCGTATCGAGTCTGGAGCTGGACACCCGGGAGCGCGGATTTTCGTTCCGCTGGGCGGCGCCTCTCGATATGCGCATGAACCCCGAGTCGCCGCTGACGGCGGACGAAATTGTGAACTACTGGCCGGAAAAGCAATTGGCCGACCTGCTCTATCACAAGGCCGAGGAGCGGGATTCACGCAGAATCGCCAGGGCAATCGTTCGAGCGCGGCCGATCCGCGATACCGAACACCTGGCAACGGTTGTGGCAGGAGTCCGAAAAGCAAGGGGAAGGCAGAAACTGCAGCCCGCGACAAAAACGTTTCTGGCGCTGCGGAATGCGGTGAATCGAGAAGAGGAGGAACTCGAGCAGTTTCTTTCGCGGACCCCTGCCACTTTATCTTCCGGAGGACGCTGGATCGTCCTCAGCTACCACTCGCTTGAAGATCGTCCGGTCAAGCGAGCGTTTCAACAGTTGGCGCGAGAGGGAAGTTTTCGCGTGCTGACGAAGAAAGTGATCGTGCCCGGTGAAGAGGAAATCCGGAACAATCCTCGGGCGCGGAGCGCGAAGATGCGCGTGGCGGAGAAATTGTAAGGCTCGGCCGCATGAGACAGGTTGGTCAGAGGGATTTGAGATGACGGAATATCACACCGTAAAGCGAATCGACAATTCAAGGTTGATGCGGCCAGCGGCAGCGTCACAGGCGCGGGATTTCTGGCGGAGATTGGCGACCGGCGGGGCGCTGACCGCGTGCCTGCTGTCCTACGCCTGGCAGCACTTCGAATGCATTCAGGTGCGTTATCAGATTGAGCGCCTGAACACCGAACGGGCGCGCTCCGCGGATCTGAATCAGCAATTGCAGTTGGAAGTGGCCACTCTGCGCTCGCCAATGCGCGTGGATACCATTGCGCGGAATCAGCTTGGTTTGACCGTACCGGTGCCCGGACAGGTAGCGCCGGCTGAAGGTTCCGCGGATTCCGTGGTGGCCGATGCGCGCCCGCTGACGCAATCGACCCGGCCGTAGCCTCAGTGCCGGCATTAGGTACGCAGCCGCGCCCGGTAGCGGTTTTTTCCCGCATCGTCGCGCGACGGCTGCGGGAGCACGCTTTCCGATAGGTAGGCGGAGTCCATGGAGCAGCGCAATCCGCGTCTCCGCTGGTTAATCGTTTGGGTAGCGGCCGTAATTTGGATCGTAGTCGTGCTCGGCCGGCTGAGTTACCTTCAGTTGCTCTG
>DASYZC010000181.1:0-3348 GCA_035949735.1 Candidatus Acidiferrales bacterium | reverse complement strand
CGACGCCCTTCGCGGGACTGTTGCCGACGAATCCGGTGGCGATGATGCGATCCGGCGCCGCGCCTTTCTCAACCCACCGATCGAGGGCCAGCACGACATCATGGTCGGCGTCTTCTTCGGGCGGTTCCATTAGGACAGCGTTCCCGAATATCGTTGCGCCGGGACCGCCCGCGCAGTGCGACATCGATGGCACCATGAACAGCCGGTAGAAGCTTTTTGTGTTGCCCATCGTCTTTTGCACGGCCTCGAAATAATCGACGCTGCCCTGCGGCGGAATGGCGGCGTCACCCCAGCCGTGATACTGAATCAGCTTGCCTCCCTGTGCCTTAAAGGCACGAAGATTTGGATTATCCGAATTCAGGGTGGCGCCGAACTTATCGTCTGACTGCTTTATGTCGCTGTCCAGATTCAATGAGTGAACGTCCCATTTGGGGTTCTCGTACACCATGTCGCGGAAAAAGAAAGTTGCGAATAGATTGCCAATTCCCAATTGCGGCGCGCTCGACCCGGTGATCCATACGGGCCAATTCGCAGGAAACGCTTCGACGCCCGGCGAGAAGCCCGGGCCGATGACCGCTCCGGTTTGCGAATTCTTCATCGGATCGTAAATCTTTTCCGCGGCCTGAACCTGGGCCGAGGTCAAACAGTTCGATGCGTCGTCGCCTTTGCACTGAATCACTGCCGGATCGAAATGGCATAGCTCGGGATTTTCGATGAAGCCGTCTTTGGCGCCGTCAATTGAATCGCACGCGGCAATCGCGGCTTTTTGGAGAATGGGCAATTTGGCCGGCGGAATGTAGCTGTCCGGAGTTTTCAAGAGTGCGAGAGCATCCCACGCTCCTCGAAGTTGCAGGACGTTCCAGTGAATCGCGGGCGCACCGGCAACGATTCCATGAAAATCTTTCGGATAGCGTTGCGCCTCGGTTAGCCCTTCACGCCCGCCCTCCGAGCAGCCGACGAAATAATCGCGGCGAGCATCCTTGCCGTAAAACGCGTGCAAGATGGCTTTCGCTTGAACCGCGGTTTCGTGCACGGCGCGATAGCCGAAATCGGCGACTTTCTCCGGATGCCCGATCGCCCAAGTCTGGTTGGGGCCGTTGACGTGTCCATCGTCCGTGGCTGCTGTGGCGTATCCATGAAGCAGCGGTTCTGCCATGCCCACGAATGGAATCAGGCCTGCAAATCCGCCGTTGCCCACCTGCTCGAATTTTCCGTTCCAGGCCGATGCGGGAAGCCAAACCTCGAAATGGATTATGGAGTCACTGGTCGGCTTCGCGATGCCTGCGACGCGACAGAACGCCGGCAGCGAGGGCGCGGGCAGGTGCGGCGTTGCAGGCGGCTTGTAGCTTCCGGCGGCGACGGACGTTGCCGAAGTGATCGTCGCGTTCGTCAGTGGGAGATTCGCCAGAGCTTCGCAAGAGGTTTGAGCGGACGTGGCCGCGGGAAGAAATGCCGCGATGAGCAATGCGAGGCAAACGGATAGCGCGATTCGGAGATTCACAGACTTCCCCCTGTGCGAGAAGTTTGACCGCGAAATGATTGCACGCCGGATCGACGTGTGCAAGCGTGCGCTGCCTCAAAAAAATGAGATAGTCGCCTCGACTTACGTACGCAGGCAGGAGTGCGCAAGCATGTGATGCCTCAAAATTAGACAGTTACGTCCCCCTTGCCGGTTACCAACTACGAAGTCCCGCCGACCGGCTCCCGGTTTACGCCCGTGGTACAATTCCAACATGAATGTGATCGTCAAAAATAGGGATATCCTAGGAGGAACTCCTGTCTTTCGTGGGACGCGAGTGCCGATCCAAACTCTATTCGACTACCTCGAAGGCGGCGAAACACTCGAAGAGTTCCTGAAAGGCTTTCCCACCGTCACGCGCGAATTGGCGGTAGCCGCCCTCGAAGAAGCGAAGGGCCTTTTGCTCGCCCGCTCGTAGATGCGCGTTCTGATCGACGAATGTATCGATGAGCGATTCCGGAACTATTTGCCAAGCCATGATTGCCAGACAGCGCGTTACGCTGGACTGGCGGGGCTGAAGAACGGCGAGCTTCTTACAGCAGCGGAAGCCGCCCAGTTCACTGTTTTCCTCACAACAGATCACGGTATCGAATATCAGCAGAATTTAGCTGGGAGAAATATCGCCATCATCATCTTTCACACAAAATCGAACCGTTTGAGGGATCTGTTACCCCACGTTCCCGCTTGCCTTGCACAGATCGAGGCCGTTCGACCCGGTCAGATCGTGAGAATCGAAGATTAGGTCAGCGTTAGCGAGCTTAGGCACGCCAGGGCAGTGCCGAGACGCCAGCACGTCGGAAGGGAACACAAAGAGGCCTGGACTCGAACCCTTCCGCCTGGTGTCATTCTCCGCCGAGGCTGTAATGGCTCATCTCAGGCGTAGGCAGGTGCTATCATCCAGCCATCGGTCCACTTCTTCTGACCAGGATTTCAGCGGGAGGTGAAGGATTATGGCAACACAGCCGCAAGCATCCGTCCCCAAGCACGAGTCGCTCGTGGTTCGGCGAGCAACACCAGCCGACGCCGAGGTGTGCGGAAAAATTTGCTTCGAAGCGTTTGGCAGTCTCTCCACTCGGCACAATTTCCCTAGTGACTTTCCGGCTCCCGAGCGTCCCATCGGCGTGCTTTCGACGATGTTCTCGCATCCGGGGTTTTTCTGCGTAGTTGCTGAATTGAATGGAAAGGCGATCGGAAGCAACTGTTTGGACGAGCGCACAGCAATTGCGGGAGTTGGGCCGATTACGATTGACCCCGCCGAGCAGAATCGGGCGGCGGGCCGGCAACTGATGCAAGCGGTTATGGCACGCGCTGCCGAGCGGAAGTTTGCGGGAATCCGGCTGGTGCAAGCGGCGTATCATAATCGATCGCTCTCGCTCTATGCGAAGCTTGGCTTCGTCGTTCGGGAGCCGCTTGCTTGCATGCAAGGCCCGGCGATACAGAAAACCCTGCCCGGCTATCGCGTCCGTACAGCGCTGGCGGGAGACCTCGCTGCTTGCAATGATCTCTGCCTGCGAGTTCACGGGCACGACCGGGGAGGCGAGCTCGGCGACGCAATTCGGCAGGGAACGGCGGTGGTCGCCGAATCGGAAGGGCGTGTGAGAGCGTACGCTTCTTCGCTCGGGTTTTTCGGCTACGCAGTGGGCGAGAGCAATGAAGACCTGCAAGCATTGATTGCCGCCGCCAACGAGTTTCAGGGTCCGGGGATTCTTGTCCCCAGCCGAAACGCGGAGCTGTTTCGCTGGTGCCTCGAGAATAGACTACGTGTTACCCAGCCGATGACGTTGATGACCATGGGCTTGTACAACGAACCGGCTGGCGCATACTTGCCT
>DASYZC010000180.1:0-5458 GCA_035949735.1 Candidatus Acidiferrales bacterium | reverse complement strand
TGGTTGACACTGCGGACTGCGGATGCAATAAACGGAACAAGGCAGCGTACCGGGAGTATCAGTACTCACCCGAGCGCTGACAAAAGGGCTCTTACGGGGCTGGGGGCCAAAAACGACGAATGAAAAGTGAAGCCTTTCCGGAAAGTAGGGGCCATGAATAGCTCTGCCGGAATCGTTCCCGCGCAGCGGGACGCGACGAGGATGCGGGGGCCGCAAGATGTTTAACCTGGGGAAGTCACGATCTCTGATCGGCCTGGATATTGGGTCCAGCTCGGTGAAGGCCGTCGAGTTGAAGAAAGTGAAAGACGGTTACGAACTGATGAGTTTCGGGTTGGAGCCTCTGTCGCAAGACACCGTGGTGGACGGCGCCATCATGGACGCGCCATCGGTTGCAGAAAAGATCATCGCGATCTTCGACTCGCAAAAAATCAAAGTGAGGGACGTGGCCACTTCGGTTTCCGGGCACTCCGTCATTGTGAAGCGCGTGACTATGCCGCTGATGACCGAGGAGGAGCTGTACGACCGGATCCAAGCGGAAGCCAGCCAGCATATTCCCTTCGATATCGCGGACGTCAATTTGAGCCACCAGCTCCTCGAAGCGACCGAGAATCAGATGGACGTGCTGCTGGTGGCGGTCAAAAAAGACAAAATCTTGAACCACACCAACGTGCTCGCCCAGGCTGGCAAAACGCCGGTGGTCGTGGACATCGACGCCTTCGCGCTGCAGAACAGTTTCGAAGTGAATTACGAGCCGGATCCTGCGCAGGTGGTCGCGCTGCTGAACGTCGGCGCCAGCGTGATGAACATCAACATCATTCGCGGCTGGACGCCGCTCTTCACGCGCGACGTATCCGTGGGAGGCAATCAGTACACCGACGCGCTCCAAAAGGAATTGGATCTGAGTTTTGAGGACGCCGAGAAGCTGAAGATGGGTGGAACGCTGCCGGGCGTGAGCGATGAGCAGAGAACAGGGATCTTGCGTTCGGTCTCCGACATTTTGATTTTGGAAATTCAGAAAACGTTCGATTTCTTCCGTGCCACAGCCAGCGGCGAAAACATCCGCCGGATCGTGGTGGCCGGTGGGACCGCACGCGTCCCCGGTTTGCTGGATCTGCTGAAAGAGGAGTTCGCGATGCCGGTGGAAGAACTCTATCCGTTGCGAAAAATCGTCATCAATCCAGCGCGTCACGATGAAAGCCATATTCGAGATCTGGCGCCGCGCCTAGCGATCGCCGTAGGGCTGGCGCTGAGGAGTTTTGACACGCCATGATTCGGATCAACTTACTCGGCCAAGCTCGTCCCAAGGCGGCGAAACAAGCGGTGCCGCTGGAGTCGACACTCCAGGTGGTGCTTGGAGTGGCGGCGGTGGCCGTTGCCTGCGTGGTTTTGTCGGTCGTCTACTTCTCGCAGAAACGGCAGCTGGACGACACCAATCGAAGGATCCAACAGTTGCAAGCCGAGAAGGCCAGCCTGCAGCAAATCAAGCAGGACGTGGATCGCTTTGAGAGCCAAAAAAGCGTTTTGCAACAGCGCATCGACGTGATCGAAACGCTGCAAAAAAATCGCACGGGCGGTCAAGAACTGCTTCGGATGGTTGCCAACACGGTGGTCCGAGTCGATTCCTTGTGGCTCACGTCTATGACGAGGACCGCGGACTCCGTGGCAATCGAGGGTGAGTCGGGATCGATCAACTCTATCGCTAACTTCCTCACGGAACTGAAGCGCTCAGGTTATTTCGACAACATTGAGATCAAAGAGGCCAAGGAGAACGACCTCGTTCCAGGAGTCGAGACCTATAGCTTTTCAATGACTCTCGGCATCGCTTCAACGAATGGCGGTCCCAAAACTGAAACAACCGGGGCAACAGGCGCAACCCGTCCCGCGGCCAAGGGGAGGAGCTGACCATGGCAACGAACTTCCGCGAATGGCCATGGCCCCTTCAGGCGCTCTTTTATGTCGGAATAGCGGTGGTGCTCGTGCTGGCGGGTTTGTACATGCCGGGGCTGCCACTCGCTGGAGTCCGGAACCAGCTGGAGACTGCGCAGAGCCAATTGAAGCCGCTCGAGTCCGAGGTGCAGAGCTTGCGAGTTTACAAACAACGACGTGCCGAGCTGGAGTCTGAAATGGACGCGCTCCAAAAGCAGCTCGCCACGCTGCAGACCATCGTGCCGGAGGAGAAGGAAGCCGACCAATTCATTTTGATGGTACAGCGATCCGCTCTGAGCTCCGGCGTGGCCATAAGAACGCTAACCGCAAAGCCCGTCGCCCAAAAACCTTATTACTTCGAGATGCCATTCGAAATACAGGCCGACGGTCCGTACTACGGAGTGTTGGACTTTTTCTCCAGTCTGGGGCGGCTCTCTCGAATTATCAATGTGGGAGACCTGAAGCTCGCGTCCGTAGGACAACAGCGGGGGAGCGCCGGGAAGTTTCACGTGGTACCGGGAACATCGGTGACGGGAACATTCACGGTTACTACTTTTTTCAGCAATCCAGCGGCACAGGCGGCGTCTCCGGCTAAAGCAGGGGCAAAACGGTAGGGCTATGACGATGAGATTCATAAGAATATCAGGGCCGCTGGCGCTCACGCTTCTGGCTTCAGCATGTCTGGGATCGCAAGTAACTGCGCAGACCCGGCCGGTTGCAAAGGCGAAGGTAGCCAACAAGACGAAAGCAGCGCCGGTTGCGAAGGCGAAGGTGGCCGACAAGGCGAAAGCAGCACCTGCTGCACACGCCGTGAAGGCTCGCGCAGCCGTCGCAAAGCCGACGAAAGCGCCAGTTGCTGTGGAACGCGAGAGCGTAAGCAAGCGGGATCCTTTTGCACCGCTCATCAACCAGAGGAAGGATGCGGGTGGCGGATTGCACCTTCCTCCCGGAAAAGCGGGGCTTGTGATTTCGACGGTGCGCGTGGACGGCGCCGTGCATTCCCCTTCGGGGATGATTGCTGTGGTTTCGAATCCAGAGAACAGTGTCTATTTCATTCATGAGGGTGATCGGCTTTACGACGGGGACGTTGAAAAGATCGGGTTGGACGGAGTCACGTTTCGCGAAAACTCGAAGGACGCATTCGGCAAGCCCGTCGAGCGAATGGTGACGAAGCGAATCTACGCGAGCGCAGGAGAGCAGCAATGAGGATCAAGTGGCGGACGGGGGTGCTAGGCGCGCTGATTGCGGCTAGCCTGATGTTAACAAATGGATCGGTGCCGGCGGCGGACGCTCCGGTGGTGCACGTCAGCGCAGCTGTGACGGGCACAGGCGTGCGCCTCCAAGCCGAAGCGGATGGCCCATTCGAGTACACCACGTATCGTCCGAGCGCGACCCTCTACGTGGTCGACCTGAGCGGCGTGGCGGTCGGCGATTCCTCCGGCGCGCGCATTGTTGCGTCCGATTTGGTGAAGAGCTATCGCGTGCTCTCGTACTCTTCGGGAGCGAAACCCGTCGTCCGGATGGAAATTCTTTTAGCACAAGGTGTCGAGCCAAGGATCGAGCGCAGCGACAACCGCGACCTTACGCTTGTGGTTTCGAAGATTGCGAATGCCAGTTTGTCGGCGGAGGCGCCCGCGAATACACAGCCTCCGGCCGGTGGAGTAGCCTTGGTTCCGGCGGCCGCCAAGGCTTCGGACGGGGGTTCGAGTGTCGAAGCCATCCGACAGGTGTCCTTGGCGCAGAATGGTAATCAGACGGAAGTCACCATCTCCGGATCGGGATCTTTGACGTACCGCTCTCAGCGGCTTCGAAGTCCCGAGCGGCTGGTTCTCGATTTTGCCCGGTCGCGCCTCGCCACATCAGAGAAACATATCCCCAGCAATCTCGATCCCGTGCGGGAAATTCGGATGGCACAATTCACCCCCGAGGTCTCGCGCGTGGTGATTGATCTGCGCAAGCCTGCGCACTACGTCATTCACGGAAGCGGAAGCGGCGTCACCGTCTCTTTCGCGCCGAACGAGACAACTGGAGCTTCGGTTTCGCCTGCCTCCGACAGTGCGCCTATCGTCAGCATCAAGTCCGTTGCTCCCGCGGTCGGGGACGCCGAGTTAAAATCCGCTGCGGTGATGCCAACAAGCATCCCGGCACCCGCCGCCGTTCTGCCCGTCGCATTCACGCAGCCGGCCTCAGGGCTCGCAATCCCTGCTCCTTCGGCTGCACGACAGGAAGGCCCCGCGGCCATCACTCTTGCGCACAATGTATCGTCTACGATAGCGAGCAGTCCGAATTTGGCTTCGCCATCCGGGGATGCATCGTCGTCCGTTCCAGCTCCTGAGAGAACCGCCAGCAGTACAGCGGCCCAAGCGGCCTCCAAAGCTCCTCAGAAGTTTTCCGGCGAGCCGATTTCCGTGAACCTGAAGGACGTTGACCTGCACGATTTCTTCCGACTCATCCATGAGATCAGCGGCCTGAACGTGGTCGTCGATCCGAGCGTCAAGGGCACGTTGACGATTGTTCTCGACGATGTTCCGTGGGATCAGGCTCTGGACATCGTTTTGCGAAACAACGATCTCGATAAGCAGCTCGACGGAAATGTGCTCCGCATCGCGACGAAGGCAACACTTCGGAGGGAAGCGGAGGAAAACCGGGATCTTGCCAAGGCCCAGGCGGAGGCAGCCGATGTAGTAACGACAACCCGCGTCCTCAGCTATGCGAAGGCCACGGATATGGCCACCACGCTCAAGAAATTCCTCTCGTCCCGCGGAGATATTATTTCGGATGACCGATCGAATACTTTGATTATTCGTGACATCCCGAGCACGCTGCCGGTGATGGACAATCTGATACGGCAACTGGATCGAAAATCGCAGCAGGTGGAAATCGAGGCTCGCGTCGTGGCGGCCAACCGCTCGTTCGCCCGCGAACTCGGCACTCAGTTGGCGGCTGCACTTGGGACGGGGCATAGCACATTGGGAGGCGCAAGCGCCGTGGGAACGAGTCCAGTGACCCATTTTCCCGCTCCGCCATTTTGCGTTGGTACGTGCGCAGGGACGAATCCCCCCACCCCCGGCACTCTTTCGAGCGGCAACATGCCTTTGTTGACAAACTTGGGTGCGAACGTCCCGACCAGCGGATTCAGCTACATTTTCCAAAATGGGGAATTCGCGCTGGATGAAATTATTACCGCTGCGGAAGATCGCGGCGTCGGCAAGTTGCTCTCAAAACCGAAGGTGATCACGCAGAATAACGAAAAGGCAACGGTGAAGCAGGGAACCAAAATCCCGGTGTCCACGATCATCAACAACACCGTTTCAGTCCAATTTGTCGACGCTGTGCTGGAACTCGACGTGACGCCGCAGATTACGGCCGATGGCACAATCTATATGGACGTTACGGTTGAGAATGATCAAATCGACGCGTCGATTCCACGAGTTCAGGGAATTCCAGCAATCGACACGCAGGCGACGGAAACGAAAGTCACTGTGAGCGACGGCGCGACCGTTGTGATCGGCGGCATCATCGTAACCCAGCA
>DASYZC010000179.1:0-5303 GCA_035949735.1 Candidatus Acidiferrales bacterium | reverse complement strand
GCACCTGGCCGATTCGAGCAATATCCAGCTTACAAATTTCAGGATGCGAGGTTCTCCATCGGTGGCCAAATCGCGCTCGTCCGGCGCCCGGCGTGCAAAGTCTCCATCATCGAAAGCTGCCCGGCAGGCCGGCAAGAGACTAAAAATTGCTCTCGTCGGCTTTGGCACCGTGGGCCGTTCGGTCGCGAAGATTTTGTGTAAGGACAAAAATAGCCCGCTCCTCCTCACGCACATTTTCAATCGCAATATCGAAAGGAAAAAAATCGGGGGGTTTCCGGCTCACGTTCGGTGGACTGCAAACGTTGAAGAGATCTTTTCCTCTGACGCCGATGTGGTCGTCGAGCTTATCGGTGGCCTCGAGCCGGCCGGAGACTGGGTGCGCCGCGCGCTGCGCGCTGGAAAATCCGTGGTCACCGCGAACAAGCTGCTTATCTCGGAGTCCGGTCCGGAACTCCTTGACCTCGCCCGAAAAATGGGCCGGCGCCTCGAGTTCGGCGCCTCCGTCGCCGGAGGGATTCCCGCCATCGTCGGCATCCAGGAAGGGCTTGCGGGGGACCGTCTGCACAAAATCGCGGGCATCCTCAACGGCACATGCAATTTCATTCTCACCAAAATGGAGTCCACCGGAGCCACCTTCCTTGCCGCGCTCAAAGAGGCGCAGTCGCTCGGTTACGCCGAGGCCGATTCGAGCGCCGATGTGGATGGAAGCGACGCACGCGCCAAGCTTGTGATTCTCATCCAAGCCGGCTTGCGCCTGCGCGTTCGCAGCGAGCAAAGCCCGTGCCGCTCGATCGCTTCCATCGAAGCCGCCGACTTCATGTACGCGAGCGAACTCAAGAGCGCCATCCGGCAGATTTCGATCGCGCAGAAAGAGACCTCGAAGGGCGTACGGCTGGCCGCCACCGTTCAGCCGGCGCTCGTTCCCGCTGCTTCGCTGGTCGCTCACGCCCAGGGCAGCCAGAACTTGATCACCGTCACAGGCGAATTCGGCGGCCGGACGATTTTTTCGGGAAATGGAGCGGGAGGAGATCCCACGGCCGTCGCGGTGATTTCGGACTTGCACTCAATTGCCCGCAGCACAAGCGCAACTCCGGAATCTTTGCCGGGCTCGCCGGAAGTGCCGGACTCGGTCTCGGGCGATTTTACCGTTCCGCACTATTTGCGTTTCGTGGTGCGCGATAATCCCGGCATCGTGGCCGCCCTCGCCACAATCCTCGCGAAATATCAGATCAGCATAGACGCGCTTCTACAAAAACCCGGCTTCCCGCATTCCGCTCTGTCTTTCGTGATGACCCTTGAGGCGTGTGATAGCGCGGTGCTGAATCGCGCCCTGGCGGAAATCGCCCGCCTCGATTTTCACGTCGAGCCGCCCCTTTGTCTCCCAATATTTGTGGACTGAGGCCGCGATGACGCAGCCCCAAATCGATACAAACGCCTTTCACCAATTCGAGCACGATGGGTGGGAACAGGCGTCGGAAGACTACCACCGCTACTTCGGCAGTCTCACCTCGCAGACCATCGGTCCTCTGCTTGATGCGGTCTCAGCCGAACCCAAAACCAATCTCCTCGATATCGCCAGCGGCCCCGGATACGTCTCCGCTGAAGCGCAGCGCCGGGGATGGGCGCCGCTAGGCGTTGATTTCTCCGAAGCCATGGTGGCCATGGCATGCAAGCTTCATCCCGCGATTCAGTTTCAGGTTGGTGACGCGGAGGCCCTCGGTTTTCGCGATTCGCAATTCGATACGGCCGTGATGAACTTCGGCATCCTTCATCTTGCCCAACCGGAAGCCGCCGTTCGCGAGGCTTATCGGGTACTGCATCCAGATGGGCTTTTCGGCTTTACCGTGTGGGCCAAGCCGGAGGAGGCTCTCGGATTCGCTCTCGCGTTGGACGCCATTCGCGAATTCGGCGATCCGAACGTCCAGCTCCCCGCTGGTCCCCCGTTTTTTCGATTCAGCGAACGCGCCGAATGCGTGCGAGTCCTCGAAAACGCCGGATTCAAACAGGTCGTTATCGTGCAACTTCCTCTCGTTTGGAAATTGGCTTCTTCAGCGGACGTATTCGAAGCCTTCTACAGAGGCTCGGCGCGGACCGGCGGGCTGCTGCGCGCCCAACCCGCCGCAGCCCTGGCGAAGGTTCGCGGGGCGATCGAAAAGCGTGCTACTGCCTACGCGGGCACCCCAACCCGCCTCGAAATCCCGATGCCCGCCCTCGTGGTCTCCGCCCGCAAGCCCCACTGACGGTAGCTAGAAGACGAGTTCATCTCTTGGCCTCAATCGATCTTGGATTCGTCGCGATACATCACTTTGTGGCGCATGCTTTTCACCCACCCGTCGATCTGCTCGATGCTCACGTAGTTTTCGGGATTAAAACGCTCCCAATTCATGATCTGATTCAAGGTTTTCTTCCAGCGCTTGTACGACGGCTTGAGCGGCGGCCCGAAACACATCACATCGATAATCGAAAGTTCCTTCGGGACGCCGAGAAGAGGCCCTATCTTTCCTTGAATGGCTTCCTGGCCGATGGCGGTGATCCACCAAACCGCATAGCCCAGCGCCGCAGCAGCAAGATGCGCGGACATCGTCGATGCCGCCACCGACTGCAGCAAAATGCGCTCGGCATTCTGTTGGTACAGCTTATCTTCGGCCGATCCATCCATTAAGACAGGGAACGCGCGGATAAATCTGTAATCGCAGCACACCACGATCAGCCCCGGCGCAGTCCTCACACCTCGGTAATTCGGCGTCGGGAAGCCCATTTTCAGCTGCGCGCGGTGTTGCTGCTCGTCGAGAAAACACTTCGTCAGCGCCTCCCGGATCGTAGGATCGTTCACCACTATGTAGTGCCAAGGCTGGGCGTTCGCGCCGGATGGAGCGTGACGTGCTGCTTCCAGAATCATTTCGAAATGCTGCTTTGGGACTTTGTAATCCGACACAAACTCGCGGTTGGTCATCCGGTTCCTGACAACCTCCATCAAAGCCTCGTAGCGAGCTACATTGTTGAACTTTTCGATATCGACCGGCGTCGAAGTCATTTCTTACCTCTCCCTTCCAGTAATCGGGCCACGCATCCATTTTGAGACCAGACTTCGACATCTTAAGCTGCCAGCGCGAAGCTCAGAAATATCATTAGGAAAACATTCGGGAAAAGATGTTTTTCAGCTTCCAAAACACACTAAAACGCGCCTGAGCAAACCCTACTGTGGGTCGGCAGGTGGCTGAGCGGGCTGAACATTTTCTGTAGAGAATCGGGAATGTTGGAGGCGATACCCATCCCGTGTTCGAATGTGGTACTTCTTGTGCTGCCCACTCCTGAGTCTTACCGTGATGGTGCGCCAGCCGCGGTTGGGGTTCGGCTCGGGGTAGTAGCTCAAAGAATAGAGATGAGCCAAATCGTCTCGGATCGATGCAAAGGCGTGTTGCTCATCTTTCCAGTCGTTGGCGAAATACACTTTTCCGCCAGTGGCGGCAGTCATACGCTGAAATACCGCATTGGAGATCGGCTCCAGGTGCGCCTCTTCGGTGCTTACCATGTAGATCGTCGTTCCAGTCGATTGCGCCAGCTCGGCAACTTCTTCCGGTGGGACCATGCTCGCGTTGTCAGGGCCGTTTGAGAAGACAACGATCACCTTTCTTCCGGTAAGGCGGGCTGCGTCCTTCACTGTCAACAACAGGCAATTGTAAAGCGCCGCATCGTCTCCGGCCACCGTCGTGCGCACACCTCGCAAAATCTGCGCACGGTCGGAGGTGAGCAACGCGGCCCTGGAGAGGTCCCGGCTATAGGAATAGATGGCAATTCGGTCCGCCGCTTCGAGCGAGCGAACGAAATCGGTAATAGCATCTTGCGCGAAGACAAAACCGCGAGACATATAGTTGCTCGTGTCGAAAAGAACGAAAACGTTTGCGCCCCCCACCAAAGAAGT
Source organism: Candidatus Acidiferrales bacterium (assembly GCA_035949735.1). GTDB lineage: Bacteria > Acidobacteriota > Terriglobia > Acidiferrales > UBA7541 > Palsa-295. The sequence goes on along the minus strand of DASYZC010000179.1, from coordinate 1,381 downwards.
CAGCTCACCCCCGGAAACTCGTGCGCTGGGATCCTTTGATTGGTTTGGAGAACCTAGCACCGTGGTGCCTGCCAGCCCGGCGCCTGCTGCTCCCGCGCCCAGTAGCACACGGACCGATTCGTCTCCTTCTCCAAACGTGGCGATCTTTTCTGCAATTCCGTCCTCGGTAACGACGAAATCCTCGGGGCGCAGGCCGGTGATGTAGTTCCCTTTGTTGTCGGTCACGGCCACATTCAACTGCACCAGATCGACGGTGACGTTGATCGGCGGCGGCCCGCTCTCCTGAGTGAACGCCAGGGCTGAGGAGAAAAGTGCGAGCACCACCAAGCCGAAAAGCAGAGGAAGTCTTTTGAGCATAACCGTCCCCGTCCTCAATATTTTACGCTGCCGTCCATTCGTCAAGCTGGACGGGCCAGCATCCATCTGTTTCGCGCGCAACACAAGCCGCCTAAGGCTGAGTTGGGCCCCTTTCCCACCGGAGCGAAGCAAACTTGCCCTGCCGAAACTCTTCTCCCGTCTCTCGCATTGCGCGGAGTATTGCCGGCCAGTCATTCAGATCGGTGGCAAAAATCTTCGCGACCATGCGAACAGTAAGCTCGGGGACCAGCCGGTTTAGCGTCTCCGGCTGATAGCCCATCTCGTCGGCCAAGCGCGCCCAATACAGATTCGTCGAATCCCACGTTTCCGCAAATAGCCGGCTGGAATATCCGGCAAACATCGGAAACATCCTCACGTTCAGCAATTCGCGAGAATTCGTCCGCGTCAGTGTGGGGTGCGGCACGCCGAAATCCTGTGACAGTCTGTCCCAGTTGAGCTCCGCCGGGTTCTCACGAGCTAGATTTTCCAATTCTCGTCTCGCCGGCCCCCAGGAACTCGTTTCGCCCGGGAATTTCTGCCGGAACTCCGCGGTCAAATAGAATGTGTCTGCCGGCGTGACCTGAAGAGACGCCTCCTCCACGTCCCCTTCCCGCAGAGCATCCTTCAGTTCCGCCAATCGCTCAGGAGACATTCGCTCGGAAAGGAGCGCCGTAACTTTACTGCGCAACTCCTCATTTTCCGCGGAGGCGGCCAAGAGTTCCTCGCCCACGCGCTGATAGAGCGCGATGGCGCGGAGTTCATTCCGGCTCACGCCCCACCAACGTGGCAAAACCGCGCCTGTTAAAACGGAGGGCACTAGATCTGACCAGATCAGCGCCTGCACATTTTCCGGCGAAATAAAATCTTCCTCCATTTTTGCCAGGACGTAAGGTAAGTTCGCAAGCGATCCAACCAGATGAGCGCCACCGCCGGCCGGAGATCCTGCTCCGAACAAGCGTGCCGTCTCCCAAAGGGATCCTTCCATTCCCATGATGGTCTCTCCCGAGAAATCGTGGGATCGAAT
>DASYZC010000178.1:0-9513 GCA_035949735.1 Candidatus Acidiferrales bacterium | reverse complement strand
TGAAATCGAATTCCGAATCACGGTGCGGGAATATGCCGAGCGACCGGCGTCGCAGCACTCGCGTTTTTTCGCGGAAGCGGATAAGCAAGTGAACCAAAAAACGGCTGCGATCCTGCCGACCGGCTGGGGCCATTCGGTTCTTGAAGCGCTATCCGACTGCATACGCATGATCCGTCAATTTCCCTACGAAGATTCGTAGCGCGGAGACCGCCACCATGAAATTCGCGAAGAAACAGATTGAGCCTGGGATTGTGGTGCTCGAAATGACGGGCCGGTTTTTGATGGGTCCGGATTGCCGCCAGGTGGAAAGCGAAGTGGAGGCACACATCGCGCGCGACGAAAAGAACTTCATCTTCGATCTCTCGGGCGTGGAGCACGTGGATAGCGCCGCCGTGGGGCAAATCGTCAAGTCCTATTCGAGGCTGAAGAAATGCGGCGGGACACTGCGTCTGGCCGGCGTGAGCGGAATGGTCGACGGCGTATTGAAGCTGACGCAGGTGAATAAGGTTATCGAGATTTACCCCACAGCGAAGGAAGCCGCAAAGAATTTTCCGCAGGTTTAGTGGTAACCGCTCCGAAAAATAACAATTTGTAAATATCCTTCACGTTATACTGTGCGAATTCCAATTGATTGGGGCGTATGCCTATTCAGCCGGGCAACCACTTAGGGCCCTATGAAGTTGTCGCCGCGATAGGTGCGGGCGGGATGGGTGAGGTGTACCGCGCGCGGGATGCGAAGCTGGGGCGTGACGTGGCACTGAAGGTTCTGCCCGAGGCGTTTGCGGGCGACGCGGAGCGCTTGGCGCGATTTCAACGCGAAGCGAAGTCGCTTGCGTCGCTGAACCATTCCAACATCGCTTCGATCTACGGTCTGGAAGATTCCGGCAGCACGCACGCGCTGGTGATGGAGTTGGTGGAAGGGCCGACGCTGGCCGACCGCATCAAGAGCGGCGCGATTCCGACTGAAGAAGCCTTGCCGATTGCCAAGCAAATCTGCGAGGGGCTGGAATACGCGCACGAGCGGGGGATCGTGCACCGGGACTTGAAGCCTTCGAACGTGAAGGTGACCGCCGACGATGTGGTGAAGATACTCGATTTTGGTCTGGCGAAAACGATGCAGGCGGAGACGGCCTCTGGTGACGCCATCACTTCGCCAACGCTCAGCGCGATGGCGACGAAGTCGGGGATGCTATTGGGGACGGCGGCGTACATGTCGCCGGAGCAGGCACGCGGCAAACTGGTGGACCGAAGGGCGGACATTTGGGCATTTGGGTGCGTGCTGTACGAAATGCTGACGGGGAAGATGGCCTTCGGCGGCGCGGCGATTACGGACACCTTGGCGGCGGTGCTTCGCGCGGAGCCGGACTGGTCGCAGCTACCGGCGGGGACACCGACCCGCGTTCGCGTGCTGTTGCAGCGCTGCCTGCAGAAGGACCCAAGGCAGCGATTGCAGGCGATTGGCGACGCGCGCATTTCGCTCGAAGAAGTTCTCTCGGGCGCGCCCGATCCCCCACTCGCGGGAGCAGCAGGAATCTCCGCGCCGTTCTGGCGCGGCGGCGTACCTTGGGCCGTCGCATGCGTCGCTGTACTAGCGGCGCTCGCCTACGTTCACTTCCGCGAAAAGCCAGCCGCGTCAGCGGAGCCCATGCGCTTTCAGATTCCGTTGCCCGAGAAGACGGCATTATCGGTAACCGGCGCGTTCGCGGTGTCGCCCGACGGCCGTCTGTTGGCCTTCGCCGCACGCAATTCGGACGGCGCTTTAAGCCTTTGGACACGCAGCCTGGACTCACTTGAGGCGCGTCCGCTGCTTGGGTCGGAGTCCGCGGCTAACATCTTCCCACCGTTCATCTGGTCCTTCGACAGTCGATACATCGCGTTCGACGCTGGCGGAAAACTTAAGAGAATCGATGTCTCGAGCGGTGCGACAGAAACCCTGTGTGACTTGTCTGATATTGCCGTCGGTGGCTCTTGGAACCGCGATGGCGTGATTATCTTCGGGACCGCCAACGGGGGCATCATGCGGGTTTCCGAGAACGGCGGAATCGCGTCGGCACTGACCACCCTCGATTCGTCACGCAGCGAATCCGCTCACGTCCTGCCTTCATTTCTTCCCGACGGGCGGCATTTCGTCTACCTGCGTGCTTCTGGGAATGAAGAAGACAGTGGACTGTACATCGGGTCTCTCGATGCCAAGCCCGAGCAACAGGCTTCGAAACGTCTTGTAGCGACTGAGCGGGGGCCAGCCTATGCGCCCTCCCTTGATGACCCTGACGTGGGGCGGTTGCTCTTCATGCGCGACCGGGCACTCGTGGCACAGCCGTTCGATGCCCGCCGCCTGCGATTGATGGGTGAACCCATTAACGTGGCCGAGGAGCTTCGGTCCTACGCTCACTACGGATTCTTTTCGTCCTCGGCCAACAATGTTCTGATTTACCGGACAGGCGGCGGTGGCCAGGACTCCCAGCTCGCATGGTTTGACAGGCAGGGCAAGGTGCTTGGAACGGCCGGAGAACCCAGCGACTACTTGTATCCGGCTGTTTCGCCCGATGGAAAGCGCGCCGCTGTCAGCCGACGCGATCTTCAGACTGGGAAGCTGGCTCTCTGGCTGATTGACTTCGCGCAAGACACGAGCACGCGGTTCACCTTCGGTTCCTTCAGTGCCGATTACCCCATCTGGTCTCCGGACGGCAGTCGAATCCTCTTCAGTTCCAACAATGGCGGCATTTTCGATATTTACCAAAAGCCCGCCAGCGGAGCGAAGGCCGAGGAGGCTCTGCTGAAGTCTAAAGAGAGCAAGATTCCCAGGAGCTTGTCCCGCGACGGGCACTTCTTGTTGTATTCCGCGGATGACCCGAAAACGAAGCATGCCTTATGGGTCCTTCCGCTGGAAGGTGACAAGAAGCCGTTCCCGTTCTTACAAACGGAGTTCAACGAAGTCGATGGTCACTTTTCTCCGGATGGCCGTTGGGTGGCGTACGCGTCGGACGAGTCCGGCCGCTATGAGATTTACGTGAGGAAGTTCTCGGCGGACGCTACGGCGCCGGCGGTCGGAGCGGCTGGCAAGTGGCAGGTTTCATATAGCGGAGGTCGAGAGCCGAGGTGGAGTGCGGATGGGAAGGAGCTGTACTACCTGACTTTCGATTGGAAGGTGATGGTTGTCGGCGTCACCACGGATCCGGTCTTCCAGTCCGGGACGCCCAAACTTCTCTTCCAAGCGCCTCAGCAGCCCGCTACCACTGAGGGAGACTACACGATAGATGGCAAACGCTTTCTATTTTCGGCTCCGGCCGAGCAGACCGAGCATGCTCCCTTTACGGTTGTACTCAACTGGCAGTCGGGATTGAAGAAATGAAGGCGCATGGGATGCACCCTACTGGCGGGGTTTTTGCCTCTTAGGTTGCACGTTGTCGATTGAAGTTGCAAATTTTGCTTGCTTTAAGCGCTAGACACTATGTACATTTGGCGCGACTCATGGTGGCGGCGCACTTTCTAGGTTCTACATATGGGCCTGGAGTTGCCGCTCGGGAGCGAGGGGCACGCGCTTGACCTGCGTCCTGGCTGTTGCCAACCAAAAGGGCGGCGTCGGCAAGACAACTACTGCGATCAATTTAGCCGCCGCGCTCGCACTGAAAAAAAAGAAAACACTTCTCGTTGATCTCGATCCGCAATCGAACGCGTCCATCGCGTTTTTTGCGCCGGACGAGATGACCTCCACGATGTACGACATCTTCGCCGAGCATCCCACGGAGATCGCGAAGATCATTCGCCCGACGAAGGACCCCAATTTGTTTGTGGCTCCCGCGCGGCTGGCGCTGGCCAGGCTCGAGCAACAACTCGCCGGGCAGTTTGACGCCCCGTTCAAGCTGAAAGACGCGCTGGCGCCCGTGGTGAAAAGCTACGATTACATCGTGCTCGATACGCCGCCCGCGCTGGGCATTCTCACCGTCAACGCGTTGGTCGCTTCAACCCATTTACTGGTGCCCATCCAGGCGGCTTATTTCGCGATCGAGGGCACGGACGATTTGCTCGAGACGTACGGCCGCATCCGCTCTCGTCCCAATCCAGACCTGAAAGTGCTTGGAGTGGTGATCACGCTGTACGACAAGCGCACTACAATTTCACGCGACACCTATGAACAGATTCGCGCTACGTTCGGCAGCGCCCTCTTCAAGACCCGCATCAGCAAAAACGTCCGCCTCGAAGAAAGCCCAGCCTACAAGGAAACCGTGTTCACCTACGCGCCGAAATCATCGGGCGCGGAGGACTACAGAAAACTTGCCCAGGAGGTAATACAACGTGTCGAAGAGGATCGGGTTGCCCGTCACTCTCAAGATGCGGCATGACGCGCATTACGTCGAGACGCTGACCAGTTTCAGCGGCGCGTCCATCGGCCGCATGATTCCCATCGATAAGATTCGCCCCAATCCCGATCAGCCGCGCAAGCATATCGGAGATATCCGCGAACTGGCCGATTCCATTCGCGAAAAGGGCGTGCTGGAACCACTGCTGGTCCGCTACATCCCCCGCGAGGATGCGTACTACATCATTTCCGGCGAGCGGCGCTATCACGCTTCGCAAGCGGCCGGGCTGCACGAGCTTCCTTGCATCGAGAAAATTGCCGACGACGCCGAAACCCTGGAACTGGCGCTCATCGAAAATTTACAGCGCAAGGACCTGACCGCATTCGAGGAAGCTGACGGCTTGCAGCGTCTGGCGGACCAATTTGATTACACGCATGATGACATCGCCAAAAAGATCGGCCGCGCCCGTTCATCTGTTACGGAAACAATGTCACTCCGCTTGATTCCCGAAGAGGTTCGCCGAGAGTGCGTCGAAACGGGCATTGTGACCAAATCGCTGCTCCTCCAAGTCGCCCGCCAGCCCACCGAAAAGAAGATGCATGAGATGGTGCACCGCATCGCTCAGGGTGGACTGACTCGCGACGAGGCCCGCCGCGCCCGCAAGGAAGAAACGGAATCCGCGCCGCGCCCGCAGCCGTTCGTTTTCGACTATGAGCCGGAAGACGGCGCGTTCCATCTGCGGCTGCAATTCCGCAAAAGCCACGTAAGCGCCGAAGAGCTGGCTGCGGCACTGCGCGCTATTCTGCGGCGCCTCGAGTCCGGCTCTATTTCCTCTTCCGCCGCATAAGCGACCTCAGGGCCGCTAACCTTCTAAAATTGTCGGTTTTTGGTGCTCACGCGCCTCGTCACCGTAGACGATTTTTCTTTACACCAACAGGTACTTGCGCGATTCCACCCCCCGGTGTAAAGATTTCTCTCGTATCCTCGTAGTACGCCCATTCGGCCCGCATCTGCGCAACGGGCGCGAAGTGTTCATTCACCGCCGGTGTTTTCGGGGCGGGCGTGGCTGTAGAAAGCTAATCCCGCGTTGTCACTTTGGTGCCGTCAGCGAGTTATAGATCGTCTGGAGGAATGCGTCGGTATTGACGAAGGTCCCCGAATACTTCTGCCAAGGCTCGAGAATCTTTTCCTGCTTCATCTGCTCGAGCGTCTTGTGGTCGTCCAGCGCCTTCTGGACGGCTGCTGTGGTGTCCTTGAGCATCTGCGTGTACGCGCGCAAATCGTCCATGGTTGAGAGCGCGCCGTGGCCGGGAATCACCTTGGAATCCGCCGGAAATAAGGCGAGCGCTTTCTCGCAGGCGGCGATCATGCCCTGCACGCTTCCTCCGCCGTTGATATCGATGAAGGGAAAGCCGTAGCGAACAAATTCGTCCCCCATGTGGACCACATGATTCGCGGCGAAGAAAACGACCGAGTCTCCGTCGGTGTGCGCGGCAGGGAAGTGGAATACGCGAATCTCCTCGCCATTCAGATAAAGATTGATGTGGTCGTCGTAAGTGATGACCGGTAGGGCGGCTTTTGGCTGGGGCGGCTGCTTCATGCTTATCGATCCGCCGGGGCCATTGCCGATGGCGCTGCCGTTTTCGAGGCGCTTGCGGAGGTTTTCATTGGCGATGATCGTTGCGCCGCCCACGGCGTACGCTGCATTTCCATCCGTGTGGTCGCTGTGGTAGTGCGTGTCGATCACGAAGCGCACCGGCTTGTCGGTAATGGCGATGTTCTTGAGCGCCGCGCGAACCTTGTCGGCGAGGGCCGAATACTCGGTGTCGACAATCAAAACCCCATCGTCACCCAGCGACGCTGCAATATTACCGCCGGCTCCTTGCAGCATGTAGATGTTGCCGGAAACTTTCGCGACTTTAATTTCGACTTTAGAAAAGTCGGGCTGCTGTTGAGTGGCGGCAATTCCCGGCAGAAGAAGCAGCAGGATCAGAAGAAGTTTGCGCATACGTGTTACTCCCGTCGGCAAAAGCTGCGAGATTCTACCACCGAATCGTCAAGTGTTACGCGGCAGAGGTGCGGGAAAAGGTCATCCGGAAAGGCCGGCAGCCGAGGGCTGGAAAATCTGGGCGTATACGAGGATGAGCGTCAAGATGATCATCACCACGCTCGATGCCCAGGCGATGATGTTAAACGTCAGGGAATTGGTGTGCTCGCCCATCAGGTCGCGGCGGTTAATCAGCAGGAGCATGAATATCAGCACCACGGGGAGCCACACTCCGTTCGCCACCTGCGATAGCACCAGGATTTTCAGCAGTGGCGCCCCGGGAAGCAAGATGATTCCGGCGCCCGCCACGATCAACAGCGTGTACAGCGAATAAAATGTGGGAGCTTCCTTGAGTTTCCGGTCGAGGCCGGCCTCGAACCCCAGACCTTCGCAGATCACATGGGCCGTCGAAAGCGGTAAGATCGACGCGGCGAAGAGCGACGCGTTCAGCAGCCCGAAGGCGAATAGGTACCCCGCCCACTTTCCGGCGAGCGGAACGAGCGCTTGGGCGGCCTGCCCGGCGTCGGTAATATTGGTCAAGCCATGCGCATTCAGAGTGGCGGCGCAGGCAACGATGATGAAGAAAACGATCGCCATACAGGAAATGCTTCCCACAAGAACATCAGTGCGGGCGTGCTTATACTGGCGCGGGCCAACGCGCTTTTCCACGAATCCAGCCTGCAAATAAAAAAATTGCCAAGGTGCGATGGTGGTGCCAACCAGGCCAACCAACATCAAGAGGTAGGACGCGTTCATGTGCACCGAGGGAATCACGGTGGCCTTGGCCGCCACAATCCAGTTTGGTTTTGCGAGCACCGCGGATACGACATAAGCCAGATACAACGTGCAAGCTGCCAGAAATATTTTTTCCACCTGGCGATAGCTGCCGCGCACCACAAGAATCCACACGGCGATTGCCGCGATTGGAACAGCCACGTATTTGCTGATGCCGAAAATCTGCATAGAAGCCGCGACGCCGGCAAACTCCGCCACCGTGTTGCTGAGGTCCACGGCGAATGCGGCCAGCATGACGAAGAAGGTGGAGCGGAATCCAAACTCCTCGCGTATTAAATCCGAGAGTCCCTTGCCCGTCACCACGCCCATGCGGGCGCACATTTCTTCGGTCACGTAGAGAGCAATGGTCATTGGAATCAGCGACCAGAGCAGTGCGTAGCCAAAATGAGCGCCGGCGGTGGTGTAAACCGCGATCCCGCCGGCGTCGTTGTCTACGTTGGAAGTGATCAGCCCCGGGCCCACCACCGCCAGGAAGAGCGCGAGGCGCCGCCGCGCCCCACGCGAGCGGCGGTTCAATTTCCCGGCCCGGCCCGCCAGGCGCGAAAACGTATCCGTCAATGTGATCCAGGTGTTCATGGCGTTCCGTTCGCGGAATCTCGGGCCGCGGCATACGCCGGGCGTTTCGCTTTAGCTAAATCTTTGCGCGCAGGCGGCTCACCACGTCATCCACGGTGATCGTGCCCGCCGGGCAATTGGCCTCGTCCACCACGACAAGGCTGCGCAGATTGTATTTATCGAAAAGTTCAAAAACTTCCTTGTCCTTCGCATCTGGCCGTACCGAGAGTAGCGGCTCGAAGGCCAACTCGGCCATGCGCTGGTCGCTAGCCGCGAGGATCAAGCGAGCCACGGGGACCGTGCCCGCAAGAGCCGCATCGCGGTTAATCAGCACAATGTTATCCAGCTGGTCGAGGGCCACTTCATGGAAGCGGATGTAATCGACCACTTCTCCGCGCGTGGCGTCCTCCCCGACCACGACGATTTCCGTGTTCATCATTCCGCCGGCCGTATTCTGATCGAAGCGCATGAGCTCCGTTACCTCGCGTGCCTCGCGATGATCCATTTCCTCCAAAACTTCCTTGGATGTTTGCGGCTCGAGGTTCTGGATCAAATCGGCGGCTTCGTCCGGGTTCATTTCCTCGAGGATGTCTGCGGCCTTTTCGGGATCAAGCTTCTCTACGACCTGTGTTTGAAGGCGCTTGTCCAGTTCCGCGATGGTCCCCGCCGCGGTTTCCTCGTCGAGTGAATTCAGGATGGACTGTCGCTCCGCTGGAGAGACTTCTTCCACAATGTCGGCGATGTCCGCAGGGTGAAGTTCGGCAAGCTTCTCGCTCGAGAGCTTCAGCTTCACGCGCCGCAGGGGATCAGGCTCGATTAGGTTGACGAATTCCCACCGGATGGATCGCCCGCGAACGTTGTTATCCAGGCGGCGAATCCCCGTCGGCGGCACCAAGCCCTGGAGGAGGCGCCGGACGGCTCCCTGAAGGCCGACATCCACCTGCGTGAGCCGCAGTTCTGTGTTGCCATTGGTGCGCTGGTCGGCCATATCCACGTCGTTCACGCGAACTACTTTGCGGCCGTTTGTATCGATGATTTGCTGGTCCAGCAGGTCCTTCCCCAGCGCCAGCCAGGCTTCGTTGGGATGGTAGAGTTCCAGGGCGGACTCATCCACAGTCAGCTTCACCCGGCCGGGCTCAACCGAATCAATCTGGTCGTATCTGGCAACCAGCGAGCGATATTTGCCGCGCCCAATGAGCAGACGCGAAACCCGATTTGGCTGCTCGGCGGGGACGATGAAGAGTTCCTTCACCCGGCCCACAAAATTGTCTGCCGAATCATACGTTTGAGCGCCTAGAACTTCGGTTGCGTGAAGCATAACGGCTCCTTGAAAACTCCGCTGGGCAAAAAAAAGCCCGCGACCGGCAATCTACCGGGCCACGGGCAAGCGGAAAAACCGCCCATGCTCACATCAGACCCGGCCTCGCCTCCCTGTTCCCATAAAACCAATCGGCCCGGACCATATCCGCTTCACCTGTGATCCATGACCAGCGGCGACACGCGAGTGGGGAACCAGCGCTGACATCCCCTGCCCACGCCGCGGCGCGGCTACTACCAGGCTCCGGATTGGACGAACGCTCTTGCATCGATGCGCAATTAGTAGCCATTCTGACTAGTAAAGGGATACCGAAATTTTGTCAAGCGAAGACTGCTAGTTTCCATCCGAAAACTCACGATTTGCCATCGCGCGGGTACAGCGGTACAGTTTCTCCGCCTCAAACCGCTCGACCGAGGCAGCTACCCTCACATTTCCCGGGAAGGCCGACGAATGAAAATGGATTTTGGCGTCATCGACCATGTGGACAGGCAGAAGAA
>DASYZC010000177.1:0-4522 GCA_035949735.1 Candidatus Acidiferrales bacterium | reverse complement strand
CAGCCCCGATCCGATCGCTTGAGTTTCTCCGAAGCAGTGAGCGTCTGTATCGCTCCTCGAGCCGTCGGGAGACGCCGTCGTATCGGTTTGTATCGCCCGGCTTTACGTCGTAGCAACTCTGTTCGACAACAGGATTGCCAGCATGGAGAAGTTCGCTAGAGCTACTTTCCGGCGCAAAAATCGTATTTTTGGTTCAACGCAGGCGCATAGCAAAGCAGAAACGCCCCACCGGAACGCTCGGTGGGGCGGTTTTGAAGTAGTGAATTAATCGGCAACGAAGGAATTGATTTTATTGCGCGACGTGTTTGCTTTGTGCTGCCTGTTTAGCCTCGTCGCTCCGCTTGGCCAGCGTGCCTCCAATATTAATGAGATTATCCGCAATCACACCGAACCCGACCCAGCGTTTCATTCCATCATCACCTTTGTACCGACAGCGATTGAGACCGTGCCGCCGCTTGATGACGCTGACGCGCCCCTCGGATCCGGTCCGCCATTTTTGACCCTGGCGGAACCAGCGTTTCTTCTGCTCGCGTTTGCGTTCTGCGCTTTTGGTGGAGCGATTGGGAACGCAAACGCGTTTGACGCCCTTCGTTTTAGCCGCTTTCTCATTTTTGTCGGAGTAGAAGGCAGCATCGGCTGCCACCAAATGTGGCGTGCGTCCGAGCTTGGCCTGATGGGCTTCGATGGCTGGAACTAGCAAATCTGCGTCGTTGGGGCGCCGATCGTACACTTCGTAGTCAATGATTATCTGGTTTTCGGCCTCCTGAAGCTTGACCATTTTGCCGAACTCGTTGGGCTTGGCCGCCTTGCCCTTTCGAATGATTTCGGTCGATGGCTCGAACAGGCTGAAGATCTTGCCTTCGGAGCGGGTGTCACCACGGAAGATGCGCGCGCGGGTCTGCTTCATGACCTGCTGGACACGCGGTATCATCGTGTCGATTTCCTGACGTAGACCCTCGAGCGCGAGTTGCTTCACAATGGCTTTCGAACGCTTGATGCCGTCAGCAATCTCTTTGGAGAATTGCCTGGCTTGGCCGACCACCCGACTGGTTGACTCGACCAATTGCCGGTAATTCCGCTTGAGTTTCTCCTGGCTCTGCGAGCCCTTGGCGCGCGCGGCCCGGGCGATATCGAGGACCCGCAGTTTCACGCTCCGGCTGCGATCGCGGAGTTTGGTCCCGACCTCGCCGGCAATCTTGGTGATCTTCTTCATGGTACGGGTCAGCACGCGTACTCCGTCTCCGAGAAGACTCGAGTCGGTCGGATGGTGGATATTGGTCTCAGTCACAGTTGTGTCCACCCGCATTCGACGACCTTCGATCACTGCCTTGGTACGGGCAATTTCAACGATTTGCTCATGGACCTGCTTGATCACCTGCGGTCCGAGTGCCCGCCCCCAACGGCCCATGGTCTTGGCATCGGGCATCTTCGCGGCGCCGACGCGGGTAAAGTCACGATACACCAGATTGGCGCGGACTTCGCGCTCCAGGATATAGTAGCTCCAATTCCGAACGTGCTTGAGGATCATCAGGCGTAAGACCACTTCGGCCGGCGTGGCTTGTCGGCCACGACTGCGGCTCTTGGGACGCCGCTTCGCCAGAGCCTCGTAGACCGTCGCCACCAACTGTTCGTCTTCCAGCACCTCGTCTGCGTGCGTCATCCATTTTTCGCGCAGGTCCTCGACTTCGTTGGCGATCAGCCCATCGCCAAAGCTGAGTTGTGCTCGGCGCATCTTAATCACGGCCCTTACTCCGAGCTCGTGAGGCATCTCTATCGGCGCGCAGCAGCTCTTGATTGAGTTCGCAGATAGCCTCGACCGTCTCCTTGAGGTTCTGATAGTTACGCAGCCAACGACGCACCTCAGGTACTTGCTCGCTGCGTAAACTAATCTGTCGTGTGCGCCCGCCGGCATAGCTCACGGTGAGAACCCATAGCGGATGGCCGTCGCCACTCGCACATTTGCTGCATCCGCTCGCATGATTGCGGATGGTTCGATGCAGCAGTGTGCCGCGCAAGAGATCGCCGGTCACCAGCAAGGATTCAAAAAGTTTCTGGCGCTTCTGAGCAATCTGGTCAGGTCTCATGCCCGCGAATGAGACTGATTCGTTGACATTGGTCAACGTTGTTCCTTGACGTGCCCGTTCAACGGTCTACCTGAGTTATAACGGGTAAGGACCAAGCAAGCGAATCAATGTTTCTGTTTTGATTCTCGTTCGTTCTTTTTCTGATTCGGATTTGTACGACAGAGAACAAGCGCAGCAAACAGCCATGCAATTCTTGCGGCTCTGATCTGCAAACAAATGAGCCATGAACCCGCATGGCCTCGCGAAGGTCTTGAACGAGATCACGATGCGATTTCGATCTGTCCAAGATTGGCTATCTGGACAGATCAGCGATGAGCCGAGGTGACAAACGTTCGCTCTTGCAGTTCCCTCGGTCATGCGCGATTCTGGCTTAAGCTCTTGGCCATCCATTTTTGCGCCGGAAAGTAGCTAGGAGCGCAATGGGGGCAAAAGCCGTGGCGGTAAGATTATACGATTCCCGGAATCTGACGAGTCAGATTCACTGTGGGGATGGTGCCGCCCGCAAACTTGGACGATCTCTCACACACCGAGCTTAAAAACTTGGTCGTGGCCCTGTTTGAACAGGTGGCGGAGTTGCGGCGAACGATTGCCGCACAGGCCGACGAGATTGCCCGCCTGAAAGGCGGCCCGCGTCGGCCGAATATCAAACCGAGCGGCATGGAGAAGGCGACTGAGCCGAAGTCGGACAAGCCTGCCGGCCAGGGAGGTGGCAAGCGCGGCGACACGAAATCGAAGCTGACGATCCACGAGGAAAAGACCGTCAAGGCCGACGCCCCGGCGGGGTCGCGCTTCAAGGGCTACACGAGCTTCGTGGTGCAGGATCTGGTGGTCCGTCCGCATGTCACCAATTTCCGTTGTGAGCGCTGGCAGACGCCGGATGGCAAGGTGATGACGGCCTCGCTGCCAGCCGGCATCGATGGGCATTTCGGTCCGCAACTGCGTCGCTTCGTGCTCGCCCTATACCATCAAGGACAGATGACCGTGCCGCGGCTGGTGACGCTGCTGCGCAGCCTTGGCATCTTCATCTCCAAGCGCCAAGTGGTCCGCCTGCTCAACGCCGGGAAGGACGAATTCCTTACCGAGGCCCGTGACGTGCTCCGTGCGGGGCTCTCGAGCGCCGACTGGATCACGGTTGACGACACCGGGGCTCGCCACAAGGCCGCCAACGGCTTCTGCACCCAGATCGGCAACGAGCACTTCACCTGGTTTGGCACGACGGATTCCAAGAGCCGCCTCAACTTCCTCGAACTGCTGCGCGCCGGTCACGGCGATTACGTGATCAATGATGAGGCGATCGCCTACATGCGCGAACGGGCATTGGCCGACCATGTGATCGCTCGCCTTCTCGAGCATCCCGCTCGATCCTTCGCCGATCAGACGGCCTGGAACACCCATCTCGAGAAGCTCGGCATCTCCGCTCTCAAGGTCAATCCGGATCCGGTGCTGATCGCCACCGAAGGCGCGCTGTGGGGTAGCGTCAAAGCCCACGGCTTCTTGCCCGACACCGTGATCGTCAGCGACGACGCCGGTCAGTTCGATGTCGGCCTGCACGCTCTATGTTGGGTGCATGCGGAACGATTGGTTCACAAGCTCGACACCTTCACCGACGAACACCGCGCAGCCCAAAGCGGCGTCCGTGACCTGATTTGGAAATACTACCGCGCTCTCAAGGCCTACCGTCGCCGTCCGACCAAGCGCAGCAAGGCGGTCCTGGAGGCGAGATTCGAGCGCATCTTTACGCTTGAGACCGGCTTCGTCACGCTTGACCGCCTGCTCAAACGGCTACACAAAAACAAACCCGAACTGCTGAGGGTGCTCGACCGTCCCGAAATTCCGCTCCACACCAATGGATCGGAAAATGACATTCGCGCTCAGGTAACCAGGCGAAGGGTCAGCGGCGGCACCCGCAGTGACGTCGGTCGTGATTGCCGCGACGGCTTCATTGGCCTGGCCAAAACCTGCGTTAAATTGCGCATTGGATTCTGGGATTACCTCGGCGCCCGGCTGAACGTCTCCGGGTGCCAGCTCATCCCGTCCTTGCCTGAACTGATCCTCGCCATAGCGCGCTCGCCCTGAGCGCCTCGGGTTTTGCCCCCATTACTTGACTGTTCCGTAAGTGGCTGTCGGATAACGCTTTTTGGGTTTCTTTATCTCTGTCCCCGAGGCAGAAAATGTCCTGTGGGGGAGTTCAGTAGCCAACTCCGACCAGCTGACCAAATGGCCGGACGAGAAAGAGTGATGCCCAAGATCCGACCGTTTCAGGCCCGGGCCGACCGTCGCCAATTTGTGGCGCTCACGGTGACCCTCGATCGGGCGACCTATGACGCCATGGTGGCTGATGCCGAACGTTTTATCGCTATGCATCTGCGCAGATGCGCCGAGGCCGGCGGTCGCCGGCCCCGTGAATGGCTAGGCGTCGTTCACGCCGTCCGCTTGAG
>DASYZC010000176.1:0-3385 GCA_035949735.1 Candidatus Acidiferrales bacterium | reverse complement strand
GTCAGTGAGGATTCGTGAGGGCTAGGAACGTCATTTTCGCGGCCGCGGCGCTGATAGTCGTCGCGATGTCGACGGCTGCCGGGCAAGCTCCTCAGGAGGCCGCGCAAGATGCGGCCGATAAACCCGAGCAGGCCGCGATACCTAGGCTGGCCGATGGCCACCCCAACCTTCAGGGGATCTGGCACAACGAAGTGGGCGCGGCGGCGCTACGCAAGGCGGGGCCATTCGGTGACTACCATAGCCCGGGTGTCCCGCTACCGTATCCGTATTTGCCAATTACACAAAAAATCAAAGATTACCGGTTCACGCACGATCTTTACGCCGATCCCGAGGCACACTGCCATCTTCCCGGCGTGCCGCGAGAAACTGAGCAGCCCTCGGGAATTTTCCCATTCAAAATCATTCAGGATGAGAAATACATCGTCATCTTATTCGAGTACACGCACGACGTTCGCATCATTCCCGAAGATGCAAGTCCGCATCCGAGCCACTATGCAGCTTGGGACGGAGACTCGCGCGGGCACTGGGATGGCGACACGTTCGTGGTGGACGTGACGAATTTCAACGGCCGGACGTGGCTCGACATGGACGCGAATTTCGTGGACGAAAACGAGCACGTGGTGGAGCGCTACACGATGACCGGGCCGAATTCAATTGCACTTGCGGCAACCGTCGAGGACCCTACGGTATTTTCGCGACCGTGGACGATGCACTTGACGCTCAAGAGGAACCCCGCCAAGGAACGACTGGTGGAGTACGACTGCCACGAGGGCGAGCGCGACGTGGAGCACTATCCCCGCTCGGAAGGCAATCCATCGAGCAAACATGAATAGAAGACTCTTGCTCGCGATCTGGTTGGCCGAAGCTGCGATGTGCGTCACCTACACGATTCCAAGGGTCGCCTGGGGAAATCCTGCGCGACAAAGCGGGGCGTACACTCCACCGCGTCTCTCGGACGGGACTCCGGATTTTCGAGGCATCTGGCAAGCTCGAACGACCGCGTACGTCAATATTGAAGGCCACGCCCGAGGGAAGGGAATCGCGGCGTCGAAGAGCCTGGTGATCGACACTCCTGACGCAAAAATCCCGTACCTGCCCGATGCCAGGAAACAACGCGACGACAATTTTGGGAAGCGCGAAAGCGCCGATCCTGCTTCGAATTGCTTTCAGGCGGGTGTGCCGCGCGCGGTTTATTTGCCGACGCCATTCCAGATCGTTCAAAGCCCGGGAAATCTGGCTATCGTGTATACGGACGCTCACGCCTATCGGATCATCGATCCTGAAACGGTGCCGCACGACGATGGCATCGACTATTTCATGGGAGATTCGCGCAGCCACTGGGAAGGAAACACTCTGGTGGTCGATGAGGTCGATTTGGGCGACCAGACCTGGCTCGATGAAGCTGGGAATTATCATAGCGACCAGTTGCATGTGATCGAGCGCTATACGCTTCTGGGTCCCAATACGATGCGGTACGAAGCTCGACTGGAGGACCCGAAGGTTTACTCCAGGCCGTGGAGCATTCGCTTGCTTCTCTATCGGGATACAAAGCCGGGGGCCAGGATTGCGGAAGACGAGTGCCTGGAAGGTCCTGACCGGCGATGGCACCACGTGCCGCCGTCTGATCCGAGAGCCATTTTGCACCACGATTACGAAGCCGAGTTGGCCGCCGCGGCAAAGAACGATACCGATCAAGAAAAACAATAGCCCGGTGCTCCGCCCCTACGGATACAGCCCGCCCGCAAGGTTCAGACCGAGGCAAACCTCAGCGGTGCCGCTTGGCTGAATGCAGGGAGCACGCCCGGGCAAGCCCGTGCGTCAAACAGCGGCGGCAAGCCGCCGCACTCCATATGAGGCAAGGGCGGCGCTCCGGGAGGCATCCTGATTGCCGGTTGGGGCCATCTCTAGTAGTCTCTACGATTGCTTTCGGCGGTTGGTTCCAGCCCGCGGATTCAGGGGTGACAAGCTTGGGGAGTAGGTCTCGCCTTTCACTATTGCTGATGATCGTTTTGGCCGTGGCGCTCGCAGACTGTCAGCAGCAAATCAATTTTCCGACGCCCACGCTTAAAGCTCTTTCTCCGAATAGCATTCAGGCGGGCGGGCCAAGTTTTACCTTAACCGTCACCGGTAAATCCTTCACGCCCTCATCGACCATCGACTGGAACGGCCAAACCCTTGCATCGCCAAGCAATCCGGGTCTCCCGTCTACCGTCTTCGTCAGTTCGACGACGCTGACCGCGTTGGTACCTGCCACCCTTATCCAGAATGGGGGAGTGGCGCAGGTCCAGGTGTCGACGCCGCAACCGGGTGGCGGCGTGACGCTTCCGCTTCCCTTCACGATTAACCCGAATGCCAGCTCCGTGCCGGAAATTACTTCCCTTTCGCCCGCGGGAGCGTTCACCGGAAGTGCAGGCTTCACGCTGACGGTAACCGGCAAGAATTTCGTCTCGCAATCGACCGTTACCGTCAACGGAAACAATCACTCGACCACTTTCATCAACTCAACTTCGCTGCAAACTTCAATATTTGGCGCGGATCTGAGTACGTCTGGAACGTTGGAGATTGCTGTGGTGAATCCAGCGCCAAATGGGGGATCATCCAACAGCTTTCCGCTATCCGTAAAGAACCAAACACCGAGCCTCACTTCATTGAGCCCCGCCTCGGCGAGCGCGGGAAGCGCTGCCGCTACAATCGCGTTGACCGGGGTGGGCTTCGTTCGCAATTCCACCGTGACAATCAATGGCGCAGCGCGGACCACCACTTTTGTGAACTCGACGAGTTTGGCGGCCTTGCTGACCGCGGGAGACCTAGCATCGGCGGGCGTCAACCAAGTGCAAGTGGTGAGTCCCGCGCCGGGGGGCGGCACGTCGAATATCGTTACATTTGCCGTGAATCCCACGAATTTGTTCGGGCTGCCGATGCTCGTGGATCTCGCGCGGGACGGGAGCCAGGCTGACAACGGAATTTGCGGCGCAACCTGCTCCGGCACGATTCCCACGCTTTCGACAGCCGGCCCAGCCGCCACGCAGACAGGCCAACTGGTGGCTTTTGCTTCCAATTCCACAAATCTTCTTGCAAATCCCACGACCGGTGTAAGTGGCATTTTCGTGCGGAACACGTGTCTGGCTTCGACGGCCACGACGAGCTCAAGCTGCACGCCGAGCACTTCCGAGGTGAGTCTGACACCCAGCGGAGCGGCGCCCAACGGTTCGAGCTCGGAGCCTTCACTCGACAGCACCGGGGTTCACGTTGCTTACACTTCTACAGCGAGCAATCTCGTCAACTATGTTTCGGTTTCCGGCGGCACGCGGCAAGTTTACTGGCAGCCGACCTGTACAACGACTGGCGGTGCGACCTCAGGCTGTAGCGGCACGGCCACGGGGAC
>DASYZC010000175.1:0-1786 GCA_035949735.1 Candidatus Acidiferrales bacterium | reverse complement strand
TGCCGGCTATCGTCGAATCGACGCATACTCGCCGATTCCAGTCGAAGGCTTAGCCGAAGCGGTTGGCTTTGACTGGACAGCACTTCCGGTATTCGTCTTTCTCGGAGGATTGATTGGTGGCTTAACTGGGTTCGGCATGTGCTGGTACGCCAACGTAATCAGCTTTCCACTAAACATTGGGGGCAAGCCCTACAATAGCTGGCCAATGTGGATCGCCATTACGTTCGAGCTGACAATCTTGGGCGCAGCGTTAACAGCGGCGTTTGGAATGCTAGCTTTGAACGGCCTGCCTATGCCACATCATCCCTTATTCAATGTTGAGCGATTCACCCGCGCTTCAACGGACCGCTTCTTTTTGTGCATCGAGGCGCGCGATGAAAGGTTCGACCTAGCGCAAACAAAAGCCTTCTTGGAAGGGTTGCGTCCGCACGGAGTTTATGAGATTGAGGACTAAATCTGGGGCAGGTACACCGGTCCGAAACGTGTCGGCCTCGGTCCCACGTGCTGGCGCGGGCACGTTTTCGCGATATCTAAGCTTCGGCTGCCTTGTTGGCATAACCTTCCTATTCGGGTGCCGCTTGGATATGCATATCCAACCGAAGTATTTGCCCTATGAGCCCACCAGTTTTTTTGCCGATGGACGATCAGAGCGCCAGCCCGTACCGGGGACGGTCGCGCGGGGGCACTTGCGCTTGGATGAGCTGTTCTATACCGGCCGCGAGAATGGAGTCGTCTCGAATAGGTTTCCGTTTCCGATTACGCGAGCGGATCTCGATCGCGGTCGCGAGCGCTACAATATTTATTGCTCTCCCTGCCACGACTACACGGGCAGCGGGAGAGGCATGATCGTTCAGCGCGGCTTTCCTCAGCCTCCGTCGTATCACATCCAACGACTGCGTGAGGCTCCCGTCGGCCACTTCTTTGAAGTGATGACTGACGGATTCGGGGCCATGTACAGTTACGCCGCCCGCGTCGATCCCGCGGACCGCTGGAGAATTGCCGCTTATATTCGAGTTCTTCAACTCAGCGAAAGCGCTACCGTGCAGGATGTGCCGCAAGCGCAGCGCCAAAACCTCGCGCAGCAGTCCTCGCAGCCGTCGTCGCAACAGGTAGCCGAGCGAGCAGGGAAGCAATCGCAATGAACTCTCCGGATACAGCTCGATTGGAGATGGATCGCGCCCGCACTGCGGCGTTGGCGACTGGAGCGATTGGCGTACTTATCGCTCTGATTGTCGGACTCATCGATTCGCATAGGGGCGGCGCCTGGGGATGGCAGGGTTTCTTCCGGTCATATGTCTTCGCGTATGTTTTTTGGGCGGCAATTCCGCTCGGTTCTCTGGCCATACTTATGCTTCATCACTGCACGGGCGGATGGTGGGGCTTTCCGATTCGGCGTATTTTTGAGGCAGGCTCACGAACAATTTGGTTTATAGCCGTGCTTTTCATCCCGATTCTCATTGGTCTCTCCAAGATCTATCCCTGGACGCAGCCCGGCGACATTCCAGATGACCCCGTCAATCACTTCAAGAGGATCTATTTGCAGCCGGGGGGCTTTATCGTTCGCGCTGTAATCTATTTCGCCGCCTGGATCGTGCTGGCACACTTTTTGAATAAGTGGTCCGCCGAGCAAGACCGCACTGGAGACCCGATTTTCAAGGATCGCATGATGAGCCTTGCGGCACCGGGCCTGGTGGTCTGGGGTCTCGCGGTAACCGGCGCGGCGATCGACTGGGTCCTGTCGCTTGAGCCGCACTGGTTTTCCACGATCTACGGGATGATATTCATC
>DASYZC010000174.1:0-3951 GCA_035949735.1 Candidatus Acidiferrales bacterium | reverse complement strand
GCGATCCCGCTCAACGCCCTGATGTTTTTATCTGTGCGTCAGATTCTGGAAGCTGCAAAATATCCTCGAGATTCGAAGGGCAGCGAGCTGGGTTAGCGGACTGGTAACGGTACTCCAATTGAGGAACTGTCAAACGTTAGCCGTAGCGTCCCGGGAGGCAGAAAAACTGCATTAAACATGAAAACTGTTGTCCCGAAACGGTACAGAATGCACGAGTTCGTTAGTTCATGGCCCGCGACTTAAGGGTGCGACGGCAATCTCTTAGATCTTTGCCTTTCATATTCAATCAATTACGCAATAAACCCGCAGTTTCGGCAAGGGGTGGAATTGCCGCCCGCGACGCCATTGTTTTGGCCGGAAACGTGCCCCATCTAGCAGAACTGCTAGAGGACGCTTGGGAGGGGAAAATGCCCCGTCGATTATTGGGTGTTTGCTTTTTGATCGCTATTTTTGTGCTCTTTTCAACGGGTCGTGCCAAAGCGGATGACATCTTCACGTACCAGTTTGGCGGCAACACCTTTACATGGGATTTGCCGGCCTCACCGCCGATCGTCGTCCCACCGGACTCGTTCACCGCAGGGATGTTTTTTGAGCTCGTAGGCGTGCCGTTCTCTAAAAACGGCGGGCCGCAGACGCAAGGCACACTGGATTTCTTCCAAGCCCCGGACAACCTTGGCGGATTCGAATTGTTCCTGGACGGTAACTCAAACCCAATTGTGAACACTGTAGGACCGCAACTTTACATGGGCGTGGGTGAAGAAGGCTCGCCTACTTTCAAGTTAGGAACATTCGATCTCAACGACTTCGTCACCGGCAATCCGGCGGGAACTCTGACGATCAGCAGTGTTAGTACGCCTGAACCAAGCAGCTTGCTGCTGCTTGGCACTGGGGCGCTTGCGTTGCTCGGCTTCGCGCGCAAAAGGATCATCGCCCAGCACGTCTGATCAATTTGCCCAACGGACGAGTCGACCGACTCGTCTCCTGCTCGTATTGTGAATTCCTACGCTACCAATCTGCTGGACGTCGAGATGCGGGCTCGCGAATTCGAGCTTTTGGGTGCCTGGGCGCTTCGGTCTCCATCTGGCTCTTACCGCCGCACGTTGACCCTTCGCGGATTGACCAGCTTTGCGATCTCATCCAGTCCACAGTGAGAGCCACGCAGCCCTACGCACGGCAATTCCAAGCTGGAATTTGATACTTTCAATCGGTACGCCAAGAATCCATGCGAGATTTATTGTGAGATAACTTCGCGCGGCAAACCAACCACATCGGGGTATCATGCCTTCCAAGCATCCGCGGTTCGCACATGCATTTAGGAGAAGGTTTCGATGCAGATGATGAAGCTGGCGGGAATTTGTGCGCTGTTGGCGGTTTTCGCGGCGACAACGGCGGTGGCGCAGGACCAATCCACATCGGACCAGACGGAGCCGGCTTCAACGTCGAGCGCGCCGCAAGCGCCGAAGAAGGTGAAGCGAGTTTATACCGCGTCGAAATACGAGCTTTCCGCGGGATTCACGCACCGCTCATATTACGCGCCCGGCGGCGGAACCTTCGGACTGATTGGCTGGTATGCGTCCGGCGAATACAACTGGAAGAGGTGGCTTGGCGCGGAAGCGGAAGTAACCGACACCTGGTATACGGTGAAGAGCGCCGGATTCCCTCCCGACACGATTTACATTTACACATTCCTGGCGGGCCCTCGGTTCTATCCGCTCGGGCACCACAGGATAACGCCGTTCGGGCATGTCCTGATTGGGGCCGGCCGCTATAGCAGCGCGACGCCGGCGTTCGGCGGCTTTCACGGCGCGACGTTCACGTCCAACGCGTATACGTACGAAGTCGGCGGCGGACTCGATCTGAATCTTTGGAAGCGCTGGGGAGTGCGGATGATCCAGGCGGATTTTGGCAACGCAAACTACGTGAAGGCGAGCGTTGCGAATCGGGGGAGCACACGATTCTCGGTGGGAGTCGTGTATCACTTTGGCGCGCGGTAACTGCTCCGTCAAGGCCGCGCTGCTTCTTCAGGAGTTCTTCTTGAGTTCGGCGAGGACCAGCTTGGCCACTTCCTTGAGGGTGTCGAAGACACCCGCGCCGGTGATGGCCACTGCTTCCCGCACGGGCTCGCCCTTCACATTCAGTTGCTTCTGTAGTTCCTCGACGGGGAGGACGTTGGGCAGGTCGCGCTTGTTGAGCTGAAGAACATAGGGAATGGTGCTGAAGTCGAGGTTGTGATCTTTCAGGTGCTCGCGGAGGTTGTCAAGGGTCTCGAGGTTGGCATCCATCCGCTCTTCTTGGGAATCGGCGACGAAAACGACGCCGTCCGCGCCCTTCAAGATTAGCCGGCGGCTGGCCTCGTAAAAGACCTGACCAGGGACGGTATAAAGATGGAAGCGCGTCTTGAAGCCGCGGACCGTGCCCAAATCGAGCGGCAGAAAATCGAAGAAAAGGGTGCGATCAGTCTCCGTAGCCAGGGATACCATCTTGCCCCTTTGCGAAGTGC
Organism: Candidatus Acidiferrales bacterium; assembly: GCA_035949735.1. Lineage (GTDB taxonomy): Bacteria > Acidobacteriota > Terriglobia > Acidiferrales > UBA7541 > Palsa-295. Next base: position 1,451 of record DASYZC010000174.1, on the reverse strand, counting down.
CGGTGTGGTCGTAGACCCACTGCAAATTGGCGGTCTTCCCGCCAAGGCCGGGGCCATAGTAAACAAGCTTGCAGTTAATCTCCCGAGCGGGGAAGTTAATAAACGGCACGATTTCCTCGGAAATTAGGCAGCGTATTACTTATAGCATACGCCCTATCTTCGGCAAAACGCGCCTGATAGGCCGATGCTGCGCAACTGACAACTCAATGCGGGCCGGACTGCCGGTGCCGGGTAGGCGATTGAAGAGCGGCAGACGCCGATGCTGGATTCCCCCCCACGCCTTTCCGGTTTACAATATGAGTTGTTCCACCAAAACTACCAGAACCCAGGCTTCCCAGCGGGCTACAGAGATTCCTTTGAGCCTCGACGAGCGCAGGGCCGCAGCCTAGCTGGTGTATCCGACGGAGTGAAATCTGAATACGAAGGAGAAGCGAATCATGCCGGTATCATACAGAGCCGATCATGGCGGAAGTCTTCTGCGACCGACCGAATTGCTGGAAGCGCGGGCGAAAGGAATCGACGCAGCCCGTCTGCGAGCCCTGGAGGATCAACAGATTCTGCGCCTGCTCGCAAAACAGAAGGAACTGGGCTTCGAGATCTTCACGGATGGGGAGTTGCGCAGGGGCAATTTCATGAGCGGTCTTACCGACGCCGTGGAAGGCTTCGACCTCGGTGGCGCGATCGCGCGAGACTGGGACGCTTCCCAGAACAAACCGAAGGTGAGCGCGGTGATGGGCATCGTCAACCAGAAGCTTCGCCAGGTGCGGCCGTTGACGGGGGGCGAACTTCCATTTCTGAAAAAAAACAGCCCCGGCGACATCAAGATGACGCTCCCCAGCCCGACGCAGTTTCCGGCGATCGCGTTCAAGCGCGGCGTGACCGACAAGGTGTACAAAGACCATTCGGAGTTGCTGTGGGGCATCGTAGAAATTATGAAAAAGGATATCGGCACGCTTGCGGACGGCGGCGTGAAATATATCCAGATCGACGCGCCACGATACAGCTACTACATGGATCCCAAGTGGCGGGAATGGATTCGCAAAGAGGTGAGGATGGACCCCGAAGACGCGCTCGATGAAGCCATCGAGGCGGACAACGCCTGCATGGAGGCGGCGCGCAAATCTGGGGCGACATTGGCTATCCATTTGTGCCGAGGCAACAACCGCAGCCACTGGTATGCCGAGGGTGGCTACGATGCCGTGGCTGAGAAGCTTTTCGGAACTCTGGACGTGGATCGTTTCCACCTGGAGTATGATGACGAGCGCTCGGGGACGTTTGAGCCGCTGCGGTTCGTTCCCAAGAGCAAGGTTGTGGTTCTCGGGATCGTCAGCACCAAACTGCCGCAACTTGAAAAAGGCGAGGACATAATCAAACGGATCAAGGAGGCGGCCAAGTATTTCCCGCTCGAGAACCTCACGCTGAGTCCGCAGTGCGGGTTCGCGTCGACGGCG
>DASYZC010000173.1:0-2530 GCA_035949735.1 Candidatus Acidiferrales bacterium | reverse complement strand
GGTAGTAAAGAAGGGCTCAAAGAGGTGCGCTTGTGTGGCTTCGTCCATGCCATGCCCGGTATCGCGCACACTCAGCACCACGTGGGGACCTGCTCGCATTCCCGGGTGAGTGCTGATCCACGCCTCATCCAAATCGCAGTTCGCAGTCTCGATACTCAACTCGCCGCCATCCGGCATGGCGTCTCGCGCGTTGAATACCAGGTTCATGATCACCTGCTCCAATTGCGCCGAATCGGCCCTGACGTGGCCCAGGTGGGGATTGAGATTAATCTTTACGATGATGTCCTCACCGAGCACGGGTGGCAACATCTCCCCCATCTGAGTAATCAGTGTATTGAGATCCAATACGCGGGCCTGGAGCACTTGCTTGCGGCCGAAGGCTAGGAGCTTCCTCGTCAATGAAGACGCCCTATCGGCGGCCTTCACGATTTCGGTCAACTCCTGACGCAGCGCGGAGCTAAGGCCAGGCGCGTTCAACGAGAGCGAAGCTTGGCCGCGGATCACCATTAGCACGTTATTGAAGTCATGAGCGACGCCACCAGCCAGACGACCGACAGCCTCCATCTTTTGCGCCTGGCGAAGCGCTTCCTCGGCTTGCTCGCGCCCGGCAATTTCCTTTTCCAGTTCAAGATTCGAAGCTTGCAGTTTTCTGACATGGAGCAGCGACGATTCCGTCATATACACAGCGAATCCAAGGACGATAGCCATCAGAATACCTCCGCCGAAGACCAGCCCCGGCAGAGGCGATCGAGCGTACGCAACTACTTCAGTCTTCGGCCAAGCCCTCACTCGCCAGGATAGCCCCTCGACTTGTATATCGGCTTCCTGAACATAGGGCCCTTCTCGAGCAGGTTGGGGCGGGGTGCGACTGTAGATTTTCTCCTGACCATCAGAAACAACAACCCAATAATCGGGGGCAACGTCCTGAAGGATGGAGGAGAGCAATGCCTGGTAGCGGAACACGCCAACCAGGAAACCCCTCAATTCCTCGTGCGAGTACACGGGCACGAAGACCAAGAAGCCCCGACCGCCCTGTCGCAACTCGGTTGGGGCCGTCGAGGTCACGCTTGAGCTGTTGATCGCATCTTGAAGCCTGTTCCGCTGCTGCGGGTCAAGCCCTAGGTTTGCGCCAATGTCGCGTTCATTCCCTCTCTGAGGTTCCACCCAAACCACGCGGAAGGTCGGATCGATCCATTCGATGGCCTGATAAGCTGGGTAGCCGCTCATCACTAGGCTCGCATCGGACTCCATATCTTGATCGGCGGGGCGCTCTGGTTCCTGCCAGCGCCCCGCCAAGCGTTCCAGCGAAAGAATGCGCGCGCTCAATTCCGATTCCGTCTTGGCTTTTACAAATAAGGCCTGCTGTTTCGTGTTGCCCTGAATCTCAACGCGCCGGTTGGTGAGTAACAACTGCCAAAGCACTAGGGCGGCGATGATGGTAGTCAAGCCGAAAATGGCGGGCAGCAACAACCGGTCGATAAAACTTCTGTGCATCCGTTCCCTCAAATCTGTGTAACGTGAGTGCCGCGTGCGTTCAACCGCTTCTCACACCGTCACCGAGCTATCGACGCCTTAGACGCCCCAGGAACGCTCGCGGGATGCAACGGAGGAACGTTTTACTTGCAGTAGTCGCCAAGCTTCGGCTGATATCCGCTTTGAAGCGCCTGACCTTGCGTCATGATGGCCCCCGGCTCAAGCGTCCTGAAATCCGGACTGCGGGCGCAATAATAAAATCCGCTATGCTGAACCGTCCACACCGGCAAGGCCGCTGTCGCGGGGTCAATCGTATTAGCGACGTCCAAGCCGAGCAGAGCCCTCAGACTCTCCATGAAGCTGCTGTCTTGATGCACAGGCGCGACGGCCACACGCACAACTGGCACCGGGGCGTCGGAGTCGGCGCCGGTCGAACCAGTTCGGGATCGCGCGTTCCCAATGGCGCGCCGAGTCTGCACCGCCTGCTTCGTCTGAGGCGCTTTTTCCGGCAACCCTGCGGCCGGCGGCGAGATTGGTTGAACCGTTCGCGAGCCGGAATCGTCCGCTACAGGAGGTTTGTTGATACTGGTAACCGTCACCATCACCCCAAGGATTCCCATCATGCCGGCCGCTAATCCGATCGCGAACTTCCGTCGCTGGCGCAATTCCGCGGTAGATGAGTCGACAGGTGCGGGCGCCTGGCGATCCGGCGCGACAGCGACAACCGCGCGAGCGGGAAAAACCGGGTCGGGCAACAGAACATCTCTGGGAAGGACTTCGCGCGGTCCGACTGATGTAGTCGGAGCCAGAGCCTTTGGCGGGAGGCTGTAAGGCTTCGCAGGAAATTCCAGAGGCGCGCTCGTTGACGGTTCAAACTGCTCTTCGGGAGGAGTTCGAAAGGGCAGCGCGGGAAGCACTGACACGGGCGGAGGCACCGCCGCCGCACTCCCGATAGCATTCTGCCGGCCAGGCTCCGAAAGCGGTTCGTCCAAAATCCCCGCGACAAAGCCCGGCCGCGCACTCGCTGGTTTTTCCGAAGGGAAAATCGCAGGAACGG
>DASYZC010000172.1:0-21147 GCA_035949735.1 Candidatus Acidiferrales bacterium | reverse complement strand
GAGAGCGCCGGCTTCAAAATGTTGGCGGCGTCGAGCGACCCCTCCGCCGAGCCCGCGCCCACCAGAGTGTGCAGCTCGTCTATAAAGATGATGCTGTTCTGGTTCTCCATCAGCTCTTTCATGATGGTCTTGAGCCGCTCTTCAAATTGCCCGCGATATTTAGTTCCGGCGACGATGAGCGAAAGATCAAGAGAGAGAATGCGTTTATCGGCGAGGAACGATGGCACTTCGCCATCGGCAATGCGCTGCGCCAGGCCCTCCACAATCGCCGTCTTGCCCACGCCAGGCTCGCCGATCAGCACGGGGTTGTTCTTGGTGCGGCGGCAAAGAATCTGCACGGCGCGCTCGAGTTCGTTGTCGCGGCCCACCAGAGGATCGAGTTGTCCCTCCATGGCCGCTTGCGTCAAGTCACGGCTGAATTCAGCCAGCAGGGAAGCCTCTTTTGGACGGTTCACAGGCACCTTCTCTCCCGCGCTGCGTACCATTTCCTCGCGCACGGTGGAAAGCCGCAATCCCCGTTCGAGCAGGATTTCGGCGCCAAATGACTTTTCCTCTCGCAGGACTCCCAGAAGGAGGTGTTCCGTTCCCACATGCTTGTGGCCGAGCCGCTCCGCTTCTTCCGCGGCATAATTAAGGATGCGCTTGCACTCCTGGCTGAGCGGAACTTCCACCGAAGTCGAAATGCGCTCGCGAACCGTGATTCGCGATTCGATTTCTTTGCGGATGGATTCGATCGAGCCATGGGCCCGCAGAAAGCGATTGGCCAGGGCCTTATCTTCCCGCAAAAGCCCCAATAACAAATGCTCGGTCTCGATGTACGGGCTTCCATACTGGCTCGCCTCGTATCGCGCAAAGAAAATTACCCGCCGCGCCTTCTCCGTGTAGCGTTCAAACACCGGTCACCCCACGCTCCCAAGGTCGTGTGTCTACCCTATCGGATGCTGGGCCCCAGCTGCGCGGACCAGCCATCGCAAATACGTCCGGCCTCGCGGCCAGCCGCCCATGCTCCAACACCAGCACTCGATCGGCGCATCCAGCCAGCTGCAAATTGTGTGTCGCCAGGATGGAAGTCAAACCGTGGGACCGATGGAGCCGCTCGATCAATTCAAAAATGCCCTCGGCGCTCCGTTCGTCCAGATCCCCTGTCGGTTCGTCCGCCAGAAGTAGCATGGGCTGATTCACCAACGAGCGCGCGATCGCCACTCGCTGCTGTTCGCCGCCGGATAGCTCTCCCGCGCGCTGCCTCGCCCGGTCAGCCAGCCCCACTTCACCCAGCCAGTCCGTCGCCACTCTCAGCGCTTGCCCCCGCGCCTGCCCCCGAATCAACAAGGGCATCGCCACGTTCTCCACCGCCGTGAAATCGGGCAGCAGGTGATGCCGTTGCCACACGAAACCCACTGCACGGTTGCGATATCCCGCCAGCTCCATCTGCGAAAATGCGCGGAGCGAATTTCCGGCGAAGTATACTGTACCGCTTGTTGGAGTGTCCAGCGCCGCCAGCAGGTGCAACATCGTGCTTTTCCCGCTGCCGGAAGGGCCCACGATGGCGATCATCTCGCCTTGTTGGGCCGAAAAATCAATCTCGTTGAGGGGTGTTATTTCCTGTGCGCCGGAGCGGAAGGTCTTTCGAAGCCCTTCCATTCGCAGTATGGGTCCCGGTTTGGAGGCTCCTCGGAAATCAGCCTCGCTGGCGTCCACACCCGCGTTCGCCTTCGCTTGCATTGCCCGCTATCCCTATCACAGTTTAGATGCCGAATTGCCGCCCAGATATGTCCTTGTTTTCCAGTAATTCCGGCATGCCCGGCACCCTAGTCTTATCCAAACCGTTTCTCACTTGTCCCTGTTAGTTTCCTAAACGGTGGACGCTGACTGCCACTTTTTGGCGCGCTTTCGGTCGGTTCTATTTCGCTTGTGGTGCATTCTATTTTTCATTTTACCACGCACGCGCTCGCGGAACGAGTCGATCTCGATGGAAATTGAGGTTCGCGTGCATTTTCGTCTGGCTAGAAAGGCGCTCCAGCCTAAGACATCCCCCGGTTCCGCAACCCGGCCCTAGATTAACGATATACCTTCGGGCCGCGTCCCGCCCCGGCAATTTTAGTGGCGCGCGCCTGGTAATCAACGGAATAGAACGCTGGTCCTATCGCTTCACCGGTTGCCGCAAGTATTCCCGCTCCTCCGATTGCTTTGCAGGGCAATCGAGGCATCAGCGATAAACCTCCCGCCGATGACCGATTTTTATGACTTCGATCGCACCTTCTCCGTCGTCAACCGAGTAGAGAATGCGGTAATCCCCTTGCCTGACGCGATAGACATTTTCCGCGAATAGTTTCTCGCAACCCGGGGGTCGAGGCTCCGTGGCGAGGCGCTCCATTCGTTCCGCAATCCGGCGCAAATCAGCCTTCGGGACACGGCGAAGCTCCTTCTCGGCGCTGCGCTTGATTCTCAGCCTATAGGAGGCGGGCACTTTTCAGTTCACGCAAGACCGTCGCGAACGCGCGGCTCGGTTCTTTTTGTCTGCGGCGGTAGGCTTCCTCGTCCAGGGCGTCCTCCCTAAGAGAGAGCTGCACAGCTTCGTTCACCAGTTCCGAGAGACCCCGATCGGTCGTCGCCGCCTTAACCTTCAAAGCGCGGTACAGCTTGGGTGAAAAGTAGACGGTAGTGCGTTGCATGGCTGCTATTGTGACCTCGAAAAACATTATGACATTACGGTGCTAAGGTGTCAAAAAGCACGTCAGCGGTCTATTCGAAGCGCAAAATTTCGACAGGAAGAATGCGCGCCGCGGACCATGCCGGAATGATCGTGGCGCTGATGCAAATCGCCAATGCCGCGGCCGCAATCCAAATCGCGTCCAGCGCATTGGCGTGAAATGGAACGTAAGGTATGGCGTATACCTCCGGATTCAGTGGAATGAGTCTCCATCGGTCGGCGATCCAGGATAGCCCATACCCAGCCAGCAGTCCCGCCGCCGTTCCCCCAATGCAGACAACCAGGCCCTGCAAAATGAAAATGCGGCGCACTTGGCGCCGCTGCGTTCCCATGGCCATCAGCACGGCGATATCCCGGGCGCGATCGGTCACCGTCATCATCAATACGACCAGGATGTTGAGCCCAGCCACGAATGTGATCAGTCCAATAAAAAGGGCTGTAACCAGCTTCTCCAAACTCAAGGCGCGGAAGAGCGCGCGGTTCTCATCCATCCAAGTTGTGGCGATGAATCCGGGGCCTGCACGGCGCAGCAGCTCATCGGCCACGGTTTGCGCCTCATCCAACTTTGTTACGCGAACTTCCAACAGGTTTACGACGTCTCCCACGCCCGCCAGTGCTTGTGCCGAAGAGAGCGTCACGAAACCCCAATTCGCATCGTAATCGTAGAAGCCGGAATCAAAGATTCCGCCAACGCGATAACGCCGCGAGCGCGGCAGCATTCCGAATGGCGTCAAGTTCCCCTGAGGGCTCGTCAGCGTGACGTAGTCGCCCGCCGAAACTTTCAATTCCTCGCAAAGGATTCGTCCCACCAGCAGCACTGGAATATCATCCGCGCTCGGCGTAAAATTGTCCGAGCCGGCCACAATATGCCGCAGGGCGCCGCCGGTGCGCAGCTCCAACTCCGGGTCCACTCCCTTGAGCACTAATCCGCGCGACCGGTTGCCGATCGACAAAAGCACGGTGATGTAGACCGCCGGCTCAATCGAGCGAACGCCCGGCGCGGCGCTCAGCCTGGCAATTTCCTCTCGATAGTTGCGGATCCCTTCCGGGCTGGCGGGCTTCAGATTCACGTGGGCCGTAACGCTCAGCAGCCGGTCGCGAATGGCTTGCCGAAAGCCCGTGTCCATGGCCAGAGCGATCACCAGCGTCATCACTCCGGCTGCCACGCCAAGAACCGCCAACAGAGTGACCAGCCGCAGCACCGCAGGCCGGTTCGGCGAGCGTAGATATCGCAGCGCCACCAGCCATTCGAAGCTCATTTCGAACTTCCAGCTTCGTCGCTGCCCTTTTCTCGGGGGGCCGCTGAGTTTTCGGCCGTTTCGGCGCGCAGCAGTGGAAAGAGGATTACCTCGCGAATTGCGTGGGAGTCCGTGAGCAACATCACGAGGCGGTCGATCCCGACTCCTTCGCCTGCCGTTGGCGGCAGTCCGTGGCTCAGAGCGCGAATGTAGTCGATATCAACTTCTTTCGGGGCGTCCTGCCCGCCTTTTTCCACCTGCGCGCGAAAGCGGCGTTCCTGATCGGCCGGATCGTTCAACTCCGAAAATCCATTTGCGATCTCCATGCCGGCGATGAATAGCTCGAACCGTTCGGCCAGTGAAGGATCGTCCGGCTTCTGCTTCGATAGGGGCGAAATATCGGTGGGGAAATCGTAAATGAACGTAGGCTGATTCAAATGTCCTTCGGCGACCGCTTCGAAAAGCTGGCCCGTCAATTCGCCGTCTGAAAACTTTTCGATCCCGTGGATGGGTTCCGCTGCTCCGCCCTGTGCGAAACGGTTATAACGCTCGGCGATTGCGCGCGGCCCGGCCTTTTGAGAAAGCTCGGTTTCGCTCGGCGCCGCGCCAGCCGCGGTGGGCCAGTATTTGCAGATCGCTTGGCGCATCGAGAGCCGTTCAAACTTGCCAAAGTTGATTTCGACCTCGCCGTATTTCACCTTCGTGCTGCCGCAGATTTGTTCGGCCAGCCCGCGCAGCAGTTCCTCCGTCAGGTCCACTAACTCGTCTGCGCTGCTGTAGGCTTGGTAGAACTCCAGCATCGTGAATTCGGGTTGATGGATCGCGTCGATTCCTTCATTGCGAAAATTGCGGTTGATTTCGTACACGCGATCGAGCCCTCCCACAACCAGCCTCTTCAAGTAAAGTTCCGGCGCAATGCGGAGGTACAGGTCCATGTCAAAGGTGTTGTGATGCGTCACGAAAGGACGCGCGGTCGCTCCGCCCAGCACCGGATGCATCATCGGTGTTTCCACTTCCACGTAGCCGCGCTCGTCAAAAAACCGCCGCAGCTCGCGAATGATCTGCGCCCGCCGGAGGAAAATCTCGCGCGCGCGCTCGTTCACGATCAAGTCCAAATAGCGCCGCCGGTAGCGCATCTCCACGTCGGCCAAGCCGTGCCACTTTTCCGGCAGCGGCAGCAGCGCCTTGCTGAGGAGTTCGAGCCCCTCCACACGTACGGTGAGCTCGCCTGTCTTGGTGCGAAACAGAGGGCCAGAGACGCCCACGATGTCGCCTAAATCCAGAAGCTGAAAAAGTTTGAAAGCCTGCTCGCCGATTACGTCCAAGCGCACATACACTTGGATTCGCCCGCCGTCGCCCGCCAGGTGAGCGAACCCCGCCTTGCCGTGCGGCCGCAACGCGACAATTCGCCCCGCCACGCGTACCGCCGTGCTTTTCGCACCCAGCTCCTCGGCCGTCAGTGCGCCAAACTGTTCGCTGACCTCTCTCGGTGTATGCGAGCCCGCAAACCTATGCGGATAAGGAGAATGGCCAAGAGATTCGATTTCGCTGAGCTTCTTGCGGCGCTGCGTGAACTGGTCAAGAGGTTCAAATTCCAAAGAGATGATCCTTTCAGCAGCGGAAGGACGCCGACGGAGAGCCGTGCCGCAGTATAATGGTCCCCTTCCACAAGCGTCAAGAAAACCGCAGTTTTGGAAGAGCCTGGTCACATCGTATCCCCCTAGCGAGGTTAAAGTGTTTGAGCGAGAAGCGACGCAGGGAGATGGAAGTTTGCTTGGTTCAAAGGTTGGGGAAGTGATCGCCGCCGTGGTGGCTGTGGGAAAGTGGGAATCCCGCCGGTGTTGCGGGATTTCCAAGCGCAGTGGGAAACCTGCCTTTGGTTTTCCACGGAGCGGCTTTTCCACAGCCGGGTCCGTTCAACAGGGGTTGCCTTTACAATGCGCGGCCTATGTCGGCCCGTTACTTCGATCTGATTCGTGAAATGAAAGACAACACGTACAACCATCGCCTCCGTCTGGTGGAGAGCGCCAAAGAGCGCGGCATCAAGCCCACCGCGCGGCTGTTCCTCGCCAGCCCCTGACGGTGCGCGAGTGGTGGCGGCGATATCAGCAGCACGGTCCGCGCGGCTTGCTGGACCAGAGCCGCGCCCCGCATCACTCGCCGCAGAAAACCCCGCCGGAGATCGAGCAACAGGTCCTTGCTCTGCGCCGGCAATTGCCTACCTTCGGCGCCGCTCGTCTGAAGCGCGAATTCGATCTGCCGGTCAGTCACATGGCCATCCAACGCATCTGGCGTCAGCACGGCTTGCTGCGCAAGCGCCGCCGAAAATATCAGCGCAAACAAGATCTGGCGCACATCAAGGCTCGCTACATATCCGACATCAATCTCAATAGGCAAACCGGACATTTCTACCTTGCGTTGACATAGGCAATGCAGAATAATTGGTCACTATTTTGGCCGTTTCGAGGAGCCCACGCTGAAAACAGGGTGCTTGCACAACAGATTTCCACCTTTTCGGCAAAAAGGTGTGGAAGGTGGGTTAACACCGGCTCGGTCGTTCGCAAACTCTTGCGGGTTGGCGCACAGGAAAAGGATCGCTCACTTTGCTCGTCGTCAGCTAGGCGGTGCCGTTATGTATACCTGTGATATGTGATCTGCAAGATCGAATGATAGAATAGAATGCAGCGCGGCCCAGCGCCAACGATTTTTTGCGCTAATTGAAGGCCCTGCCGGCATTTCTTTAGCCCCCGGGGGCTCAAACATCCAATGCGTCCGCCACAGAAACCCGGGCAGCGAATGTGAAGAAGCGCGTTGGCAAAACGCAAAAAGTCACAAACGCCAAGTCGCCTGTTGTGTCCAAACAGGCGATCAACAGGAGTGGCCGGTGAACTCGCGCCGAATACGTCAATGGAAGATTCTAGTCGTGGTCTCGTTCGCACTGCTCTTCTTCGCGTTAGTGGATTTGGTGATGTGGGAACAGCGAGGCGAGATTCTCGCTGACAGCGCGCAGAAGACAGGCTCCGCGCTGGTTGATTTCGCTGAGCAGCGAGCTGAGCTGTCTTTTAGAGGACAAAGCGAATCATTCGAGCACTATCAGCAGAGGTTATCTGCGGAAAACGCTGAGACCCAGTCACTTTACGCCAAACGCTACTCGCTTGAGGTAAAGCGTTTGCGACGGGACCTCGCGCGTCGAGGGCTAACGGCCCCGGTGTTGGATGAGTTCTACCAAAGACCGGGGTCGACGATCGCCGTCCGAGAGATCGGTAGCACTCTTTTCGATATGGGCGTTTGGCTTAGCGTGCCCAAGCGCTCGGCTCAAATCAAAGAGTGGCTTCGGTACCCGGTGTAATTCTAGCATGTGCTCTCCAGACGCGCATCGGATTCGCCCAGGTAAACCGCGCTCACGCCCTTTTCCGTTGCTCCGACCAGCAGTCGTCCCATCGGAGAATTCACGATCGTGTAGTGTATCGACATCCCCGAGCCTCCCTGCCGGTACGTTGCTGGCGTCATTCCCAGATGCGTGGGTGCGCGTTCGTCCAGACGGCTGCTCGATCCGAATCCTGCGTCGTATCGCGGGAATACGTTTAAACCCAAAGAACAGGCTGTCGGATGAAGAAGAGTCGGATTACTTCCTCGACATTGGAGTCGGCCGGCAGGGTTTTCCAAAACTCGAGATAATCAGGCCTTTCCAATGCAATCCCAGAAAACAGCAGCGAGCACTGGCGCATGGGCCAATCGTTGAAGTACATAACATCCGGTGGAAGCGGCCAGCGTTTCTTATCCCGAATATACGGTTCCATAAAAGCGACAGCCTTGCCAACGCCTCGGCCGTCACTTAAACGAAAGGTCCACTGGCCCTGACCAGGCTTCGAAAGCAACCAGCAAATTGTACACATCGCCTCTAAGTTCAAAAGTGAGTAACAGTAAGGCTTCGTCCGGCTGAGTTCCAGCGGAAATGCCCCATCCGCCCGCATCTGCTCTGGTATGATCACGCTTTCCAACCGCCTACGCACATAGTCCGCGAGCTGCGCGTTCCTTGTGAAGAGCGCGTACGACGCCACCTGCATGTTCCAGCAGGTGGCGTGATTATTTGACGAGTTCATCTCCTTGATTCCATACGGGGAGGTGGTAAGCCAGCTCAGGAAATCCGCGAACCAACACCTGATTTCATCGAATTCATCTCTGGAGAGGACCCCGGATGACTCGATAGCCTCGGCTGCGCGCACAATCTCCACAAAATGGATACCATCAATGACGCCATAATTACTGCCCGTGGTGCTACCTAGAAGGGCTTCCGCGAACTGGAGATTCGGATTCATACGAGTAGCTTTGTTGATGAACCAGGCGCGAAGGTGCCCGGCGGCGTGCTCAGCATAGGCCCGCTGCGCAGTGATGCGCCAGGCAGCCGCTAATGCGGAGGCCTGAACGCTGAAGCGAAACAGGAACCGGCGATGACCGGGGAAATTGCTCGGATTTGAAAATCCGTCTCGCTGAATGTAGGGGCCGTGGGGATTCTTCGGATCGGGCCAAAAATAATCTGATTCGGAGTAATAGTCGTGCTTCCCTCCGCGACTGCGGTTGCACCGGGAGGACGTTATCGTGATGGGGGGCTCGTTCAAATAACGCTGAGCCGCGGCGAGAACCCTGGTCCTGTCGATTGCAACAGCGTCGAACCTTCCCGAGGATTCCCGGCGGTCGGCCAAGGAAAAGGGACCATTCGCGACTGCTGTCAGCAGTAGCGCACTTGCGGCCTTGCAAAAGTCCCTTCGAGAATGTTCCCCGCTCGGGAGCCATTTTTCGCCTGACCCCTCGGCGTCGCTTTTTCGACCTCCCTCGCAGATTCCATCCCGCCAAAGACGCATGACAAAGCCCTCTGTTTTCTCGAGTTACGATCAAATCGAATTCGATCGTTGCCAAATCCCTTGGAGTATCCTAACACTAACGGCAGAAGTGCCGTTTGGCCAATAGCAAGGTTCTGGTTTCATGCTATAGTTTGCGGGAACGTCAAGCATTGCTGCACATTGGAAATTATCCGTTCCTTTGTCAGAGCCCCACAAGAGAAACATTGTGACGAATCCCGTTAGCGTCGTAATCCCCGCTTACAATGAGGAATCCGGTATTCCATCAGTAGTCGCTGAATTACGTCGGGTCCTCGGAAACTACGCTGCCTCGATCGAAATCATTGTTGTTGATGACGGTTCAACCGACTCCACGGCGCGTGCTGCAGGCTTGGCGGGCGCCCGGGTGATGCGACATAGGAGCAATCGCGGATATGGGGCTGCTTTGAAGACAGGAATTGCGGCGGCCACCCACGATTATGTAACCATCATCGATGCGGATGGAACGTATCCCGCCGAGTGCGTTCCCATGCTGCTCGACGAGTTGGAACGCGCCGACATGGTAGTTGGGAGCCGTGTCAAGGCCGGCGCAAAGATCCCTCTGATTCGCCGTCCAGCAAAGTGGCTTCTAAACCGACTGGCGAACTATCTCACCAACGCACGAATTCCAGACCTTAACAGTGGATTGCGCGTCTTTCGACGAGATGTCGCGATGCAGTACTTCCCCATTCTACCGGACCAATTCAGCTGGACTACAACGATCACGCTGGCGATGCATTGCGACAAATATGCTGTGGCCTATACGCCTATCGATTATCGTGCGCGGAAGGGCCGGTCCAAAATCGTACCGTGGGATGCCGGAAGTTTCCTGATTCTCATTTTGCGAACCAGCATGTTGTTTCGGCCGTTGCGAATATTCTTCCCGATTGTCGTCGTGTTCGCAGCATATGGGATTGTCAAGCTAGCAATCGACCTCACGCACCAGCCCAATGTGTCTGCATCAGCGGCATTAGCCTTAATATGTGCACTCTTGGTGCTTTTGATCGGTATGCTAGGTGATGCGATTGCCACTAGGCTTGGTCGGTTTGCCCCTAATGCGATTTCGGGAGTCCGCGTGAACGACAGCACGGAAGTGGAAGTCGAAAGGCAGGGCCGGTCGACATGACGGCATTTGGCGTTCTTCTCCGGGTTTATCTATTTGCGGGCCTAGCAGCTCACAAGATCCTCTGGGAGCTATTGAAGCGGAACCGGGACCATTCCTTTAGGCAACAGTCCCCGGGCGAGACTCCATTCCTACAGATTGTTAAAGCTGGCAAAATTGCCGTCACCGTTGGCCTATTTGTTCAGCTTTTTCTACCCGAGATACTGCCGATTACAGACAACGCTTTGGTCTCGCGTGTTGCGGGAGTGACTCTCTTCACGCTTGGACTTCTCATAGCGATCATGGCCCGCTTGGAGCTCGGTAATAACTGGTCCGATATCGAAGCGGGACTGGTGAAGCAGGACCACATGCTGGTGAACCGGGGAGTGTATCGGTATATTCGGCATCCGATTTACACCGGGGACTTGGTCATGTTGTTGGGATTCGAATTCTGCCTCAACTCTTGGCTTGTTATTGCGGTTCTAATCATCGCCGTACTCACGATTTACAAGGCCATACGCGAGGAGAAGGTACTCGCCGAAACCGTGACCGGCTATGAGGCTTACCGTGCACAAACCAAGCGCTTCATTCCGTTCGTGATCTGATGAATTCTTCGTGTCGGCACCTGCTTCGGACATTCCGCTAGCCCCAAGGTCCCAAGCCGTGTGTACGATTTGGGAGACAACTCGTTGAACTCCAATAAATCTCAAACGAAGAACGTCCGAATCACAAAACAGGCCCTGCGCTGGAGGCGGTGGGCTGACCCTGCTTGCCGTAGAGAAGGTCGGCCACAGGTGGTTATCCTCGGAGCAGGTCCGGCGGGGGTGGGTGCCGCGTATCAGCTTGCGCGAAGAGGGATTGCCCACCCCATAGTGCTCGAGCAGCGCGAAACCGTCGGCGGCAACGCCGGAAGTTTTGAGGTAGATGGCATCTGGGCAGATTATGGCAGCCACCGATTACATCCCTCCTGTGATCCGGAAATTTTGGCGGATTTGCAGGACATGCTCGGCGGCAACTTAGTTAGTCGCCCCCGCCATGGAAGGATTCGGCTTCGGGGCAGGTGGATTCATTTCCCTCTCAAGCCTGTCGACTTGATACTCCACTTACCTCCTCCGTTCGCGCTTGGTGTTGCGAGCGACATGATTCGCAGATTTTTCCGAGGCAGTTGTTCCCAGCCAGAGACATTTTCGTCCGTGCTCGAACGGGCGCTTGGATCTACTATCTGCACCGACTTCTACTTTCCGTACGCAAGAAAGATTTGGGGCATTCCTCCCGAGGCGATATCGGTCGCGCAAGCTCGGCGTCGGGTCTCGGCCAACTCACTCTCGAAGATGTTTCGGAAGGTCGCTTCTTCCATACCTGGATTGAAGCCTCCCGGTGCGGGACGCTTTTATTATCCCCGCTTGGGATACGGTGAGATTTCAGAGCGCCTCTATAAGGCTGCTGCCACAGCCGGAGCAGAGTTTCGCTTCGGATCTCGAGTAACAGCGATCGAACGCGAGGATAATCGAATCACCGCCGTACGCTTCACGCACAACAACGAGGAAGTCAGCATTTCGGTGGACACCATCTGGTCCACCTTGCCCATTACCGTGCTGGCGCGATGCATTCAGCCTCAGGCTCCTGCGGCTATCTTAGAAGCCGCCTCCAAGATTTCCTTCCGTGGGATGATTCTGATCTACCTGGTCCTGGAACAAAAGCGGTTCACCGAGTACGATGCGCACTATTTCCCTGAAGCTTCCATCCCGATTTCGCGGCTGTCTGAACCTAAGAACTACAGCCTTGCCTCCGAACCGGCTAACCGAACACTCCTATGCGCCGAACTTCCCACAGATCGAGGGTCGCCGGAGTGGGAGATGAGTGACGAACAACTTGGCGAACTGCTCTGCGGATGGCTCGCGCAGGCAGGTCTTCCCGTATCCGCTCCGGTCCGGCGCGCCTTTACGCGACGGCTTCCGCAGGCATATCCCATTTATCCGGTCGGATACGAGGCCCACTTTGACGCTATTGACAATTGGCTACAGCAAATTAAGGGGCTACTCACCTTCGGTAGACAAGGGCTGTTCGCCCACGACAATACGCACCACGCTCTCTACATGGCTTATGCCGCTGCCGAGTGCTTCAACCACGAAGGAGTTTTCGATTGGAGCCAGTGGCACGAGTTTCGGGAGGTCTTCGAGACGCACGTCGTAGAGGATTAAACGGCCGGAAGTGGGATTGGTCCGCCCTTTTCTCTGGGTCATGTTTGCATTAGACCAAACCCCTACGTCTTCCAGAGCGATACCAAACCACAAACTTCTTGAGCCCCTCCTCGAGCGGCGTGGCAGGCCGGTAGCCTAAGATACGAGAGGATTTTGAAATGTCCGCCCAGGTGATAAGGACATCGCCCGGCTGCACAGGCATCTGCTGCTTGATAGCCTCGTGCCCAGTTGTCTGTTCGAGCAAACGCACGAGCTCAGCAAGCGTTACCGGATTTGAGTTTCCGAGGTTGAAAATCTCAAAGGGAGCTCCCACTCCCCGTGGCGGTTCGTACTCGAGCGCTTTCATAACACCCGACACAATGTCATCGATGTAGGTATAGTCACGGCCCGTAGTGCCGTCGCCAAAAATAGGCAAGGGTTTACCGCCTTCGATCAGTGCAGTGAACTTGTGTATCGCGAGATCAGGTCGCTGTCGTGGTCCGTACACGGTAAAAAACCGAAGGCAGATCACCGGAAAGGCGTAGAGATGCGCATAGGTGTAGCCAAGCGCTTCCCCAGCGAGTTTCGTCGCTCCATAAGGAGAAACCGGTCGAAGCTCAGTCTGGGTTTCCGAAAAAGGTGTCTTGCTTGTCATCCCATAGACAGAACTGGATGAGCCAAAAATGAATTTCCCTACCCTGCACTGGTGACAAAGCTCCAGCAGGTTTAATGTCCCGCTGATGTTCACGCTTTCGTAAAGAAGCGGCTGCTCGATCGAAGGCCGCACGCCCGCCCGCGCCGCCAGATGGATGATGGCCTCAGGTCGCTCGCGCGCGATCAATTCGCGCATCCCCTTCTTCATTCTGATGTCCTGATTGGCGAACTTATACTTTCCCACCTGCCGAATCTCGTTCAGATTCGATTTCTTCCGAGCGAGTGAATAAAAGCGGTCCAAGTTGTCGACAATGGTAAGCTCCACACCGCGGCGAAGGAGCGCCTGCGCGACGTGCGATCCGATGAATCCTGCTCCTCCGGTTAGAAGGACGCGCTTAAGTTGAAGGGCCACTCGATCTCCTTTGATCGAGATTTTATCCGAGGCGGCGCGTCAGTGTAGCAGCAAATGAGCGCGTTTCAGGACCTGTCGCGCTTCCTATTTTCTCAGGCGTGGTTGGTTGCGGCCGTGCAGACGCGCAGCTGCACCCAAGGGAACTGGCGAACAATATGGCAAACGATGTTGACTTCGGAAAATCCGTAACAACGTCTGGCATAACGCTGCCACTTGAGACGCATAACTGCAACAAAAAGAGACACTTATGACTTAGATAGCGCAAGTCTTGCTCCGTTGTTTTGGCAGATTACGTGCTAGAGATAATGATTGTTTCTCTTCATAAACAGGAACAATTGCCTTGCGCGACCAATCCACTCAAAAGAGGAGCGCGAACCGCCTGTCATTGATCTTGCTCCTTAGCATGGGGCTATTGAGCGTTGTGTGGGCCGCTTTCTCTGCCTACCTGGTGCCACATTTCATCGAGAGTGCGTATTACGGACACAGCCTCGCACTTTTCAACCAGATGATCAAAGGACAAGCGGAGCATCCAGTCGCGGTATACCTCGCACGCTGGCACCATGTAGGTCTGCGCCTTCTAGACTATTTCTGGCTCCTCGGTTTATTCGTCGTGCTAGTCTTGCGCCCGGAGTTTCGGAGAGCTGTTTGGGAACGCGAAGGCGAACCAGACCTCCCCGCCTCAGCCGCTGGAGAATCTGGTACGCAACGTTGGCGAGAAGGAGCAATCGTCTTCGTCTTGTATGTCGCTCTGGCGTTCGTTTTCACGTTGCCCAATTCGATTCACCCGACCCATTCTTTGCTCGGAAGGGGTGGGGACAACTACCTTCATGCTTGGTTCCTCTGGGAATTTGCCAGGGCGGTTGCTCACGGACAGAACCCTTTCCACACGAACCTCATTTTGTACCCGATTGGCGCCAACCTTACCTGGGCCACGACGGACATCCTTGGCCAAATCATGGCTCTGCCCTTCAGTTTGTTGCTCGGACCTGTTTTCACGTACAATCTTTCCCTCGTTCTGCAGCTCGCGCTTGGCGCATTTTTTGCCTGGCTACTTTGTCAGCGTGTTTCCGGCGACGCCGCGGCTGCCACAATAGGTGGAATTGTTTTTGGTTTCAGTCCATTTCTCCTAGCGCATGCCTGGGGTCATCTGAGCCTCGTTACCGCGTTTCCGTTGCCGATTTACGTTCTCGCCTTGGGTCGTCTGCTGGACAAAGAGAAACCTTCGTGGAAAGAGGGTGTGCTTTTGGGGCTCGCGCTCGTGCTTGTTGCCCTTGGAAACTACGAATATGCGCTTATCTTTGTCCTTTTTACGTTAGTGATTCTGGCCATTGACCTCGGCCGTGCGGGCTTGCCGATGCTGAAAAGGCTTTCGAGGCCTGTGCTGGTCTCTGCCGCGGTCTTCTTCTTATGCCTTGCTCCGGTATTGCTAATGATGCTGAAGGATTATGGCATCACGAAACCAGCACCGCTGCAAAATGCAACGAGCTATTCGGCCGACCTGTTGAGTTTCTTTGTTCCCAACCTTCAACAGTCCTTATTGGGTAGCTATGTACGGAAGCTGCCAGCGCGGTTCTTTGTCGGTCCTGGTGGAATTGAAGGTATAGAGTTTATCGGTTTCGCGGCCCTTATTCTCGCTGTAATTGGATGTTGGGTAGCTCGTGGAAATCAGCGCCGCTGGGCGGGCCGCGCGCTGGTTGCTGCCATTGTGTTTGCGCTCATGTCGCTTGGTCCAACAATCCGCATTCTGGGCACGCCATCTTCTCTGCCTGCTCCAGCCGCACTGCTTTACAAGCTAAGTGTGATGCGCTTCCTTCGCGAGCCGGCACGCTTGTCTATTGTTACTACCCTCTGCATGGCGTTGCTGGCCTCCATCGGGCTGGCATTTATTCTGAGCAAGCTGAAGAACCAGTGGAAGCGATCAGGGCTCGTCTGCGTTATCGGAGCCATCGTATTGCTGGAGTATCTTGCTTATCCGTTTCCTAGCTCCTCTATCGTTCAGCCCGCTCGCTACTTTGTGATCCCGAAGACTACGCAACGCTGCACGGTGCCGCCCAGCGTTCGCGACGGTGCGGTGCTTACCATTCCGCTTGACGATTGGTGGCACTTCAACGACGCGATGTGGATGCAAATCAGAGACGGCGGTCGCTACTCGCTCATAGACGGTCGCGTCAGCCCGTATATACCCGGACAGGCATGGGACAATTTCATAGACAATACGCCGATTCTCGCCATCCTGCACAGAGAGGCGCAGGCCCATCTCGACAATTCTTCGGAGAGCCAGCCTCCGCCCGCCACCTCACTGGCCTACGTCCCAGGTGATGAGCAGCTCGCGGCTGGCGTCGTCAAGCAGCTAAACCTGCGCGCAGTCGTCGTGTTCGATGCGTCAGATAGGCCCGCGGACGTGAACTACGTCCGCCGAGTTTTTGGGGGCAATCAGAATATGGTAGGAACCTGCGCCGTTTTCGAGCTTCCTCAGAAATAGGACACCCGGGTCCAAGTCAGTTGTGGGAGCCCCAGGCATCTACACCCCAATACGGCCGAGACGGTCGAACTGGTAACTGAGACCGGGCTGCGCGCCGTCCTCAGATTGCTTCGGCCTCATCGAACAAAGCGACGGTCGTCCTTGGATCTCGGTTACGGTCTTGTCAGCGCACGGAAGGGGATAACCCGTATCGGCCCTGTTGGCTCGAGATCCTCCTGCCGGATGAAAGCGCGATCCAAGTAATTCTCAATCAACCCTTGAGGATCGACGTTGTGTGCCAATACTAAATCGATCTCGAAATACTTGTGGGACTCTACGAGCATTCTCAGGCGGTCGACGTCATTCTCATTGATGATCCGTGACTTGGGCGGCGGGAACCGGTCGTGGAAGTCCTCCTGCAGGCCGGTTCGAGCCACGCGCGTATCCACGGCCGGAAAATGACGAGAGTAGTAGTCAAAGAAGATTTCTCCCGCCGGCGGAACAAATAGAACAAGCCTGTCCGTTTCTGGAATCGTCAACACCGTGGTGATGACCCCGCGCCAATCCTCGCCGCTCTTCGCAAGCATATGTTCGTATTTGACAAATCCAACGCTTGAGAGAGTGGCCACGCCAGCGAGTATGAGCCCCAGGACTGCGTACAAGGATTTTCCTCGAGAACCCTTTTGCGCGGCGAGCGGAAAGGCAAGAATGACTGGCGCGGCAATCGAGGAGGTTGTGAAAACCCGGTCGAGGTAAAGCGGCATCCTTTGGCTCAGTATAAAAACCAGGAAAATCGGAAGTAGGCAATACAGGAGGAAGCAGAGGTTCTTCCTTGCATCTGTTTTAGAAACGCGCCAGAAGCCGCCGCCTAGCAATGCTCCACACAGCAGCACGAGCCCCATCCATACGCTGTCTCCCACGACCCGCCAAGGCAACGGCAAAAGTTTCTTCGCCAACAACACCAGAGATCTCGTTTCGAACCCAGCTGTCCCTCTGAGCGTCCCAGCGACACTCCAGAGTGTGGGCCGCGGTACCCAATAAAGATTCCCTGATACGGTGTTTACTTGGGCCAGCAGACTTGCAACCCATGGCGAGTACAGGATTCCCATACAGACATTAGCTAACAGCATCTCCCGTAGGCGCCGAGTCCAAACCCTTTCAGAAGGGTAAATCAGCCAGACAACGTTCAAGGATAAAAGGTAAAAGAACATCATATTGTGCAGATACAATGTGAGAACGGACGACAGGACGACGGTCACGAACGCCCAGGTGGATCGCTTTTCCAGGAATAGCACCAGCGCACACAGGGCCACGAGAGCAAAAAACGACCCAGCCTCGTAGGCTCGTGCTTCGCGTGAATACCAAATCTGCTTCATGGAAAACGCAAACAGCCAAAAGGCTAGCGCGGCGGCAATACCGTCCTTCAGGACTTTCTTCGCGAGCAGATAAAAGACCGGTAGTGCCAGTGTCCCAAAAAAGGCGGAGAGCGCACGAAGGGCAAATTCGGAATTCCCAAAAAGCACGCCCCAATAATGTTGCAGCAAATAGTAGAGAGGGGCCTGATTGTCACTTTTTGCAAAAGGAACGATGCGGCCGAGTGCGAGTCCGTAGGTCCATACCGTAAAGCCTTCGTCCCACCAGAGGCTCTGCCGCCCTAGGTCGAGCCAACGAAGCGCCAGCCCTCCAAGGATTGCGGTGCCGATCACAACTAGGCTGACGATCTCCTGAAGGGCAACAGTCGTATGTGACTCCTCAGAATGCAACCTAGTCTCGGCCAATGCCATCTGTCTTCTCCGCAGTTTTGAAACTAACGTTCAGCCGGAATCCTAAAGGACCTTGAACGCTTCACAGGCTCTCGCCCCCAGTCTAAAAATGACCGTTGTCAAGGGATCGGACTACGCAAACATTACTCCGTAACCCAGTTTTTCTGGCCACCTTTGGCCTTTCGCTCCCCCGTTGCTGTTACGAATGTACGATCTCTCGCAGTGCTCGGTTTCGTCAATGGGATTCTGTCGAAGGGTAGTTGCTGGCTGCGCATTAGGAGCCTGCATTTTAGCAGAGCCTCCTGCCTCCGACGGGACTTTCAAGCCTGCGATCAGTGGAAGAACGTCGAAGAGGCCCATCCCATGGAGGGTCCGGCCCCTGAAGGCTCGACACAAGAATTCGCGGAACTAAAGTAGTAGTTCAATGGAAGGAAGAACTCGTTGAAACCGTTTTGGCTCCCCGCGCTCACATACAGCTGTCCGTTCCAAATCTTCGCCGTCGGCTTGCAGTTACTGAATGTTTGGTCCCAACTTATCAGATTTGTACCCGTCGCGGGCCCAGCCTGTATCATCAAGCCTGAACTGCTCGCTCCGGTAACTTGCAACTGAGTCGCAGAGGAGTCCACCGTGACCAGGTTCTGACCGCCCTGGATCCATCCGGATATGGGCGCATTGTCATTAGGCAAGTAAATCTGGTACCAGGGTCCGCTAGTCGCAAACGCGACGAACTCCTGCCCCGGGGCCCCAGAGGCTAACGCCGCGAAACTCGTACCCGGTCCAGTCAAGATAGCTTGGTTCGAAGACGCCACCACGTCTATCGATGTCGGTGAAATCGGTAAGGGCGAGAACGGGTTGATATAGATGCGGGCATCATGATAGCCGTACCCATCGGGAAGGTCCGGGGTGTATCCTGAGTAGCCCTGGTTTGTCGAATCGCCGGTAACGGCCCTGTCCTTGACCTCAAAATGTGTGTGTGGCAAAAACGTTCGATCCTGATCTCCAAACGCAGAGTGCCCTTGGTTTCCGATTCTCGTCCCCGTTGCCACCTGAACGCCCGGAACTATCCCCGGCCAGATGCAGTCTAAGTGCCCGTAAAGGCTAAACTCTCCATTGGGATGAGCGATCACGATTACGTTTCCAAGATTGGAAGTGCTCGGATTGATTTGATAACCAGTGGCGCCGCTTCCGTCGCACAGGAATGCGCTGGAGTTTACGACGAGAGCCAACTCCACAACTCCGCTGCTCGTCGCGTACACCGGATTGCCGATCGCGCAGCCCGGGGTCTGCGGACACACATCTATACCAGTATGATATTGGCCGAGAATTGGGCTTTGTGAAGAGTACGTGGAGTAGTCACTGGGTCCTCCGTTTGCCGCAGGAGCGTACGTAATGGGCGTATCCACGGGCCACGCAAACGGACTCACCGGAACGGCGTTGTACCTCCAGGTCAGGATATCCTGCGTTGCTGTTAGCCCGCCGGTGCCGCCGGTGAAGCCGACGTAGGCCGAGCTACTACCGACAGTACTCGGGATGTTTACCGAAAACCTGGCGCGGAAACTGGCCTTCGTGCTCGTGTCCGTAATAATCAGCGTCAATGTCGTCCCGTCGTACGCGATGTGAGCGCTCATCACGTGACCACTGTGCAAATTGACCCCGCCGCTCAGATTGATTGCTGGAACCGTCGGTGACGCGCCGTCGACGTAGAGGCCCGTCGAGTTATTTCCCTCCCCGGCGTTACTATACAAATCAAACTTCACCGCCACGCTGTTTCCGATCCCCTGGTACCCGAGGCCTCCACCTCCAAGCCCTACCGCGGTTGGGTTGTTGCCTTGAATGGTGAAGGTGAAGCCGTCCGCGTTTGCATTGGTGAGCAGGAAGGTGAAATCGGTGATGAATGATTGCACGTTGACTGTCGTACTAAAGAAAGCGCTCCTCGCCTCCGCTGTCCCCCCGTCCGTTATACGCAGACGGGTCCCGTTAATCACAGCGCCGCCATTCAGCATTAGACCGGAAGAAGTAAAGCCGCTCCCGTAGCTGGGAGAGCCACCACCCCCCGATGTCTGAATCGTATAGGTTGCCGTCGCAACTGAGCTGTTCGTCATTCCGCTGGCCGCGGCTATCGCCTCAATTGTCGTCGTGCTGCTCACGGTAATCTGTCCGGTGTACTGAGTGGACGACGTTGTGGGGGTACTGCCATCAGTCGTGTAATAGATGGTCGCTCCGCTAGTCGCGTCGGAAATTGAAACCATCTGAGTCGAACTGTAGGTTCCCGCCGCCGGATTGAATGTTGGCGTCGCTACTTCCTGGCTATTCATCGGCCACGTGTAAGTCCAGCTTAGAACGTCTTGGATGGCCGTCAGCCCCCCGCTGCCTCCGGTGAATCCAACATACGCCGTGTTGCCCGTGAAGGATGGGATGTTTATGGCTACAGATTTTGTAAAGCTCTTCCCAACCGTAGAATCCGTGATCGTCCACGTCAGAGTCGTGCCATCGTATGTCATGTGCACGCTCATCACGTCACCGCTGTGAAGGTTCACACCAGAACCGGTTGTATCGCTCCCCGGTGTTGCAGCAGGAGATGCTCCGTTCGTCCACAAGCCGGTTAGGCTAACCTCCTTATTCCCCAAGACCGTGCTGTACAACTGGAATCCCACTGCGACGCTGTTCGGAATCCCGCCTGTTCCTGAGCTGTTCGAACCGTAGCCGAGACTTCCACCTCCCAACCCTAGCGCGGTCGCATTGTTGCCTTGAATGGTAAAGGTGAACCCGTCTGCGTTCGCGTTGGTCAGCTGAAAGCTGAAGTCGTTTGTAAAAGACTGCACGTTGACGGGCGTGCTGAAGAAAGCGCTCCTTGCTTCGCCGCTTCCCCCGTCCGTCAACCGCAAACGCGTCCCGCTGATCACGGCACCCCCGTTTAGAGTCAATCCCGAGGACGTGAAGCCGCCGCCGTAGTTGACGCTGGGCGCCGACGTGGTTACCGTCAGTACAACGATGTTGCTGGTCGCTGAACCCGCCGAATTGGTCACGACCACCTCGAACGTCCACCCGTTGTTCCCACTGGTTGTAGCCGGCGTTGTATAGCTGGAAGAATTAGCGCCAGAAATGTTATTGAACCCGGAGCCCATATTTTCCATCCACTGATAAGTGAGGGGAGCGGTCCCGCTGGCGACAACGGAAAATGTGGCCGTCTGCCCCGCAATCACGGTCTGGTTCGTCGGTTGGGTGGTGATCGAAGGTGGCACCGGCGAGTTTGAGTTGGGGGTGTACGTCCATGTGAGGATGTCTTGAATGGCAGTCAGGCCCCCGGTGCCTCCCGTGAAACCTACATATGCGGTGTCCCCACCTACCAGGTTCGGAATGTTCACCGGAAAGCTGGTGCTGTACGTCACATTCGTTGAGGTATCCCTGATCTGCATCGTCAGCGTCGTCCCGTCGTAGGTCATCTGAACCGACATGACGTGTCCACTCTGAAACGAAAGACCCCCCGCCGCACTCCCTGCCCCGCCTGCCGGAGATGCGCCGTTCGTGAACAACCCCGTGTGGCTGATCTCCTGATTGGTTTTGTTGTTGTACAAATCAAAGCTGATGCAAAGGCTCTGTGTGCTCAGGGCTCCCGTTGTGCCTGCATAGCCAAGGCTCCCTCCGCCTCCCCCCACTGCCGTTGGGCCACTCGCCTCAATCACAAAACAAAGACCATCCGCCTTGGCGCTCGTGTCCTGGAAGGTGAACGTATTCGTGAAGCTCGCCACG
>DASYZC010000171.1:0-4310 GCA_035949735.1 Candidatus Acidiferrales bacterium | reverse complement strand
CATCCGTCCCGCCACCACCCGCGCGAGTGCGACCGTCTTATCCCGCCCCGGAACGAATTGCTGGAATCCCAGCAAAAAGAACGCGTCGCCTTTCAGCACCATGATGGAGTGCCCGGCCGCTAACACAGTCGCACGGTCACCGACGCCCTCGACCGGCTGCATCGCCACGCCTGCGAAATCCGCGCCCGCCGCGCCCTTCGTCTTCGTCTGAAGCGATTCCGTTTTCTCCCACTGCTCCTTGCCATTCTTGCGCCACACCTGAAGGCTGAACGCGTAGTCGGTGTCCTTGTTATCGCCGTTCGCCTCGATCAACGCGCCTGCCGCCCCGCCAATTAGGTTCTCCATATCCTGCTGTCCGCTCTTGGTATCAGCTTTGCCCATTCCGGCCACACTCGACGCCATCTCTTCGCGGATCAACCGTCGCCGCTCCGGCGCGCTCACCCAGTATTTGCACAGATCGCCTTCGCTATCGCTGGCCTCCGTTTCCGCGCGTTCCACAGCTACTCCCAAAATCCTAGCTGCCTCCTGGCCCTCCAGCAGGCGGCAGCCGCTCCCCTTCGACGGCGGGAACGTTCGTACGCTGGCAGACGATGTGTCGCTGGACGACGATGTACCGCTCGACGCATTGCTATCCGCGCCGTAGTCTTTCTCCATTTGCGCGATCTTCTGCTTGGCGCGATATCCCACATAAACAATGCCAGCCACGCCCATGGCCCCAAACAGCATGAAGACACCCAGCACGATCAAAACAATCTTCACGCCCGAACCTTTGCGAACGGGAGCTGGCGCAGCCGCAGCCTGCGAAACTGGCGCCGCTGGAGGCGTCACGTTTTGTCCCTGCGCCGGACTTTCCTGAATCGGCGCCCCGCATGCCCCGCAGAACGGCCCGCTGACCGCAGCCCCGCACTTCGTGCAAAAGTTTGCCATCGTTCCCTCCCAGCCCGCATGCGCGCGAGCCCACAGCGCCTCAGCGGGCCACTTTGCGCGGAATCATAACCGCAAAATGCGCGCCCGGTCCAGCGTGGCGCAGGCACTCGTGCCTGCGCGCGTAAGTCGACTGCAAAATTGTGACAGGCAAATTGAGTGGGTGCGGTTGCCTATCGGCGAGCCGCGGCGGGGAAGTTTCTAACGAGCCAATCGACAGTCAGTCTCGCATACGACTCCGCGAGCGGGCCAAGCGTCAAATAGTGGCTCGCGCCCTTCACCCAGATCAAGTCGCGCTGCGGGGCAGCCGTCAGGCTGTCGTAAATCTTTTGAGCATTCGGCGGCAGGGCAAGCTCGTCCTTCTCGCCGTGAATCACCAAGGCGGGAACTTTGATCTTCGGCGCGTACTTGATTGAGCTGGGCGCGCTCGGATCGCTCGGCGCTCCGAAGAAGCTGATCAGGGCCTTCGCCGTTCCCATCACCGACACGCCGCCAGGAAACCAGTTGTCATACGCAACTGGCTCGTGTCCCTTGCCTTGTGCGACCATTTCGCGCGCGTGCTTGAGCGTGTCTTCCAGGCGCCGCTTGTCCGCGTCGCTACTCCGAACTTGAAACTCCAGATACGGTGAGGGGATCGAAGCTACAAAGCCAACCGCCTTGACCGCGGGATCGTTTCGTTCCGCCACATACTGGGCCATGCGAGGGCCGCCAAGGCTGATGCCCAGAATCGCGATTCGGGAGTAGCCCTTTGATTTCGCGTACGCGACAAACGCGGCGATGTCCTTCACCGCGTCGCCATATTCCGCGTAGGCGTTGTTATACGACGCGCGCATGTTGCCAAGCAGAAACGCGTAGCCTTTATCCGTCAGCGCGCTCGCAAGAGGAGAATAGTCATGCGCCGGATACAGTGCCGCGCCCGTCGTGCCACCGGGCACCATGACGACCAGCGAATCGCTGGCCTTCTGCGGCTCCCACAGCAGGCCGTTTAGCGCAACTTTATCTTCCGCCTGGACCAGAATCAGTTCCAGCCGGCTTTGTGCCCGTGCAATCGGAGTGGTTGCCATGCCGGAAACTATATTCCAGTCATGCTCCTCCGATCAAGCAGGTGCCTAGCTCGGATGCCTCTCGTGTTCATTTGTTTCCGGAGGTCTTCCGCACCCCGCCCCTATAGCGCTTGGGTGGCGCAGGCACTCTTGTCTGCGCTCGTAAGTCGAACTCAACGACTTGCCCACCGAACTTGTCGAGAGCAAGTTGGCACGCATCCGGCCCTTATGGTGGTTGCTTAACCTCGCTGGGAAACTCACGACTGAGCGCTACATCCGTCCCGTCACCACCCGCGCGAGTGCAACTGTCTTATCCCGGACCAGCCAGACACCGAGTCCTACGGCTCAATTGCCTCTCAACCGCTATAATGCCTCCCATGACGGTTTCGTCCACACAGCACATGCAGTGCATGGAGGTTTGGGGCGGCAGCCAACTCACCTCCAGCGGTGTCGAACTGGGTGGCCTTGATGTCTGGGTTTATAGCAAGCCGTTCGGCCAGGCCCAGCGCGGCGGCGATGTCTACTACGTTTCGAGTTGCGCCACAGGCCGCATCAGCCGCCTGCTCCTCGCAGACGTTTCCGGCCACGGCCAGTCTGTCGCCTCCACCGCAGCCGACCTGCGCACCCTGATGCGCCGCTTTGTCAATCGCCTCGACCAGAAAGAATTCGTTCGCCTGCTCAACGAACAGTTCACGGCGCTCTCCCGGGACGGCAGTTTCGCCACCGCCGTTGTCACTACCTTCTTCGCTCCCACTCGCCGCCTCTCACTTTGTAATGCCGGCCATCCCCGTCCGCTTCTCTTTCACGCTCTCGATGGCCGCTGGTCCTTTCTCGGCCACCAGGAGCAGCCCGAAAAGAAAGAGCCGCGGAACATTCCCCTCGGACTCTTTCACATCGCCGATTACGAGCAGCTTGATGTTGAACTCGAACCGGGAGACTGCCTCCTCAGCTACTCCGACGCGCTCATCGAATCCCGTGACGCCGACGGCGAAATGCTCGGCGAAGAGGGCCTGCTTCGTATCGTCAATCTGCTCGGCGATGTCCCCGCCGAGAAACTCATCCCATCGCTCCTCCAGGAAATCGGCGAGCGCTTCCCTGAAAACCTCGCTGCCGACGACGTAACCCTCCTCGCCGTTCGGGCTAACGGCGGCTCACTCGACTTCAGTCTCCGCGAAAAACTTGATGCATTCGGGCGCTTCCTGAAAGCCTTCTTCCGCTCCCTGAACCCCCGCGCAGATCGGGCCCCGTTTCCCGACGCTAATCTCGCCAATCTCGGCGGCGCCATTATTCCTGCGCTCGCTCGTCGCTGGCGCGCCCCTCGCTCGTCCTAGAAAATAACTCCCCAACTCTTGGTCACTAAGAATGACCTCGCTGGGAGCTTCAGCAACGTAAGGAATCCATGCAGCGGTAAATTCCCGAGGCTTAGGAGCCGCAAGTCATGCGGCCAAAAGTAGGGTACTAGAAGGGCATATGTTCGGTTATCCTCCTAATCGGGAGTTGAGCCCGGCCCCTATTTCCCGGACAACTTCAAAACAGCGTCTATTGCCAGCGGAACGCTGAAAACACCGAGAACTAGGTCAACGAATTAGGCGATCTTAGCTCTGACTGGTCGTGGGCGTTTAGTGCAGTCATGCTTCTGAAACTCCAGTTCCGCAATGCGGCGGTCTTGGGGGTCAGAAGGCTTCCAATCGCATTTTGTGCAGGCGAATCCTTCGTAATCTGGCGATGCTCGCCAGACCATCATGCGGCCCTCGCTGTGAGGCTCGCTTAGTACCTTGGCCATCATCGGTAGCCATGTTTCAGGATCGCGCAGTTTGACGTCGTAGTCGTCAGCCCCAGAGAATTGGATTCTCGGAGGATTCAAGGCAAGAATTCGAACGCCAGGATATTTCATCCTTAACCACATGACCATTTCCTTTCTTGTTCCTTCATAGGCCGGTTGCCCGACGATAAAAAGGTCGCAGTGCTGCGGGAAACTCAGGATAACTTTGGCGGCCTCATTACCAATTACCGAAACTACCTCGTATCCTTGAAGCCTCAATATTTCGGCACGCGCGGCAGCTATCCGGTCATCGTAAGCAATCTGGAACACGATCGGTTTCTGATTACGCCCACGACCGCCGACGTTTAGACGAGCCACGATCTCGTTGGTTGGGAGATGGATAGCGAAGCATTCATTGGTTGTGGTCTTGGCGATTTCCTGTAGCTTCGGGCGAACGCGCCACAGGCCCGAAGCGTGGCTGTGCCACATCGTGGAACCATCGGGAAGCTGCTCGAACAGGTCGTATTCCCGTCCCATTTGAATTCTCGAAGCGAGTGGGTTCCAAAAATATACCTACACCC
>DASYZC010000170.1:0-8693 GCA_035949735.1 Candidatus Acidiferrales bacterium | reverse complement strand
GGGTACGCCGAGTCGATCGGCCAGCTAACGCCGGTCACGCGCGAGTCCGCGGTAGCGTACTTCGATCAGATGATCGCGAATATCCGCAACCCAAAGGGCTACGCCGTATGGATGGTTCCGGTCGTGAGCGCGCGAGTACCCCTGGCCAAGCCCGAATGACCGCGCGATCTTGGTGAACCTGCAAAAATAACTCGCCGTCCCGCGTATTTCTCCTAACACTCAACCATCGCCACAGCCGCTGGTTCCTTGCTTTCAATCATCGAAGAGCCTAAAATTAGGAATCGATTCATGAAGGTACTTTTGGACAAAGAGAACCTTTCCTAAAGCCCAGCGACCTCGCTGGGCTTTGATGTTTTAGGGGCGGGAAAAAACCCACGGTAAGAAAAGTACCTGCCGTGGCTACCGAGATCACGGGAGAGATGGATGATTGATGGAGCTATCCCTGAAGCGCTGACGTTTGACGACGTGCTGCTGCTGCCAGGTAAGTCGTCGGTGCTGCCGGCCCAAGCCGACACACGGACTTGCCTCTCGCGCAAAATCGCGCTGAACATTCCGATCGTCGCGGCGGCGATGGACACGGTGACCGATGCACGGCTCGCCATTGCCATCGCGCGCCAGGGAGGCATCGGGTTCGTTCATCGCAATATGACCGTCGAGCGGCAAGCCGAGGAAGTCGACCGCGTGAAGCGTTCCGAAAGCGGCATGATCGTCGATCCGGTCACGATCGCGCCGGAAATATCGGTGCGCCAGGCCCTGGACATCATGAATAAGTACAAGGTCTCGGGCCTTCCGGTCACGCGCAGCCAGCGCCTCGTGGGAATCCTGACGAACCGCGATCTGCGTTTTGAGCGCAACCTCGATCAGCCGGTAAGCAATGTGATGACGAAGGAGAATCTCGTCACGGTGCCCGTAGGCACCACGCTCGAAGCGGCGGAGCGTCTGCTGCAGCAGCACCGCATCGAAAAGCTTCTTGTAGTGGATAAGGATTTCAATCTCAAAGGCCTGATTACCGTGAAGGATATTCAGAAGAAGCTGGAATTTCCCATCGCGACGAAAGACGAGCAAGGCCGCTTGCGCGTGGGCGCGGCCATCGGCGCAACCGGCGACTTTCTCGAACGGGCGGAAGAAATGGCACGCGAGAAAGTGGACGTGCTGGCCATCGATACGGCCCACGGTCACACTGCGCGCGTGATGGAATCTATACGCGCGCTCAAGCATCGCCTGCCGGATGTTCAACTTGTTGCCGGCAACGTTGCCACGGCTGAGGCTACGCGCGATTTGATTTCTCTCGGAATCGACGGCTTGAAAATCGGCATCGGGCCTGGCTCAATTTGCACGACGCGCGTTGTGACCGGGGCTGGAGTGCCTCAAATCACCGCGATCGCGGAATGCGCGCGCGCCGCGCAAGGATCGGGCGTTCCGCTGATCGCGGACGGAGGCATCAAATTTTCTGGTGATATCACCAAGGCCCTCGCTGCGGGTGCATCCGCGGTGATGATAGGGAGCCTTTTTGCCGGCACCGAGGAATCACCCGGCGAGACCATCCTTTACCAGGGCCGTACGTTCAAATCCTATCGTGGCATGGGATCGCTGGGCGCAATGGAGGCTGGTTCGGCCGACCGCTATGCGCAGGAGGGGGCTGACCGCGGCAAGTCCGTGCCAGAAGGAATCGAAGGACAGGTGCCATACAAAGGACCTCTTTCGGGCCTCGTCGAGCAGCTCGTCGGCGGGTTGCGAAGTGGCATGGGTTATTGCGGGGCCGAGAACCTGAAGGCGTTGCAGGAACGGAGTAAATTCATCCGCATCTCTCAGGCGGGACTGCGCGAAAGCCACGTCCACGATGTGATCATCACTCGGGAAGCGCCGAACTACCGGTTGGAATAGGTGTCCCTGCTCAGGCGCTGGTGGCCCGCGCTGGCGTGGGCGGTTGTAATTTCGCTTTTTTCAACTTCGACTTTCACATCGGACAATACAGGCCGAATCATTATTCCGATTCTTCACTGGCTGATGCCGCGCGCGGCGACAGCCACCTTGCTCGAAATTCATCACGTCATCCGCAAATGCGGGCACTTCGTCGAGTACTTTATTTTGAGCCTCCTGGTTCTGCGCGGCATACGCGCGAACAGGCGCGACCTGCGTATCGTGTGGGCTCTTGCCGCGATCGCCATCGTCGCGTGCTACGCGTCACTCGATGAGTTTCATCAGATCTTCGTGCCAGGCCGCACTCCGGCAGTCGCCGACGT
This sequence comes from Candidatus Acidiferrales bacterium, assembly GCA_035949735.1. Classification (GTDB taxonomy): domain Bacteria; phylum Acidobacteriota; class Terriglobia; order Acidiferrales; family UBA7541; genus Palsa-295. The sequence goes on along the minus strand of DASYZC010000170.1, from coordinate 6,450 downwards.
GTTGCTCGATACGATCGGCGGCATATGCGCTCAAATCACCCTTGCGCTGGCAGTATCCAAAAAAACCACGGCTTACGGTCGGGAATGAACCGAAATGCCCTAATGTAATTCAAGCTAGACTCCACCTCGACCATCTTTCTCGCCTAGCCGCCGAGTCAGTCTTTCTCAGGAGGGTCGGGAACGCCAATCTTCGATAACCGATAGCGCAGGGCGTTACGAGAAAGACCGAGTGATCGAGCAGCTTGGCTCTTATTGCCATTCGCCCGGCGCAATGCTTCGCGAATCATGTCATCTTCCCACTGCTCGAGTGTGAACCCTGGCGGCAGCACAGGTGAGGTTTCCCCGGAGGCGCGTCCACTGGGACGATCGAGGCGAATATCTGCGGCATCGAGCATCTCGCCGGAAGAGAGGGTCACAGCCCGCTCCATAATGTTTTGAAGCTCGCGCGCGTTGCCGGGCCAATGAAAGTCCATCAACAACTGCATGGCTTGGGGTGTGATCCCGCGAACCGGCTTGCTCGATTCACGGGCGAATTTTTCCAGAAAAAATTCGGCGAGGGGCGGAATGTCCTCTTTGCGCTCGCGCAAAGGCGGAATATCGATCGCCACAACGTTCAGGCGGTAGTAGAGGTCTTCACGAAATGTGCCTTCCTCAAGTGCATCGCGAAGGTCGCGATTTGTGGCGGCGATAAGGCGGACGTCCACTTTTAGCGTCTTTGTGCCGCCGAGACGCTCGAACTCCCGGTCCTGGAGCACGCGAAGGAGTTTCACCTGAGTCGGCGGAGGAACGTCGCCGATTTCATCGAGGAAGAGAGTTCCCTTGTCCGCCGTTTCAAATTTCCCGGGTTTCGTCGATGTCGCCCCGGAGAACGCGCCTTTCTCGTAACCGAAAAGCTCGCTTTCAAGAAGATTCTCGGGGATCGCGGTGCTATTGATTTTTACGAAGGGCCCGGAAGCCCGGTTCGAGTGCTCGTGAATCGCGCGCGCCACCAGGTCCTTGCCAACGCCACTCTCGCCTCCGATAAGGACAGTCGTATTGGTCGGAGCCACTCGTTCGACCAGGCCGAGGACCGCCTGCATTTTGTCGCTCCGCGCGACGATATTTTTGTACTCGTAGCGATGCCCCAACGCTTCGCGGAGAGCGCGATTCTCCTGCCTCAGCTCGTGTGAGGCGAGTTCCTTTCGGATCACGAGCATCAGCTCGGTAAGGGAAAAGGGTTTCAGGACATAATCGCTTGCGCCGGCCTTCATGGCGCCCACGGCTGATTCGACGGTGCCGTAGGCGGTCATAAGCACCACAGGCAAACTCGCATTGGCGCGTTTCACCGCCAGGAGGAATTCGAGCCCGCTCATGCCCGGCAGCTTGAAGTCCGTGAGAACAAGGTCGAACCGTTCTCGGTTAAGCAGTTGCAAGGCCGTTTCGGCATCGGGGGCCGTGCCTGCATGAAAACCCTCCTCAACCAACTGCAGCTCGATTAACCGGCGAAGTTTCGTCTCGTCTTCGACCACTAGGATCGACGGTTTGTCAGTCTTCATGTGGGTGTTCAGGTCGCACGTCGCTCAGCAACACGACCGATCTGATTGATTGTTTCACGAACTCGTGATCGGGAGGAATAGGTGAAAGCGCGCACCACCCTGATATTCGCTCTCAAGCCGAATCCAGCCATGGTGATCGTCCACGATCTTGGCAACAATCGAAAGGCCGAGCCCAACTCCGTCCTTCCTCGACGTGAAAAACGGATTGAAGATTTGCTCGCGTGATTCCTCCGGCACGCCGGGTCCCGAATCCTCAATAGTGGCGCCCACGCCAGGACGGCCACCGGACGTTTCCGGTCTCAGAAAAATTCTGAGCGACGCCTCGCCTCGAGCGCCGAAACCATTCATGGCTTGGAATGCATTTTGAATCAGATTGACGAACACCTGCTCACAAAGCTGTTGGTCGCAGAGAACCTCCGGAAGTTCCGGCGCGTAATGCCGCTCAATCCGGACGTTGGTCTCCGGAAATTGCGCTCGCACGGACTCCAAAGCGCTCTCGACCATGTTTGGAATTTGGTGCGGCTGCAATTCGAGATGCATGGGACGCGCAAAATCCAGAAATCTTGCCACCAGCGCATTTATACGATTCACTTCGGAGGAGATATATCCCGCGAGTTCGCTTGCAAGAGGCGCCGCGTCTTGTAGCTTTTGGGTCAGCATTTCCGCCGATCCCTTGATAATGCCCAAAGGATTACGGATCTCGTGCGCCAGGCCCGCCGACATTTGCCCCAGTGCGGCAAGGCGCTCGGAACGGCGGGCATCCGCTTCTGCTCGCCGCAACTGCTGGTTTGTTTCCTCGAGGGTTTGCGATAGCCTCTGATATCGCACCACCTGACGGCGATTCTCCACAACAAAGCGGTTCACCAGCATCGCGGCGAGGAAAAAGAAAAGAATTCGAATCGCCAAATCGTAAAAACTTTGGGCGGTAATCTCGTATTCCCAGTGCGCCGGAATCAGATAGGAGCAGTAGGCTAGCGAAGCCAGAGCCGTCCAAAAGAGCGTCGCCAACGGGCCGAAATAGATTGCCGCCGTGACGACCGGCAAATAGTAAATCGAATAATACCTGCTGTTGATGGCAACTTCGCCGGTGTGATCCAGCAGAAGTGTCGCCAGCGCGATTTTGATAAGGACGCTGTAAATTGCGCCGCGCTTGGGAAGTCGTGTAACCAAGGCGCTCTCGTAATATTGGAATACGCCGAATGCCAGGAGGATCAGTTGCTTATGAATCTCGTTGATGGGCGGAAGGACGGCCAGCGCGGCGAGAAACAACAGCCAAACTACATCGATCCAGTCGATGTTCGATCGTCTGCGTTCAGGCATATGCGTCACGGGCTCCCGGAAAATCGGGACCACAGGCCCGGATCGATCCAGGTGAATTTAACATGAAGCAGCCAGATTCTGATTTGGGGTGACCAGCGCGATGTTTCACCGCGGCACGTTGCGTCGTTCAGCCCGTACCTAAAGCAGCAAGCCAACAGAGTCCATGCAGTGCGCCGTATCGGCCAACTCTTCGCGGCGGCAGACGCGATCGAGGGTGCGTCCGATAATCAGAACGGCCGGCGCCTCCAGCGGCGGGAGCCTATCCAAATCGGCGAGGGTGGCAAATCGCTGTTGCTCCTCTGGCATCCCGATGTGCGACATGAGAACCGCTGGCGTATCCGCGGAAAGCCCGGCCGCGAGAAGCTCCCCGCGCAGTCGGGAGAAATTATTGCCCGGCATGTAGACCACAAGAGTGGCGTCCTCGCGGGCGACCTCGTTCCAATTGGTTTTCTCTTGCGGCGCGCTCTTGGAAGCGCGGTGGCCGCTCACGATAATCACGCGGGAGCTTCGTCGGCGATCGGTAAGCGAAAAGCCTAACGCCGCAGCGGCAGCCATTCCTGCGGTCACCCCCGAAACGATTTCAAAGGGAATTCCGGCCTCTTCAAGGGCGTCAATTTCCTCGGCAAGACGCCCGAAGACGGTGGGATCACCTCCGTGAAGCCGGACTACATCCAGGCCACGTCGGGCCGACTCGATCATTCGCGCGTTGATTTGCGCCTGAGTGATTGCTTTTGCGCCACAGCGCTTTCCAACATTGGCCACTTCTGCTTGGAGTCCAGCCACGGCGAGAATAGCGGCAGGAACCAGATCATCATGCAGGATCACTGCTGCCCGCTCGATGAGGCGCTGAGCTTTGACCGTCAGCAGCTGGGGATCGCCCGGTCCAGCCCCGACTAGATGCACTTTCCCCAAAACAGTGTTAACCATGGCCCCCTCTTTTCACATCTTACGTGTCGGGTATTCGGGGGGTCAACCCGCAGTGTCCCGCCGCGCGGATAGCATTTCGGGCTTGTTGGTTTGATGCGTTTGCCTGGAACCGGCGGATCGATGTTGCTGTATCCGCAACGCGAGCGCCCACGTCTAAAGTGTGGAAAAATACTGGCTGAGGTGCACATGTCGCCTTCAAGATCACCATTGCCGTCCGCACATTTCAGCTCCTCGGGTATTGCCCACACCGAGGTTTCCGTGTCTCCAGGTCCCTCTGATCCCGAGTTGCAAAGGGAACCTAAAGGACGACGAGCGTGGCTTTGGATCGTTTTGTTGATCTTGATTGCCGTAGCTGCCATTACGGGCTATCGGATGCATGAGAATGCGGTGAAGGCGGCAAAAGCCAACGAACAGTCGACACCAACCGCGATTTCTGTGGGCGTAGCGCTCGTGCAGAAGCGCGACGTGCCTTACTACCTCACGGGCTTGGGGTCAGTGACAGCTTTCAATACCGTCACGGTTCACACCAGGGTCGACGGTCAAATTATGAAGCTGTATTTCCGCGAGGGGCAATTCGTTCACACTGGAGATCTCCTTGCGGAGATCGACCCGCGACCCTATCAGGTAGCGTTGGCGCAAGCCGAAGGTCAGCTTGCGAAAGATATAGCGTCACAAAAGGACGCCCAAGTCAATCTCTCCCGTTATCAGACGCTTTGGCAGGAAGGAGTCATCGCGCGGCAGCAACTCGATACGCAGCAGGCTACCGTCGGCCAGTACGACGGCTCGATTCAATCGGACCAGGCGCAAATCAGCAGCGCCAAGCTTCAACTATCCTATTGCCGAATCACTTCACCCATAAACGGGCGTGTCGGCTTGCGACTGGTCGATACCGGCAATATTGTCCATGCAACGGACGCCAACGGTATGCTCGTGATCACTCAAGTGCAACCCATTGCCGTGGTCTTCACCCTGCCTGAAGACGGCCTGGGACAGGTCGTTTCACAGATGAACAAGCAGCAGCTCACGGTAGAAGCCTACAGCCGCGACAACAAAACGAAGCTGGAGGAAGGTAAGCTCCTAACAATCGATAATCAAATCGATCAATCGACCGGTACCATCAAGCTAAAATCACAGTTCGATAATCCCGATCGATTACTTTGGCCTAATGAGTTCGTGAATGTTCGATTGTTCCTCAGCGAGCGAAAGAATGCGCTCGTGATTCCTTCAGCCGCAATCCAGACCGGCGCTCAAGGCTCGTTCGTTTATGTCGTTGCCAGTGATGACAAGGCGCAGGTCCGGCCCATTCAGGTAGATTTTTCGGAAGGGAATATTTCGGTGATTCGCCAAGGATTGGATGAAAAGGACCAAATTGTTGTGGACGGCGCGGAGAAACTCCAAGCCGGGGCCGTCGTCAGCCCACACCAGTCAAGCGTGCTTCCCAATCCTAACGCTGACGGCGGATCGAGTTCGTCCCCGGATCTCTGACCGTGAGCCCCTCGAGACCCTTCATACTCCGGCCAGTCGCTACGTCTCTTCTGATGGTGGGGGTGATGCTGGCTGGCATGGTGGCCTACCTCCAGCTTCCCGTGTCCGCCTTACCCCAGGTGGACTATCCGACGATTCAAGTTGTTACTTTTTATCCTGGAGCCAATCCGGATGTGATGGCATCTGCCGTCACTACGCCCCTCGAGCGCCAGTTCGGAGAGCTGCCTGGATTGGCGCAGATGACCTCGACAAGTTCGCTGGGCGGTTCGGTGATCACGCTGCAATTCGACTTGAAAGAGGAAATTGACGTAGCCGAGCAGGAAGTACAAGCGGCGATCAACGCGGCATCGGCCTACCTTCCTCGCGATTTGCCGAACCCGCCGATCTACAGCAAGGTGAACCCCGCCGACACGCCTATCCTGACTCTCGCTCTTACCTCCGATACGTTGCCTCTTCAAAAGGTCGAGGATTTTGCGGACACCAACCTCGCTCAGAAAATCTCGCAGTTGTCGGGAGTTGGACTCGTAACGATCAGCGGAGGGCAGAAACCCGCTGTGCGAGTGCAGGCCAATCCTACAGCGCTTGCTTCCTACGGGTTGAGCCTGGAAGATCTTCGCACGGCACTCGGCGCTGCGAACGTCGATCAAGCCAAGGGAAACCTCAATGGACCGCGACAATCCTTCACCATTCAAGATAACGACCAACTTCTTTCAAGCGAAGCGTATCGTCCTCTGGTTATCGCTTATCGCAATGGCGGGCCCATCCGACTATCGGACGTAGCGACCGTATCCGACAGCTCGGAAAATACGACACAGGCCGCGTGGATGAACACCAAGCCCGCCGTGATCTTGAATATCCAGCGGCAGCCGGGTGCCAACATTATTAGCGTGGCAAACCGCGTGAAGGCTCTCCTTCCGCGTTTGCAAGCGTCACTGCCATCGTCCATGCGCGTGACTACCCTCACGGACATGACCACCACGATTCGAGCCTCGGTAAGCGACGTTCAATTCGAATTGATGCTTACCATCGCGCTTGTTGTCATGGTCATGTTCCTGTTTCTCCGGAGTCTTTCCGCCACCATCATTCCCAGTGTGGCCGTGCCGCTCTCCATTGTAGGAACGTTCGGTGTGATGTATCTCGCCGGCTATAGCCTCGATAACCTCTCCTTGATGGCGCTGACGAT
>DASYZC010000169.1:0-2496 GCA_035949735.1 Candidatus Acidiferrales bacterium | reverse complement strand
ATTGACCGCGGTTGCGCGAGTTGGGAGTCAAGAGTTCGGGGTTGAAAATCAGCAGTTCAAAGTTGAACTCCGCCCTTTAGTTTTCGGCGCTCCGCGAGCTTGGGACCTCAAAATGCTGGAAGCATCTATTTCGCGCCACCGTCCGCTGGTCTTGCTGGCCGGCTTGATCCTAGCGCAAGTATTGCTGCTGGCCTTCCAGATCAAGCGCGGCCACGATGTGCGACTGATCCGGTATTGGACCGTGGAAGCCTTGATGCCTTTTGAGCGGGGCGGTACCTGGTCCTTTTCGAGGGTCGGAAACATTTGGGACGGGTATATCGCGCTGCGAGGCACGCACGCGGAAAACACGCGCCTGCACGCGCGAGTCGATCAGCTACAGATTCTCAACCGGCAATTGGAAAGCGAAGCCGCGGAAGCTCAGAGGCTGAGCGCGCTCTTGGGTTTCCGAGAGGCTCATGCGGAGGCTCCAATGCTCGCCGCAGAGGTGATCGGAGCCAGTGCTGACTCATCATCGAACACACTGTTCGTGAATCGAGGCCAGCACGATCGAGTGCGCCCTAACATGGCGGTGATTACTCCCGAGGGCATCGTCGGGAAGATTGTCGAGGTTTTTCCCGCTACGGCGCAGGTATTGCTGATTAGCGACCGAGATAGTGGCGTTGGCGCTCTTCTCGAGGACACCCGCACTCACGGCGTGGTGAAAGGCAGCGGTGATCCCGACCCGCGCCTCGATTATGTGGTGAACGACGAAAAAGTGCACAGCGGCGAGGTGATTCTCACCTCGGGTGAAGACCGCATTTTCCCGAAGGGACTGCTGATTGGAACGGTGAGCAGCGCGAACCCCGGAAATCCGTTTCAAGCGATTCGCATTAGGACCGCCGCGCGGCTGGACCGTTTGGAAGAGGTGCTGATTCTGCTCTCGCAAGAGGAACTGGTTCCGAAAAAGACGGCCGAATCCGGAAGTTCGGAGGCGAACTCGTCAAATTCGCAGGGAGTCGTGCACCCCGCCGCACCGCCGCCGACTCCCGCGCGAGCCTTGACGAATCCTTCTCCTTCAAACGCCGCGCAACAGGTCGCACCAAGCGGCGGGCACCCTTCAGCGCAGCCGCAGGCACCGTCCGCCACGCATAACTAATATGGAATACACGCTAAATTCCGGGATGCAGGCGCAATCGAGCATCGAGGTGCACAAGTACTACGGCGGGGCCGTGATCCTTGCGGTTTTTCTAGCGTTGGTCCTGCAGGGCCTCTTTCACAAGTTCGGCCATTGGTCCGAGCTTGTCGATCTGCCGCTGTTGGTGACCGTTTATTTCGGAGTGAGCCGGCGCAATCCCGTGAGCGGCATGTTTCTGGGAGCGGCGGTCGGTATCCTTCAGGATGCCCTTAGTCACGACAATCCCATCGGTCTCTACGGGATCGCCAAGACTCTCGTGGGATATCTTGCTTCCTCGGTGGGAGCTCGCATCGATACCGAACATCCGGCCAGCCGCTTTGCTCTGATTTTTTTGTTTTTTCATTTTCATCAAGTCGTTTTCGCGATATCGGAGCGCGCTTTGCTGAATCATCCGGCCCCTTTCTTCACGATACCGCTGCTGCGCGACTCCCTTGTCACTGCCGGTGTAGGCGTGCTCATTTTCGCGGCTCTTGACCGTCTGCGACGCTCCCCCTAACAGGGGCCCCCGGCGACAGGTGCATATTGAGCGCGCCCCGTGCTTGCCGTCCTGGTTCCTCTGAAAAATTTCGGGCCATCCGCGTTTGGCGCGCTGCGCTTCCGCGCGATCAGTGAGGATGGCGCCAAGGGAGATTGGCAGCCACTTGCGGATTTGGTGCGAGTCCCCTCGCTCAAGGAAATTCGCTGCCCGGACAGTCCGGATAAGCCTTGCAAGCTTGGCGGGACGAATCTCTTCCTGATTGACTCGGTTGCTTCGGATTCACAATTCACCCGCACAACGCCCGTACCACTGGGTTTCGCAGACAGTACGCTGACGGTTCCGCGCCCAGACGGAACATTGTTGTACGTCAAGCTGCGCGACGATCCATCGATCGCAGACACGATAGTGCTGCCCGTGCTGCCAGAAGCACAGTAACTTTTCCGCGCTGTGGGGTCGATCAGGCCGTGAGCGGCCGTTAGTGGCGGTGATATGATTTTTCCGCGCACTAGATTCCCTCAGAGGCAGATTTGACCGAATCCTCAACACCGGCCGAGATGGTAATCGAAAAGCGCCGCAGCACGCGTGTGGTGCGGGCTTTTCCGATCACGGTAATCGGCGTAGACGCGCTGCGAGAGCCGTTCACCGAACACACGAGCACTGTGATGGTGAGTTGCCACGGCTGCAAATACCAATCCAAGCATTACGTTCCGCGAGGCTCGGTCATCGAGCTAGAGATTGCCCCGACCCGCCGAGGGGCCCCACCACGAAGAGTTGCGGCGAAAGTGATCTGGGTTCAAAGGCCGCGCAATGCGAAGGATGTTCTGCACGTTGGCCTGGATTTTGA
>DASYZC010000168.1:0-9575 GCA_035949735.1 Candidatus Acidiferrales bacterium | reverse complement strand
GGAGCCGCAGCGCCGTCTTCAGCTTCGGGCCTGCGCTGAAGTTCGAGCCAAAGAAAGCTGTAGGGAGCCAGCGTGAGCCGAGAGGGATGGCGTCCAACCGTGGGAAATTCCACGTAGCCCAGCATTTCGACGGGAACCGCTCCTTCGAGTTTGGAGAGGTCGAGATCCACGGGCTGGGCGAAACGAGAAAGATTCGCCACACACAAAACCTGTTCTCCCTCAAATTGCCGAAGATAGGCCAGCACCTTGCGATTCGGAGGGTCTAGAAACTCGATGGTGCCGCGCCCGAACACCCGAAAAAGTTTTCTCAGGGCGACCATGTTGCGCATCCAGTTTAGAAGCGAAGAGGGATCGCCCTGCTGGCTTTCCACGTTGATTGCTTCATAGCCCCAGACGGGATCCATGATTACGGGGCTGTACAGGCGCGCCGGAGTAGCGGTGGAAAAGCCGGCATTGCGGTCGCCATTCCACTGCATGGGCGTGCGCACGGAGTTGCGGTCGCCGAGATAAATGTTGTCGCCCATGCCGATTTCATCGCCGTAATAAATAATGGGAGTGCCGGGAAAGGAAAAGAGCAAGCTGTTGAGCAACTCGATGCGCCGACGATTGTTATCGACGAGAGGAGCGAGGCGGCGGCGGATACCCAGGTTAATGCGCATCCTGGGATCGGCGCTGTAGGCCAGATACATGTAGTCGCGTTCATCGCTGGTGACCATCTCAAGAGTGAGCTCGTCGTGATTTCTGAGGAAGAGCGCCCACTGGCACGTATCGGGAATAGCAGGAGTCTGAGCGATGATGTCGGTAATAGGGAGCCGGTCTTCCTGGCGCAGAGCCATATAAATGCGCGGCATCAGCGGAAAATGAAACGCCATGTGGCATTCGTCGCCATCACCGAAATAAGGGCGTACGTCGGTTGGCCACTGATTGGCCTCGGCCAAAAGAGCGCGGCAGGAATAATCCGCGTCAATTTCGCGGCGAAGCGTTTTTACCACGGCGTGCGTTTCGGGGAGATTTTCGCAGATGGTTCCGTCGCGTTCGACCAGATAGGGGATCGCATCCACGCGCAGCGCATCCACACCCATATCCAGCCAGAAGCGCATCACCTTGAGTACTTCCTCGATAACTTTGGGATTGTCGTAATTCAAGTCCGGCTGGTGAGAAAAAAAGCGGTGCCAGTAATACTGGTTGGCAACCGGGTCCCAGGTCCAATTGGATCGCTCGGTGTCGGTGAAAATGATGCGGGCATCTTTGTATTTTTGAGCGGTATCGCTCCAAACATAAAACTCGCGCTCGGGCGATCCTGGAGGAGCCTGTCGAGCCGCTTGAAACCACGGATGCTGATCGGAAGTGTGGTTTACGACCAGCTCGATGATTACCTGCAAATTGCGATCGTGAGCGGCGGACAAGAAGGCCTGGAAGTCCGCGATCGTGCCGTACATCGAGTGCACATCCGTGTAGTCGGAAATGTCGTAGCCATCATCCTTCAGAGGAGATGGGAAAAACGGCAGCAACCACAAACAAGTGACGCCGAGATCCTGAAGGTAATCCAGCTTCTGAAGCAGCCCGGGAAAATCGCCGATCCCATCCGCATTGCTATCCTTGAATGCGCGGACGTGGAGCTCGTAGACGATGGCATCTTTGTACCAAAGAGGGTCTTCCGCGCTGCCCTGATGTTTCGGCATTCTCCGCGTCTCAGTCGCCATGGCGCGGCGCCGGCTCCGGCCGGAAAGCTACCATACCCAGCGGCGGTAGCGTCATATTCAACGAAAAGGGTCGGCCGTGAGCCGGCAAAGGCGATGCGCTCAACCCGCCAAAGTTTCCCACGCCGCTGCCTCCGTAAAGAGGAGCATCGCTATTCAGCAATTCTTGCCACGTACCGCCGGAAGGAACTCCAACGCGATAGTTTTTCCTCGGCACCGGCGTGAAGTTGCACGCCACAAGCAGCACATCGTTCGGATCGGCTCCCCGCCGGAGAAAACTGATGACGCTCCTGTGGAAATCGGTGCAATCCACCCACTCAAATCCAGCGGACTCGGATTCACGTTGGTGAAGTGATGGCTGGCCGCGATAGAGGGTGTTCAGGTCGCGCACCCAGCGCAGCAGCCCGGCGTGGATCGGATCATGCAAGAGGTGCCACTCGAGGCTTGAATCGTGATTCCATTCCGATGGCTGGCCAAATTCGTCGCCCATGAACAAAAGTTTCTTCCCCGGATGGCCGAACATAAAACCGTACAGCAGGCGAAGGTTGGCGAACTTCTGCCAGCGATCGCCGGGCATCTTCGCGAGCATCGATCCCTTGCCGTACACGACTTCGTCGTGCGAAAACGGCAGGATAAAATTCTCGCTGAAAGCGTACAGCAGGCTGAACGTGATTTTATGGTGGTGGTAGCTGCGAAAAATCGGATCTTGCGACATGTACTCGAGCACGTCGTGCATCCAGCCCATATTCCACTTGAAGCCAAAGCCCAGGCCGCCGACGTAGGTGGGGCGTGAAACTTGCGGCCAAGCAGTGGACTCTTCGGCAATCATCATGGAATCGGGAAAAGCAGCATAAACGTGCTCGTTCAACGAGCGCAAGAACTGAATGGCTTCGATATTTTCTTTCCCTCCGAAGCGATTGGGTATCCACTGGCCCTCGCTGCGGCCGTAATCGAGATACAGCATGGAGGCCACGGCATCAACGCGAAGGCCGTCGACGTGATATTTATCCAGCCAAAATAGCGCGTTGCTCACCAAAAAATTCTGCACTTCGTTGCGGCCATAGTTGAAGACGAACGTGTTCCAGTCGGGATGCTCGCCCTGGCGCGGATCGGCGTGTTCGTAAAGGTGAGAACCGTCGAAGTAGCCGAGCCCGATCTCGTCCTTCGGGAAATGCGCGGGCACCCAATCGAGAATCACTCCAATCCCGCGTTGGTGAAGGAAATCCACGAAGTACATGAAATCCGATGGAGTGCCAAACCTGCTGGTGGGAGCGAAATACCCGGTGACCTGGTAGCCCCAGGAGCCGTCGAACGGATGCTCCATGATCGGCATCAGCTCGATGTGAGTGAAACCGGCGTCGTGGAGGTAATCGGCGAGAAGCGGAGCCATCTCACGATACGTGAGCCATCGATTTCCTTCCTGAGGAACGCGGCGCCACGAGCCGAGATGGGCCTCGTAGATTGAAATCGGAGAAGCCAGCGAATTTTTAGCGGCCCGCGCAGACATCCAGAAGTTATCGCCCCAAACGTAATGATCGAGATTCCATACGCGTGAGGCGGTCTCGGGGCGAATTTGCGCCGCGAAGCCGTACGGATCCGCTTTGTCAACCCGGTATCGGCCGTCGCTGGAAACGATGTGATATTTGTAGAGCGCGCCCTGGCCAACGCGAGGCACGAACCCTTCCCAAATCCCCACGTTTGTGGGCTGCATCGAATTGGCGCCGGGCCGCCAGCCGTTGAATTCGCCAATGATGGAAACGGCGCCGGCATTGGGAGCCCACACCGCGAAGTGCGTGCCTTTCTCGCGATTCTTCTCCGCGAGGTGCGCGCCCAGCTTTTCGTAAGAGCGGTTGTGCTTGCCCTCGGCGAGCAGGTATAAATCAAATTCGGTCAGGACCGGTTGCAAAAGGCGCTCCCCATAAAGTCTGAACGGCCCGCTGGGGTGGGACTGTTCGATGCCTACAAGTAATAGTCGAAATCCCGCTCCGTGCGAACCCAGCGCCGAATATCGAAAATGTGGGCGGGAAGGCTTTCCGGCGCCAGTTCCACATAATTGCTGGACCCACGCCACAGATAGCGGCCCTCGCCCAGCAAATCGTTCGCTTGAAAATCGTGAGACCCATCGAGACCCATTGAGCCGAGGTCGAGAATCACCCAACCCGTTTGGCGGTGAAACGGATCGAGATTGACGACGGTTAACACAACGTTGGACAGATCCTCTGTCGTCTTGCTATAGCAAAGCAGCATGGGATTATCGGTATTATGAAAACGCAAAGTGTGATCGCGCTGCAAGGCTGGATTTCGTTTGCGGATCGCGTTGGCCCGTGAAATCAGATCCTTCAAGCTCCAGGCTGCATTGAGATCGCGGTGCTTGATCTGAAATTTCTCCGAGTCCAAATACTCCTCACTGCCCTGCCGCAGCGGCGTGTTTTCGCATAATTCGAACGCCGGGCCATACATTCCGTAATTCGAGCCAAGCGTGGCTGCGAGAATCAGGCGAATCATGAAAGCCGCGCGTCCTCCGGTTTGAAGAAACTCGGACAAAATATCCGGAGTGTTGGGCCACAGGTTTGGCCGAAGATATTCTCGAACTTCGGTGCGAGTAAGCTCCGTAAAATAATCCGTAAGTTCCTGCTTGGTGTTGCGCCACGTAAAATATGTGTAGGACTGGGAAAAGCCCGATTTCGCCAGGCGATACATCACATGCGGTCTGGTAAAGGCTTCGGCTAAAAACAATACATCCGGATGCGCGGCCTTGATTTCGTTAATTATCCACTCCCAGAAGGCGAAGGGCTTGGTATGAGGGTTGTCCACGCGAAAAATGCGCACTCCCCGGCCGATCCAGAAGAGAAAAACAGATTTCAGTTCCTCCCACAGAGCGCGCCAATCTTTGGTCTCGAAGTCCAGGGGATAGATGTCTTCATACTTTTTGGGCGGATTCTCGGCATACTGAATGCTGCCGTCGGGCCCCGAGCGGAACCACTCCCGGTGCTGTTGAACGTAAGGATGATCCGGCGAGCACTGGAAGGCGATATCCAGCGCGACTTCCAGGCCGTGATCCTTTGCCTTAAGGCGAAAGTGTTCGAAATCTTCGAGCGTGCCCAGCTTGGGATTGACTGCGGTGTGTCCCCCCTTCGAACATCCAATAGCCCAGGGGCTTCCCACGTCATCCTGGCCGGCCGGCGACGAGTTATTCTTTCCCTTGCGAAAAGCCTTGCCAATCGGGTGAATCGGCGGAAGGTAAACAACGTCGAAGCCCATCGAGGCAATGTACGGCAATCGCGCTTCGCAGTCGCGCAGCGTCCCGTGACGCGCAGGATCAGGCGAACAAGACCGCGGGAACATTTCATACCAGGTCGAATAGCGGGCTTTCTCCCGATCCACCACCACAACAAGTTGCTTGTGGTAGCGCGCCGTGGATCGCCAATCGGGATACTGCTTCATCAGTTCGACCAATTCTTCGTCCACTACAACTGCCTTTGCGCATTCATCGTTTTGCTCTCGCCGCAATCTTCCCGACCACTCGCGCAGCGCCTTGGCGTGGATGGGAGCGGCACTCGCGCGGGAAGCGGACTCTTCAATCAGCGCGGCTCCGATGAGCAAATCCGTACGGACATCCTGCCCGGCGGAAATTCTTTTGACCAGATCACCGCGCCAAGTTTGGAACCGGTCGATCCAGCCCTCGACCGTATAAAAATACCGGCCCAACCCAGGAACGGAGAATTCGCCGCGCCACAGGTCGTTTCCAAGCGCCTTCATTGACGACGAATGCGCCTCCGACGGATTTTCGCGCCAGTGCAAAACACGGCAAGCAACCTGATCGTGCCCATCGGCGAAAACCGCGGCCTCCACGATAACGGTGTCGCCGACAATTCGCTTCACCGGGAATCGCCCGTCGTCAATTTCGGGACGAACGTGCTCAATCACCACGCGCTGCTGTTCGTTCACCGGAACGCCCGGCATCTCGCAATCCTCCTACGTCTATCCTAGTGCCCGGCGGACTCTCAGTTCCAGTGGCTTTTCAACGGCGTGCTGCGGCTGGCAATGTGCCGTTTCGACGGACAATTGGCAGGGAATCACACCCCTTTGTAAAGATACTTTCGTTATCTTCGTAGTCTGTCCGCGACGCTCTGAGAGATTTCAGAAAAACTTCTGAGGAACTTCCGCCGGTTCAGGAAGGACTCGTCCGCTCGCCTCGTCGGCCGTTCCACGAGGCCCGGCTTTCGATTGCGGGTAATTTTCCACCGACTGTTCGATGGGGATAGTGAGTTCGACGATTGTCCCGGGCGACCCATTTTTCAGACGCAGCTCCCCGCCAAATTCCTTGAGCCGTTGAATCATGCCCGAAATGCCGATGCCGATGCTATCGGGCTGCAGGTTGGACACACCATCGGAAACACCTCTTCCGTCATCTCGCACAGTCCCTAAGATTTGTGAATCCGTTCGCAACAGATTCACCCAGATATTCCTTGCGCCCGAATGCCGAAAAGCATTCGTAAGGGCCTCTTGAATGGCGCGAAATATTGCGGTCTCCAATTCCAGGGACAGGCGAGGAAAATCCAATGGTTCCACGCTGAGAACCGTTTCTATGCCGCTGCGCTTCGTGAATCCCTCGAGGTACCATTGAAGGGCGGACTGCAAGCCTACCTCATCCAATAAAGGCGGATGCAAAAGATACGACATGCTGCGAATCTGCTTGATGGCATGGTCGATGAGCATGCTCACTTCGCTGGAAATTTCGTTGTTGATTTGCGGCGATCGTTGGTCCGGGGCAATGCCATCCAAAATCATTTTGGCGGCGGCGAGATCCTGTCCCAACCCATCGTGCAGCTCGCGCGCAATTCGGCGCCGGTCCTCATCTTGCATGGTTATCAGCCGGGAGGAAAGCCGCCGCAAATCCGCGTTAAGTGTTTCCAGTTGCCGGGTTTTGCGATGCAGCTCCGCGAAAACGCTCACCTTGGCCCGGAGCAACTCTGGAATCACGGGCACGGAGATATAATCCACAGCGCCGCGCTGATAACCCTTGATCCTGTCCAGATCGGTTAGATGAACGCCGGAAATGAAAATGATCGCCGTCTTCTGGTACCGCGGATGCTCGCGGATCATCTGCGCCAGTTCAAAACCATCGAGTTCCGGCATGCTCACGTCCATGAGCACGATTCCAATATCGGTCTTTAACAAATGTTCCAGCGCTTCCCTGCCTGAACTGGCCTTGATCAGGTTCTCGCCGAGTTCCTGAAGAATAGCTTCGTAGCTGAGCAGCTTCGCCGGCTGGTCATCCACCATCAGGATGTTGACCCTCTCGTCCGCGCTCATACTCCCCCTTCCGGCATTGCGGAATCTACCCCCAGATCATTATTCCAGCGACCGCCCCACCTATCGATGCAGCCACATCCGAAGCACTGAAAGCAGCTGATCCGTATTCACCGGCTTCGCGAGATATTCGGAGGCGCCGGCTTCGAGGCACTTCTCGCGGTCGCCCTTCATGGCCTTCGCCGTCAACGCTATGATCGGCAGCCGCCGCGATGAAGGGCTTTGCCGGATGACCTGCATGGTCTCGTATCCATCCATTTCCGGCATCATGATGTCCATTAGAACAATCGAGATATCGCGAGTACCCTCCAGAATGGAAATCGCTTCGCGGCCGGTTCCTGCCGTGAGCACAGTCATGCCCCGCCTTTCGAGCACGCTGCTCAACGCAAAAATATTTCGCACGTCGTCGTCTACAAGCAACACTTTCTTACCGACCAGCGCCTCATCGGAACTGTGCAGCCGGTGCAGCATTTCCTGCTTGCTCGCGGGCAGATCGGCAACCACTCGATGCAAAAAGAGGGCCGTCTCGTCCAGCAGCCGCTCGGGTGACTCGACGCCCTTCACGACCACGCTTCGGGCCAGCGCGTGCAACTGCAAGTCTTCCTCCGTGGTCAGTTCCTTGCCTGTGAATACCACGACCGGCAGATCCCCGGACGAGGGCATATCTTTGAGCCGCTCCAACACATCGAATCCAGACATATCCGGCAGCCGCAGATCAAGCACCATGCAGTCGTACGTCTCCGCGCCAATGGAAGCAAGAGCCTCTTCGCCGGTTGCGGCAATCGAGACGTCGATGTCGTCATAGTCGAGCAACGCTCGAATGCTGAGTTGCTCCGCCGGGTTGTCTTCGACTACCAGCAGCCGCTTTCGTCGCGGCGCCGAATACTCCTTAATCCGAGTTAGCGCCGAATCCAAGTCCTCGGGTGTGGTCGGCTTAGTCACGAAAGCGAACGCTCCGCGTGAGAGGCCGTGGTTCCGGTCCTCATCAAGCGTCAGCATCTGTACCGGAATATGCCGCGTTGCGGGGTCTTGCTTCAAATGATTCAGAACGGTCCAACCCAGCATGTCCGGAAGAAAAACATCCAGCGAGATAGCCGCGGGTTGAAACTCGCTGGCCAGAGCGAGCGCATCCGCTCCCCGAGGCGCCACCAAAACCTTGAATCCCTTTTCGTGAGATAAGTCGCGCAAGATGCTGGCGTAATGAGGGTCATCCTCGACGATCAGCAAGATTGGGTCGCCCGCCTCGAGGTTTTCGCGATCATCGCGAACCGCAGGCACTGAGCGCTCCGAGATTGTGCTGGCCAACTGAGCCGGCAAGTTCGACGCCGCGGCGGACTTGCGGTCCACCGAAACGATGCCGGTGGAAGGTCCGACATAGACTTGAGGCAGGTAGAGCGTAAACGTGCTGCCCTTGCCCGGAGTGCTTTGCAGCTGTATCTCGCCGCCCAGCAGGTTCGCCAGCTCGCGGCTGATCGCCAGACCCAGACCCGTGCCGCCGTATTTTCGGCTGGTTCCTGCGTCTGCTTGCTGGAAGGCCTCGAAAATGATCCGCTGCTTCTCTACGGGAATGCCAATCCCAGTATCGGAAACTTCGAACGCAATCACCGAGGGCGCCACCGATAAGACCGGATGATCCTGGCTCCAGCCGCTTGCAACCGACGATACAGATAGCCGCACGCTGCCCTGCTCGGTGAACTTGAACGCATTGGAAAGCAAATTCTTCAGCACTTGTTGCAACCGTTTGGAATCCGTCACAAGCCCGCGAGAGAGAGACGGCTCGGTCTCCACCTCGAAAGTAAACCGCCGGTTCTCCGCCTCGTGGCGGAAGGGGCGAGCCACCATATCGAGCAAGCTGGCGAAGAATACTTCCTCGGCTTCCACAGAGACGGTTCCCGACTCAATCTTCGACAAATCCAAAATATCGCTGATCAGGTTCAAGAGATCGGTGCCGGCGGCATGAATCGTGCGCGCAAACTCAACCTGCTTTGGCGACAAATTGCGATCTGGGTTGTCCGTGAGCTGCTGGCCCAAAACGAGAATGCTGTTTAGGGGCGTGCGCAGTTCGTGCGACATGTTCGCCAAAAATTCGGATTTGTACTTCGAAGTGAGGGCCAATTCCTTGGCCTTCTCTTCCAAGGCCCGCCGGGCCTGCTCGATTTCTTGGTTCTTGCGTTCCACTTCCACGTTCTGTTCGGCCAGTTGCTGGGCCTTTTGCGCCAACTGTTCGTTGGTCTGCTGAAGTTCCTTCTGTTGGGTCTGAAGTTCGGTGGCCAGTTGCTGGGACTGCTTCAGCAACCCTTCGGTCTGCATCGTCGCTTCAATGCTGTTGAGCACGATGCCGATGCTGGCGGTCAATTGTTCGAGAAAAGCCAGATGCGACGCCGTGAATCTGCTCAGCGAGGCGAGTTCAATCACAGCCTTCACGCGATCTTCGAACAGCACCGGAAGCACGATCACATTCTGCGGCAAGGCTTGAAAGAGGCCAGACCGAATCGGGACGCTATGCGTCGGCATCTCGCTGATGAGCATGCTTCTCTTTTCCTGCGCGCACTGCCCTACAAG
>DASYZC010000167.1:0-34816 GCA_035949735.1 Candidatus Acidiferrales bacterium | reverse complement strand
AGTTCATCCGAGCTGTTTTCAACCAACACCGGTTCGGGCCTCCGGCCGCTGTTACGCGGCTTTCACCCTGACCAAGGGTAGATCATCCCGCTTCGCGTCTATTGCCCGCCACTTGTCGCCCTATTCAGACTCGCTTTCGCTACGGCTCGCTCCCCCGTTCTCGCGGGATCATCGCTTAACCTTGCAACGGACAATAACTAGCCGGCTCATTATGCAATAGGCACGCCGTCAGGCTTGCTCAGATGTTGCCACCTGAGCGTGGCCCTTCGACTGCTTGTAAGCTTACGGTTTCAGGTACTATTTAACTCCCCTCGCAGGGGTTCTTTTCACCTTTCCCTCACGGTACTAGTTCACTATCGGTCGCCAACGAGTATTTAGCCTTGGAGAGTGGTCTCCCCGGTTTCCCACGAGGTTTCTCGTGCCTCGTGGTACTCAGGATACCGCTTCGAGTCCGGCAAGCTTTCGGTTACATGGCTATCACATTCTATGGCCCCGCTTTCCAGCGGGTTCACCTAGCCTCCGGATTGATGACTCTACTCACGCGGTCCTACAACCCCCCAGTATAAATACCGGGGTTTGGGCTGTTCCGATTTCGCTCGCCGCTACTCTCGGAATCTCGTTTGATTTATTTTCCTCCAGGTACTGAGATGGTTCACTTCCCTGGGTTAGCTCGTGCCCGCCTATGTATTCAGCGGGCCGTTACCTGGTTTTACCAGATAGGGTTTCCCCATTCGGACATCTCCGGATCACAGCCTGTTTGCGGCTCCCCGAAGCTTTTCGCAGCTTACCGCGTCCTTCATCGCCTGTTGGCGCCAAGGCATCCACCGTACGCCCTTAGTAGCTTGACCATAAAACTTACCTAACACGTCTCGATCCGATCAGGATCGAGACCCTGAGGAACGAAGTGACGAAGGGTCTTGCAAGCCCTCTGTCGTCGATTCCTCGGGGTTGTCATGCGTCCGCTAAAGGCCAAAATTGCGCCCGCAACGCACACATAAGCGGCGTGAAGAGGCAAGTTCGCCTTTCCACATAACGCTACTCTCGAGCAAAAATTTGCGGTTTATCACGCCATGCGAACCTTGAAATTCGCATAACGCGATGCCTACTTCCTTCGGTTGTCAAAGAACATTCCCGATGCAACTGCTATCGGGATCTCCGCTCCCGGCGGAGCGCGGTACCGGTTTGGAGCCGATGCCGCGAAAAAAACTCGAAACAAAATAAAAAACCCGGCGACGAGCGCCGGGCGAATCCGTCCTTCTTCTGAGTCGCTATTTCCGCGCGACTCCAAGACGGATGTGCTCGAAGCTCGATTTCTTTCTATCCGGTATTAGTAACCAACCTCACCTCTGGATGAGTCGGCAGGCCCGGTCCGTCAGTAGACAACGCCCCGAATCAGGGCTCCACCAACTTCCAAGCAGTATATCAAAATTCAAAATCCCGTCAAGTTGCATTCATGACTTCTTCACATTCCCGCCACATTCCCCTGTGAATTCCACCGCCTCTTGTGGAAATTGACTCATTTCTTCGGCCAACGCAGATGCACCTCACCCTTTCTCGTGATCGAAGCAACAAAAGGTGGCCGTACTGTGCGGAGCAACTTTTGCATCTTCGGAAGCGCGGCTTCGAGGGCGGCTGCCATATCGGCGCCGGACAAGTTGCCCGACGCGAAGACAAACTCGCGCACAGAGTGCTGACTTAGCGCGCGCTTCTCGAGAAGGTTATACCGGATCCGTTTGTCGGCTGTGAGCAGGACCCATCCGTTTTTCCCCACCACTGGCAGCCATATTTCGTCCAATTCCCCTCGTGAAAAATGGTGGAGGTGGCGTTCATAGCGGACTCCGACGTTGGCCAGAACTTCGAGTATCGCGGAAGTATTACAGAGGTTTTCGTCGAGATAGAGAATGAACTCACTAAGCTGCGACAGGGAGTGCCAGCTCCCATCGAATCGCTTCTTCGATTTGCCTCGACGTGCACCCATATTCTGCGGCTAGTTCAGAGACGGACTCCCGGGCGTTGAAACGGGACGCGATTATAGCAGTAGAAACCCCAGTGCCTGCGATGACGGGTTTTCCAAAACCGACCATAGGATTGATCTCCACGGATTTAGGTTCGGTAGCCGTCGGTTGCACTACGAACGGGAAAAATCGGAACATTCCATGAGAATCGATTTCGACCCGCTCCAAATGAACGTAGTAAAAATTCAGGCCCATTTGACCATGCTGGGAAACGTTAACGACGGTCCCTAGCTCTTCCACAAAAAGGTCGCGTCGATTAGTCAGGAACACGCGGTTGACAAGTGGATGCGCCTCTTGTTTCTCCAGCTCTGCGAGTGCGCTTCGGACCTTGGGAAGCTTCAGGTCATATATTTTTCGCATGCCTGCTAGAACATGGCACTCGAGCAGGTTCAAAAAAGACAATCGGATTGGGTCTGTTTCCACTGGTTTTATGATGGGGGGTCTTCTGTTAAACCCAGTTAGCCAATAGCGCAAGGTTTGATAGGGGACCTTTAGATAGACGGCGGCCTCTGCCGAACCATATGCGGGCTCTTCGTATAATTTGTTGGGTGGGACCTTCATCACGTCACTCCGTCGTTTCTGATAGTGGACACCGGGGACACCTAATCCTACACCATGGCGGAGACGCCGGTTCTGCTTATTCCTGTGGTGTCCCAGAGGTTGTACTACTCAGGCTTCGGTCTGGCACGACAGCCGAAACTGACAGCGTCCAACCGTTGTAATCCGTTCTCGCCTGCGATTTCTCATCGCAAAACTACGGTCGACAAGGTTCGGAGTTGAGTGCGACCTGCGCAAATCCATGTAGAAAAACCGCCCGTCACTTCACCCGTGTCCAGTCTCTCGAGGGCTCCTTCGACCAGTAGATGTACGTGACCTTCCCGCGAATGTTCTTCGAATCAACGCAACCGAAATAGCGGCTGTCGTTGCTAATTTGCCGTGCGTCGCCGATCACGAAAAACTTGCCAGCAG
The DNA here is from genome assembly GCA_035949735.1 of Candidatus Acidiferrales bacterium. Lineage (GTDB taxonomy): Bacteria > Acidobacteriota > Terriglobia > Acidiferrales > UBA7541 > Palsa-295. The sequence goes on along the minus strand of DASYZC010000167.1, from coordinate 31,832 downwards.
GAACTGTAACAGGTCCGAAAGAGGGCGGTGGCGGTATCGACGTATCGACTGGCGCGATATACGGCTCGTGCAGAATGGCACCATTCAACTTCACAATATCACCCTCCCCTTCGATCACATCACCGCCCGCAGCGATCACACGCTTTACAAAAACAAATTTACCGACATCCGGCCGCACAAACGTGACGACATCCCCTCGCTGAGGAGAAGCGTTTTTGAACGCACGCCAATTGACAAGAATGTGTTCACCAAATTGTAGTGTGGGAGCCATCGCTGCTGAATTGATCGTGTATGCGCGAAATCCCAGAGCAACCAGGCACAAATTAAGAACGAGCACGAACAAGACAAGGACAACGAACAGACCTAGCCCGCGTAACACCCAGGGATTTAGACGTGGCTTCCAGTTCATTGCAAATTCCCAGACGAGATTAGTAATCGCGGAGTATATACGAATCGTTGAGCGCATAGCTCAAAGAACCGGTTGAGCATTCTCAATTTCGTGGTCGGCCTGCAGTCCACAGACTTTTTTTCACTTGCATTTCAAATTTTCTTGTAGGCTGAGATTGCGATGTTCTGGATTGTGGACATTTCGTCGCAACAACCGCTCGCCCCGAGCTGCGAGGGGAGCGCCAACGTGCCCGGGACCAAGCTACATCTCCGCGCAGACAGAGCGCGCCGGTTGGGTGGAAGGGCAGGGTTTCAACCCTGCCTTATAAACGCGGCGCGAAGCGCCTTCCAATGCGCTGCCTTTCTCGCAGCATGTATTCGCAGTGTACGCGGTGCACTCGTCCCCGCCCTCAGGCACAAACGGATTGCCTCGAGCAACGCGGAAGGGTCGCGGCAAGTATTCGCGTTTCGCAGACCCAAAGCCGCGAGGCCGCACTGGCCTCATTCAGTTTCTGCTCGCAACAGCTGTCGAATAGAACTCCCTCTAACCTGCGCCGAATCAGCTATTTCCGTTTTTCTACTCGACAATTTTCTCGGGGGTCGGTTTCAGCGGTCGAATCCGCCCGCAGCGCCGACGCATCGCATACACTTCCATCTCAAATCATTTCCGAAAGGATTACGGTGAACACCCAAGAGCTTTTCACGCCCTTTACGCTGAACAGCGTCACGCTGCGGAATCGTACAGTGATGGCGCCGATGACGCGCAATCATTCGCCGGGCGGAGTGCCCGGCGCGGATGTGGCTGCGTATTATCGGCGGCGCGCCGAAGGTGGCGCGGGGCTGATTCTCACCGAGGGCACGGCGCCGAATCACCCGGAAGCAAAGAATATGCCCGACGTGCCTCACATGTATGGTGAGAAGGCGCTGGCCGGGTGGGCGCGAGTCGTGGAGGGCGTTCACGGGGCGGGCGGACGAATTTTCTCCCAGCTCTGGCACGTTGGCGCGGTGCAAGGACACAGCGAGCCAAAGCTTCCACGCGCGCCGATCAGTCCATCGGGATTATTGAAGCCGGATACAAAAGTGGGCGAGCCGATGACGCCCGCTGAGATCGAAGCGATGATCGGAATCTACGGGCAGGCGGCGGCGGACGCGCAGCGCGTGGGTTTCGATGGGATTGAACTCCACGGCGCACACGGCTACTTGATCGATCAGTTCTTTTGGGAGGGCAGCAATCGGCGCACGGACAAATACGGTGGCGATCTAGCCCAGCGCGCACGATTTGGGGTGGAAGTGATTCGCGAATGCCGGCGACGCGTGGGGCCCAAATTTCCGATTCAGTTGCGATTTTCGCAATGGAAATTGCAAGACTATGCCGCACGATTGGCCACAACGCCCGGCGAGTTGAGCCGATTTCTCGAGCCGCTTGCCGCCGCAGGAATCGATGCGTTTCACTGCTCGACGCGGCGCTTCTGGGAGCCAGAATTCGAGGGCAGCGATTTGAATCTCGCGGGCTGGACGAAAAAAATCACTGGCAAGCCAACAATTACAGTCGGGTCGGTCTCATTGGACGTTGATTTCACGGTTTCGTTGGGAAGAGCACCAGCTCCAAAAACCGACGGCAACGGCGCTGGACGCGCCGCGCACATGGAGCGGCTCGTCGAAATGCTGGCGCGCGATGATTTCGATCTGGTGGCGGTCGGGCGAGCGATACTGGCCGATCCCGCCTGGGCGGCGAAGGTGCGCGAGAATCACATTAACGAGCTCAATTCGTTTACGCCCGAAGTGCTGAAGACGCTGGTTTGAAAGAACCGCGAGGGAGAGCAAAGGATGCCTTATTACGCGATGATTTATGATTTGGTTGACGACTACATGGCGCGCCGCGGCGCTTTTCGCGAGGAACATCTCAAGATGGCGGCGGACGCGCACGCTCGCGGTGAGCTGCTGCTGGGGGGCGCGTTCGCCGATCCCCCGGACAAGGCGCTGCTAATTTTTCGCGGCGACGATTCAAAGGTCGCTGAATCATTCGCACGTAACGATCCGTATGTGGTCCACGGCCTGGTGAAGCGTTGGGAAGTCAGACCTTGGACCGTCGTCATCAAAGACAACTAAGTACAGCCAACTTTCCACCTTGGGCGAACGCCGAGGTTTTCCAATCGCACAAAACCGGCGTAGGAGTGATCGCAACGATAGCTCATGTGCCAATAGCGACGCGTTGCCGGATGCAAATTACATGCATCGCGTGGCGCGTGAGCCGCATCTCAGAGCGATATGAATCCCAACGTCCCGAACCCTAGCATCACGCCGCGCGAGATCCTAGCCGCTTGGGGAAGAATCCTAACCGGCAGGGTGCCCATGTTGTCGATTGAGATTACGCGAGAATGTCCGCTGAGCTGCCCGGGATGCTATGCGTATGGAGATACGCACCTTGGCGGCGGTGTGACGCTAAGTCAATTGAACGATTCGCGCGGCCGAGAGCTTGTTGAAGGCGTATTGGAACTTGTGCGCAAACACAAGCCCATTCACGTTTCGCTGGTAGGTGGCGAGCCGATGGTCCGACACCGCGAGCTGAGCCAGATTCTTCCGGCGCTAAGCGAGATGGGAATATTTGCGCTGGTGGTGACCAGCGGCGTGATTCCTGTTCCGGCGGATTGGATGAGCCTGCCACGGGTACGCGTAGCGATCTCAGTGGATGGTCTGCCGGAGCACCACGATATTCGGCGCAAGCCGGCGACGTATGACCGCATTCTGAAAAATATTGAAGGCCGCGACGTCAACGTCCACTGGGTGATTACGCGTCCGATGATGGAGCGCGCCGGCTATCTCGAAGAGTACGTGTCCTTCTGGAGTGATCGCCCGGAGGTGAATCGGATTTGGGTGAGTACGTACACTCCGCAGATTGGCGAGCGCAGTGAGGAGATGCTTGCGCCTGGTGATCGAGCGACATTAGGGAGAGAGCTACCTCGTCTGGCCGCGCAATATCCCAAGTTCCTGTTCAATGAGGGGCTAGCCGAGGCCATTCTTCGCCCGCCGAAAAATCCCGACGAGTGCCTATTTGCGAAGATGTCAACGAACTATTCGGCTGACCTCGAAAGCCGCGTGGAACCGTGTGTTTTCGGAGGCACGCCGGACTGTTCGCAGTGTGGATGCGCCGCAAGCAGTGGTTTGCACTGGATTCGGAATGTGAATATTGCCGGTCCATTGAAGGTTGATCACTTCGTTCGAAGCTCGGTGAGGGCCGGGCTCTTCGTGAATCGGCTGCGATCGCGCCCTGCCCGCCCACCCCGATGGGTGGCCACCGCCAGGGGTACCAGTACAGGACGAGTTCCGGAGGCAGGGGATTAGCGTTTCCTGTGCTTGAAGTATTCGGCCTGCTTTAGGCGCTTTTCGGCCTGAGACTTGCTCTTATACGGTCCACCGAGATTTTTCCCCTTTTCCGACAACACCTTATAGCCCTCCTTAACCTTTTTGATCATTGTTTCCTCCTAAGCGATTTTTGGAGGACAACATGCTGGCGGTCAATACCGCGCAAAATGTAGTGGGGAGCAATATTGTCCATGAAAACGTCAGTGCCGAACGCCTCTTGACGAGCGAGCCGAAATCTGTAAACTGCGATTTCGATATGGCGACTTTGCCGAACCCGGTAGAAGACGCGTTGCAGGATTTTCAGTTCCCGCAACGCGAAGCGGCCTTTTTTTATGGGCTTTTTTTGCGCGGCCATACGGCAGACGAGCTTCGCAGAGATATCGCTGTCCCTGCGGCAGTGCTTGCAAAGTGGGACCGCGAAACCGTTCGCGAGCCTCGGCTACGGCCCCTGCTCGAGCGAGTCGTCCAATATCGCCGCCATGTGCTGGCGATTTTTGAGAACCTCATCGGCCGCGACTCCGCTACACAGAGACTTCAGTAATTTCCTGAGCTATACGACCACCCTAGCTCCCTCGTTTTGCGTTGACGTCTGCAAACGCGCATAGCCGCGGCCCAGGGTTGTTGCGTTGACTGCCCGCCCGGCGTCATCTACACTTTTGCAAGCATCACTGCGGCGAATTTTTTCTCCTAACCGTTCCCCGGTAGCTCAACGGTAGAGCATTCGGCTGTTAACCGAAGGGTTGCTAGTTCGAATCTAGCCCGGGGAGCCAACTTCTCCTTCTCTCTCAGCAACTTACAGAGCCTGATTTTCAAGTTTTGTTTTTGAAACGTCAGGTGTCATGTAAGTGTCATGTAAAATCACTGAATCGTGCCCTGATCTCCGTACACTCGCTGATTTGCTTTCTCCATTGCTTCACGAACTTGCTCGACCATGCTGAGTTGATACCGGCGCTTTGTCTCGGGGCTGGTGTGACGCATGGCCCGTTGAATCACAGCGTCTGGCGCAACCCAACTCAGGCGCGTACAGAAAGCATGCCGCAAGTTGTAGATTGGAAAATGCGGCACGCCCGCTCGCCTTAGCGTGGCTTTCCACGCCGTCTTTACGGTCCTGATTGGGCGATCCGGTTTACGCGGACTAGGAAAAACGAAGGGAGAATTAGACCCCAATTCTTTTTTCCATTCGCTCAAAACTCGATAAGCCAAATCAGTTAGCGGAAGCGGTTCGGAAGAGCCCGGCGTCTTCACGTCATTTCCCAAGCGGATGAGTCGGTGCTCCCAATCCACTTGGTTCCAACGCAACCGGAACCCTTCGCTGTAAGTCCTTCCTCCCGTTTGGACGAGCAGAATAATGCCCACGCGAAGATGCGGAGGGGCCGCTTTCAAAATGCGGTTCTCTTGATCCAACGTGAGCATTTGTTTGTCTGGCCGCTCGCGGAGTTCGTTGAAGTGCTTCACTCCACGAGCCGGATTTGCTGGGATATACTGGCGGCGTGTTGCAAGGTCCATCACGCACGTGAGGCATTCGAGTTCGCGATTGACGGAAGCACCCTTGAGGGTGCGCCCCTTATAGCGAACGGAGGGTTGCTGCCGACGATGATCGCGATACTCTTCGATCAGCTTCGTGGTCACTTTTAACAGCACGACTCCTCCGAAAAACTGCTTCAGGTGCTTTAGATAGATTCGATAGCCGGTAATCGTGTTCTCAGAGATTCCAGCGAAGTGAGATTTTTCAAACTCATCGCAGAGCTCTTCGAACGTGATCCGCTGACCGGGCCAACCGACTTTGAATTTGCCCAAGGCAATCTCGGCCTCGCGCTTCTTCCAAATCTGCTGGGCCGCATTCCTTGAGCTTGTTTTGGTGGACTCCCAGAACTGCTCGCCATCCACCATGTACGACATCCACCAATACCGCGACTTGCCTTTCTTGTAGAGTCCCACTGACGCTCCTCTCACTTGCCGGAGCCGAGCGTCGGCGCGATTATACCGCGACTGCGATGACGCCGAGCGGGGCGAATCTGTTGGTCTTTGAATTTGTCGAGGGTCGAACGGCTATATTCCAGTCGTCCTCCAAGTTTGCGGTTCTCGATTCTTCCCTCGCACGCAAAACGGTAGAGCGTGCTCTTGGACACACCGAGGTAGTCGGCTGCTTCAGGATGTGCCAGCCAGGATTCAGATTGAGGCCGTGGCGAGTTCAGCGTGCGAATGTCAGCGATTTGCCCGGTAGTAGTTGGCCCGGAATCTCCATTCCCTTGCTTGAGGAGGGCCAAAAGTGGTGCCGCGTCCTTTGGTACTAACAGAATGCAAGCGAGGAGGATTTGATTGTTCGACACCTCCAGCTTCTCGGCGTTGTTGACGGTCTCTTCGTCGCACACGGATTTTGATGCGAGGGTCATGGGTCCTCCTGAAATTACGGGGAAATGGGGCCGGTAAACCTAGATAGCGGCGAAAGCCTGAGTTAAATTGTATTGGTCAGCGTCGGCAGTGTAGCCGCCAATTTCTAGAACTTCCGAGACAAAACGCCTGCCAGGTCGCCGTTCAAGTTGAATGATGACGTTGAGCGAGTCGCCGATGTTGGTCTTGATGGCGCGATAAGGCAATTCGACGCCGCTTTGGAGAACGCAGCTCGTGAATCTTGAGATCGCCTGGTGAGCGGAGCTGGCGTGAACCGTCGAAAGCGTACCGGAGTGGCCCGTGTTCAGGAGTTGAAGCAAATCGAACGCTTCCCCTCCACGGATTTCTCCAAGGATGATGCGGTCAGGCCGGTGTCGAAGGGATGCCTTCAGCAAGTCACGAATTGAGATGGCCGGAAGACTTGCCTGTGCTTGACGAGCCTCGAAGCGAACGAGGTTTGGCTTTTCGAGTTGAATCTCCGCAGTGTCTTCGATAAGAAGAATTCGGTCGTCATTCGAAATGAGCTTTCCCAAAGCGTTCAAGAGAGTCGTCTTGCCCGTGCCCGTTCCGCCGCTAATGAGGACGTTCTGCCGGTTGTCTACATAAGCTTTGAGTCGCTCGGCAGTCGAGAAATTCAGGCTTCCAGTGTTGACCAAGTCTTCGACTGTAAAGTGGCGGCTGTTGAATTTGCGGATTGTGAGGGTGACGCCGTGGATGCTGCACGGCGGGATGACGGCTGCGACGCGACTGCCGTCAGGCAGACGGGAGTCGAGGATAGGTTTTTGCTCGGAGATGTCGTCGCCGAGCCGTCGAGCGATGTTTTTAACGGCGATCATTAAAGACTTCTCGCTCAGGGTTAGGTCTGGTACCTCCTGAAGCACGCCGGCGCGTTCGATGAAGACGCGGTTCGCGCCGTTGACCATGATTTCGCTAATAGAGTCGTCGCGGATCAAATGCTCGATGGGCCGCAAGAACGGCAGGATGGTCTCGAAGCCGATCATTAGAGCTCTCCTCGCGCGAGCTGTTCGAAGTAAGAGCGGTTTACATCGTTGTAATAGGGCTTCAGGTAGCAAAACATGGGCGGCATCGGATTAAATCCGTCGTAGGCCAGCGTGACCGACTGCGCGTTCTTTAGTTCGGTGAACGTCTTGGTGTCGAACCGATAGTCGTTGTGGGTGACGTAGCTCTTTGAGGTCGTTACGTTGGCGCGATTCGATAGGGCTTTCCCACTCAAGAAGCTGACATTGGCATCGTGCCCGCTTTCCGAGATGTTGTAGCTGACCTTTAGGCGGTCCTCGCGACCGCACAGTTCGCTTGCGACACTCGCGGAGAAGTCGTCCGACAGTGCGAAGATCTTCGTCCGAAACGTCTGAAGAAGGGACCGCCAGGAGTCACCGGGCAGTGCGGATTTCAACGAGCTGATGCTTTGTGTGGCTACGATGGGAATGCACTTCGGCTGGCGCGACAGGCTGAAGAACTTCTCATCGCCCAGAGGCTCGTTCTCCCCGACCGTTGCGAAGTGTTGGTATTCATCGCACAGGAAAAGCACCTGGCGGAAGTGTTGGTTAGGGTGTGCTTCAATAATGGGGATGCGGTTCAGAACGGCACGTTCAAAGTCGAGCTTCATCATGACGCCGAGAGCCCTGGCAAGGCCGGCGTTCATGCCGATGGGAAAGTTCAGAGCGCAGACCTTGCCGTTTTCGATGAGCCAAGAAAACGAAGGCAGCGGCTTGCCGTGTCGGTGGTCGGCGTTAGCGTCGGAGTCGAAGCACTCAGCAGGCGGGCAGAAGGTCCGCTTCACATCGGGGTTGTCGTCGAAGAGCGAAAGGAATACGGAGATGCCTTCGACGATAGACGTGCGGAGTTTCGGCTCAAGGCTCTGCCAATCGTTATGGAACCATCGCTTGACGGCGTCGAGCTCTGAGCGTTTGCGTGCCTGTACCGCGTCCGTCGCAGAGTCCGCATCGTCGTTGAATTGGATTTGTTTCTTCAAAAGGAAGTCGCGGAGTTCCGATGTCGCGATGGCGTGGTACATCTGCTTCGTCTTAGTGAAAACGAAATGAAACGTCTGAAGCTCGGTGTGATGCTCCGAGGTGTAGTCCTCCGCCGCGATGTAGATTTGAGCTTCTGCCGAGAGGATGCGCTCGGCGTCCTGAATGCGCTCGTTCAGAAGTGACGCTGAAATGGCGCATTCGTAGACATCGAAGAAGGTCACATAGTCGTAGGCGATCTTGTGGAGCAGGATGATGAACTTGATGAGGTTCGTGTAGGCCTGCTGCCAGAACGGTTCCTTGCCCTTCCCGAAAAGATTGTTGAGTAGCGAAGCGACGTTGTAAGCCAGAGCATAGGCGTCGAGGCTGTTGTGGAGGGGGTTGTAACGATACTCCGCATCCAAGCTCACTTCGATGTAGTCCTCGCCGCGTCCGTGCTTCTCCAGAATCCCCTTCAGCTTGTGGCAGAAGTCCCCTTTCACTTCGAGCACCAGTCCGCCGATGCGCTCGTCTTTGTTGTCGGCTTTGTAGGCGAAGAGCTGCTCGGCAAACGGGTACATGCAGCAGCTTGTCTTGCCGGTTCCGATAGCCCCGAAGATGGCGATTCCCGTATATAGACCGCGTTCAGGAATGGCGAGGCAACTGGGGCTCTCTGCCGGTATGGGCTTCCGGCGATTGTAGACTTCGCCGACGACAAGGGAGAGATGGCGGCGCAGGCGAGGGTTCGGATAAGGGGGAAGCTGAGAAGGCTTCGGGCGACGGCTTCCTCTCAGCGTAAAGATGTATAGCCCGGAGAGGAGGATGGAATAGAGGATGTAGGGCGTCGTGAAGAGCATCACTGCGTAAGATGAAAGGGCTCCCCGATAAACGAGCGGAGCCCTCAAAGCGATCACGCGTAGGAAGAGGTTGCTCGACGGGAACGGATACAAGAAATAGAGAGCCATCCCCGTTGCCGAAGCCAACAGGAACGCAATGAAGTTTTTCGAATTGATGATGCGCTGAATCATGGCTTGGCTGCCGTAGCGGAAATCTGGGTGCGGTTCGGCTTGTCCTCAGCAAGGGGTTTCTGAATGTCTTTCTGCGCTTTCAGCCAACGCTTGAATTCGTAGTCCTTTTTGAAAACGAGGCGGAGGGCTGTCGCGAGGACATGGTCGGGTGTGCTGTCTATGAATTCGCAGTATGCCTTCAGGGTTGCGAGCAATGGTTCTTCGAGTTGAACCTCGATGGTGACGATCTTGGGTGGCTCTGCTGGTTTCTTGATGATGGACACGGCATCTCTCCTTAACTGGTTTTCATTGCTGAGGAATTTCGATTAGGGACGCGGGCAACGATTTAACGCGCAGTTGCGAAAGGGCGGGAGCGATCCCCGAAGCCCGAAGGGACCGGAGCCGCCAGAAAGCGGCGACGGTGGGGTCGCTCCCGCCCTTTCCGCGTTTCTGCCCGCGTCCTGATCTTGGCGTCTTGGGTTTGCATCTCATTGTCTCTGTGGGTCTTGTTGAGAACGGGAGTAGAAAACCGACCAGAAAACCGTGCAGAAAACCGAACTCAGGCGGTTTTCTGAGTAAAATGCGAGTTCTGTCCAAACGAGGAATAGTCATGGGGCAGCAGGTAGGTTTTGAATTCGATCTCCTGCTTGCGGCGAGGGCGGTTCTCAAGCGCTGCGATCAGGTCTCTTTGTGTAAGCCGACCGGCTTTCCATTCCGCGAATGATCGCTCGAAGATTTGCCCTGCGAAGCACTGCTTGGCGTGGTTCATGAATTCGATGTCAGGGTCTTTCAGTAGTTCGAAACGCTTGGCTTCAAAGGCTGCTCGCAATTTGAAGTAGCGGGCGACTTGCTGCGAGAGGTTGCCCGGCTGAGGGTCCGCGACCTCTTTGAAGAGTTTCTCAGCCGCCGTAAAAAGCCCAGCATCGGGGCTCGCAAAAAGGAATGCAAAGCGACCGACCCTGCCCAGAAACGAAGAATACGCATCGAGATGAGTCTTGAAGGCTTCGAGATTCCCCTCACCTGGATCGATAAAGGTCAGCGTCACGCGCGGGTCGTTGTTCAGAGTGGAGTCCAGAAATAGAGGGAATTTGTCAACGAAGTAGCGGATGGTGTCGGGAACCTTGTTCGCGCCGCGATACGTGCGGCCCGGCATTTCTTGCGGGCGAATCTGGCATCGTTCCTCGAAGTACTGTACCTTCTCGGCCTCGCCTTCGAGATAGTCGTGCTGTGGATGGCGGAGGACAAAGTCGAGGATGGCGAGACGCGTCTTCATGAATTCGAAGCTGTGCGCACGGCGGTTGCGGATGTTCTCCTTGCCAACCGCGCAGTACATGGGTTTGAAGGTGAAGTGGAGAACGCGCGTGTTGTTCTGGTACTTGTGCTCGGAAGCGTGGCCGCGTGCCACAAGCTTGTTTGTGAATCCGCTGGCGATGCAGCCCGGCTTCCTGGGGCCAAAGTCGGTGTACTGCCGTTGGGTAAAGTACCCAGAATGGGCGGCAACGATACAGAGGAAGCGGGCTTCCCGCTCTGTGTAGCCAAAGGTCTGAAAGGCTTCGATGTGTTCTCTTGGGATCTTCATAAGTTCAGGATCTCGCGGGTGAGTTCGGGGTCTTTAAGAGCTGCACGCAAGCGATCCGCCTCGTTTCCGGGGACGTAGATCGAAAAGCCTGCCTTTGATTTCTCTGCGATTCCGCGTTCGCGGTAATCCTGTGTGGCGAGTTCGAGGTCAACGCGTGCCTGCTCGTGGTCGCGTGTCTCATACTCAATTCGCAGGTCGGGTAGCGGAATCTTGCCGTCAACGACCTTCAAACCGTGTTCCTGTGCGATTCGCTCTTTCTCTTGCGCCTGCTGTTCCGGTGACAGGTCTCTTAACTTCGCCAAGTCGCGGTACAGGTTCTTTTTGAGTTCGAAGTCGAGTACGACGCGGAGTTTCGTGCCGCCTTCGCGTTCGATGTCGTTTGCAACCTTTTGATAAAGCCGGTAGACCTCCGCGTCATGACGAGCTTCGCGTGGCTTTACGAAGCCGTGATAGAGGGCTTGGTCTCGCGGCACGTCCTGAGGCCGGTTCCGGTCAAGGAATTCGCGGGCTTCACAGCTAAGGGTCAATAAAGGTTCTTTCTCCGTGCCGGGCATGGTTTTCTGCTGGATGAGTCCTTGAGCCTTCAGATTTGTGAGGTCCAGGTCTGCTTGCTTCTCGTTGCCCCGATATTGATATTCGACGAGGTCTTTAGTTCGTAGCGCGCGGAAGGTTCCAATTTCAGCAAGCGTGCGAATCTCGGACTCGCGCAGATTGTAGGTGCGGTCGCGGTCTCTGTGCCGCTGGCGTGGACGCGGCTCTTTGTTTCGCGCGCTATCCGTGCGGTCGCGCGAGTCCGTTTGCTCCCCGGCGCTCGATCCGCCTCGTCCAACACTGGGCGAATTGTCTTCCGGCTTCTTTTCCCGGCCTGTTTCGCGGCCAACGGCTGGCTCACGGAGTTCCTGAGGATCGAATGGTTCGTAGCGGGACATTTCAGTTCTTCTCTTCTTCGTCGAGTTGAACCGGCAGATCGGAGTGGCGGAGGTGGAACTGCTTGTCGATGTGGGAGAGCTTGCGGCCTGTGTCCTTGAGTAGGAACTTGCGGATGAGGACGTAAGCGCCTGCGAAGAAGTTTAGAAACAAGGCCCCGAAGAAGGCAGCAAGTGCCCATCCGTACTCGCGGAATAGGAATGCTCGGTATGGAACCAGGAACTTCAGCTCACCCATTAGATAGAAAGCAACGGCGAGCAGTACTGCGACAGACAGGAGAAGTGCGTTGGCGACCATTTAGAGAAGCCTCTGTAATCAAACGGTGGATGACGAGACACTGGGCGAAACAAATCAGAGTTGCTGGCGGTCAGGCAAGAGAGTCTAGAATAAGCCCCAGTAACCGGGAGTGATGATGGCGGACCAACAAGGGTTTTGGCCCATTGCAGACGATCTCGCAATGCTGCACGACGTGATTATTGAGTACGCCGTGCGTATCCAAACCGAAGCCGCCGCCAAACAGGAAAAGACGGCTGAAGGTCCAGTCAGCCATGCGGCTCTATTTACTCTTCATCGGGTCGCGATTGTTACGCACCGTTCGCTACGAAGTCTGTGCGAGACAGGTTGGACGGAGGTCACGCCCACATTGATTCGTACACTCTTGGACGTGCTCGCGAGTTGCTATGCCATCGTTTCGAAGTCCGAGGATTCCGAGTACATGGCGTTCAAGTTTATGTGTTCTTATCTTATCCAAGCGATCGGCGACCCTGATACATCGAGCGAGCTTAAAAGGCACAATCAGGAGCAGCTCGACAAAATGCGGCAGCAACTAAAGGGGCCGGACGTCAAACGTGTCGATGACTTTATAGGGAATTTCAAACTACAGCCCTACTGGTTTTGTCCCGAATTCTCCAGCCCCGGAAAAATCTTCAAGGACTCGATACCTCGCTTCTTCTATATGTACCGACAGTTCTCCGGGACAGTACATGGTTCTTTTGTTGGTTCGGTTCTTTTTAGCGATTCGCCGGACACGCCCAGCATAAATCCGCAGGAGAACCCGGTCCGAACTCGCAGTGCGATTGTCGCATCGTCTCGACTCTTGCTTGATCTTTCATGGGCACGAGGAACCTTCGACGGGATAGCAAATCAAGATGAGTACAAAGAGATCGTAAAAACTTACATCTTGCCTCAGAAGGACAAGGTCGAAATACGTCCTCCGATCTAATCGTGTTAATGAAGGCCACAAAATGTGGTTGAGCGCGAGACTATCTCTAACTCTCGATTAATCGGGCAACCAAACTCGTGTTTCACTTGAAGGCCTCGTCTTCGCGGAAATACGTGATGGCCAAGCCGAGCGGATTGATGGGAATGAGATCGTTCGGGACGTTGGTCTTGAAGAAGAAGACGAAGTTGGCGGTGTAGAGCGTGCGCTTCAGCTCGCTGTGGTCGGCGGGCGAATAGTACACCATGTAAAAATCCACGCGTGCGCGGTAGGGGGGCTTGTCGAGTTCCTCGATGGCCACGTTCTTCACTTCGATGTCGATCTCGGGCTTGGATGGGTCGGTCAGGAAGCTCTTGATGATGTCGCTCTTTTTGTAGGCGTCAATGATGTCGGTCGCGAGCTTCCCGTCGAGGAAATAGAGCGACTTCGAAAAGTCGCCGTTGATGGTGTAGCGGTTTCGGCCGTAATAGAGCTGGCAGAACTGCGAGAGAAAATAGCGCACCTCGGCGTCTTGGGGCTTGTATTCGAAGTTGCTGTAGCTCAGTGCTTCGGCCCGGCCTAACTGGTCAATCCGAATCACAAGCGGGCGGAAGTTCTGGAAGGTGCGAATCGTTCGTAGATCAATCAGCCCGAGGCCCACTGCAACCAGCGCAAGCAAAACCAGTGCAATCTTGAGGTAGGTGTTCGTCACCATCGGATCACCGTATTGCTCCAAATAGAGCCGCTTCGCGTCGTGAAAACTTGAGTCGTTGCTCATGGCAGAATTGCTCCCAAAATTGTTGTGATTTGTTGCCTCGCTCTTACGCTTTCAGGCGAGCGGCGAGAAACCCAAGCAGCGCACCGGAAGAGCCGCCGGAAGCGCCACTAAAGATGTGGTTCGTCAGGACCGGGATCTTCAGAAGCGCATAAATGGAGGCGAGGAAGGTGATAAGCAGCACCGGGAACCAGGCCATGAGCTGGACAGTAGAGAGTGTCCCGGACGGCGGGAGACGAAGCGTCCCGACAAGCAGGTTAGCAATGATGTAGACGACCGCCGCTGCGATGACCTGGTAGAAGGCATATTGGATGAACGCCTTAAACCAACCCCAGAAGAGCCATTCGAGCTGCGGAACGATGAAAAACGGAATGAAAATCGGCCCCACCAAAACGCAGACAGCCGTGGCGATGAAACCGAAGGCCACGACAACGATAGTGATGGCCTGCGCTGCCGCCAGCAAGATAATGATGATGACGTAGATCGCGGTCCCGAGGAAATCTCCGAACGTCGGCGAATCAAGGCGGGCCTCGAAGTCGCTCACCCCGTCAATCACCGTCTGCAATTGATTCTGCGTGATCTTGTTGGCAAGGAATTGAGATTCGTCGGTGATGAGGTTGTGGAAGCTTGAGCCGATGCCGGGAATGGGCCGGTTGTAATAGTTGACCATGCCGAAGCCAAAGCTGATGGTCAGGATGAGGCTGGCGAGGCTCTCGAAATGAAGTGAATGGTGGCCGCTCGCGGCGGCGAGTGCCATCTTTATTCCGTACCAGGCGACAAGGATGGTGGCGAACATGCGAAAGAGATTTTGGCCCATGGCGTCGAAGAAGCCGAGGTTCTGCGTGAGCATGTTGTTGATGGCCTGATAGATGAACTGCAGGAAGTCAGTCTGCATGGGCGGCTCCTTCGACGTTTTAGGGGCTAGCGGATTACGGAATTCTGTAGTTCTGAAGCGAGTTGCCGAGTGTGCTGGTGACCTGGGCGAGATTGCCGGCGAGGGTTGCGCGGCGCTCGATTTCCGCATTGATGGAGTTGGCGGTGGCTTCGCGCTGTTGCTTCGCCGCGATCACGTTCTGCTCAAGCAAAGACAGCAACAGCTTGTTCGAATCTTGAACCGTGCGAAGGGTGAGGACGTTGGTGGCGTTGATCTTGTTCAACACAGAGACTTCAGTGTTGAGGTTCGGATCGTTTGACAGCGAGTCCTGTTCAACGTTGTTCATCTGATTCTCGATATTCTGGGCGTCGTCGCGGATTGCCCCGATGGTTGACATTGAGGTGACGTTTGCGCCATCGGCGAGTTCGACGGAGGCGTACTGCGATTTCACGCGGTCGAGCTCGTCCGGGGTCATCCCAGTGAGTTCCTGACTGTTGTACTGGAGGAGCGGGACCGTCGCCTGCTGGTATCCTGCGTTGACCGCGCCCGCACTCCCTGTGTTCATGCCGGTGACCCACGTTCCCGTGTTGCCGTAAGTGTTGGGCGCAACCACGTTCCGCCAATTGGAGAACTGAGCGCGGTAGCGCGCAGGCATGGTTTGAATATTTTGGGCCATCCGAAGGGCCAGGTTGTACTGGTTCAGGATTTGCGCGTAGGTTTGCCTGAGCTGATTGAGTTGCTGTACGAGTTGGCTGTAACGAAGCACAGCATTGGCGTAGTTGGTCGGGTCATAGACGATCCCAAAGCCGAACTGCGCGGAGGCTGTGCCCACGCACAGGCCCATGACGAGCAAGACTGCAAGGGCTTTCTTTTTCATCGGGAGTTCTCCTTTCGTGAGGTCGTGAATCTCAGTGGTCGCCGCTAAGGGCTACAAGTCAGAGGGCATCTTGTGGTTTGCGTAATCGGGAAGAGCGAGGTCGCCAGCGAGGTAAATCTTCACGCGATGGCCCTCGCGGATTGTGACGGTCGGCAAAATGTTTAGGAATTTGTCGAGAATGCGCTGCGAGGTCTGGCCGATGCTCTCGCCCACGCCTTGCTGAATGCTCTGTGTGCCGGATTGAGTCAGAACGCCGCCCGAGCCTGCCTCGGCGATGCCGCCGATTGCGCCTACGGCAAGCGAAGCGCCGAAGATTTTGAGGTAATGATTGTTGACCTGATCGCGGAGACCCGTGTCTCCGATCTGATTCATCCCTTTGAACTGGTCGAGGCTGACGGAGTACCCGTCTGGCATGATCAGGCGGTGAAAAGCGACGGCGAGTCGCGTCTGGCCGAATGTGTCCACTCGGTTGGCTTCCCCGAGAACCTTCGTGCCGGAAGGAATCAAGAGGTGCTGGCGGTCGTGCGAGTAGATGTCGTTGGTAACGAGGCATTCGATGGGACCTGCAAAGTCTCCGTCGAGGCGATTCAAGAGGACCGTTTCGAGGATCGTACCCTCGAAGAGAACGTAGGTTTTGCCGCTTGCAGCGTCGAGCGGGTTTGAAGTGGAAGAGGTTTCCCGTGCGCGTTTTTCTTCTTTCTCTGCCGTTGTATTTCCAGACTGTTGATTGCGCGGCTGGAGGGCGGCTGTCGAGACTCCTGCCAACGGCGGCTGAGGTCGCATCGGGCTGAGGATCTGAGCGAGTTGGTTCATGTCGAGCGGTTGCGCTTGGAGATTGGGGAATCCCGCTGTTTCGTTCTGTGGCTGGGCGTCGGGTGAAGGTTGCTGTGACGGTGCGAGCTCCTTCCGGTAGCTCAGGGCGACGTTTGAGGAGAACAATGACACGTAGGCGCGCCGCTTCCTTTCCTCCTGAACTGGATCGGGCGGTGGGGGCTGTGGAGCCTCGCCAGTGACCTGGGCGGAAGCGGCGGGCTGTGGCCCGGACTGGAGCGAGCCAAAGAATTTGTTCTGCTGTGTGATGGCGGTTTGCTGCTCGCGCTGCAACTCTTGAATCCGGTTCTGAAGGGCTGTAATCTGCGCTTCGTTTACTTCGGTCGTCGCGGGGGACTGCAAGGTGGCAACGCTCGACTTCGGGGCGGTCTGCGCCTTCTTCCCGCCTGTGAGCCACATGATTACGACCATCAGCAAGGCGAGGCTGAGCATCACCCACGCTTGAACATTCTTGGGCATCAGGCCGGGCGGCTTGGGTGCCTTGTCTTGAATCGGTGAGGTGGCTGGCGAGGTAGTTTGTTCGGTCATATCGGTTCTCTCTTTCGTCGCAATGAGGTTGGCCGCTCGGTTTACTGCTGATGCCGCGTGAAGGTGACCTTCTTCTTGCCAATCGCCAGATAGCCCGCGTCCACAATCTTCGGGATGATGTAGACACTGTTCTCCAAGTCGAAGTTGATGAGGTTCGGCTTGCCGTCTTTGATTTCGTAAATCGCCGGTTTCTCGGAAGCAGCGCACTTGACATAGGTGAAGTGGTCATCGTGAAAGATCGCAGAGACGAGGAATGGCTCGCCGGTCGCTTTGTGGTCTAACTGGTAGTCGAATTGAAGCTTCGTCGCATATTCAGACCGGAATTTCTCAATCTGCTGTTTGGCGCTCGCCTGGGCGGCTTGAACCTGGGCATTCGCTTGGTCTCGAACGGTCTGGATTTCTCGTTGATAAGCTTCTGCTTCGCTGGCAGGTACATAGTTCCGGGCAAAAGCGTCGGTACCGACGCCGGATTGCTCCTTCGGCTCGATGAAGATTTTCAGGTCCGGTTCGACGTTCGGTTCGTTGCTGATTTCCTCAAGCAGGAACGAATAGACGTGGCCGCTCGCCGTGATGAGATTCAGGTTGCTCCGAATGCCGGCCTGGGCCGGATGGATGTAGCAGAGATTGTGCGCGCCATTGATGATCCAAAAATCCTTGTCGCCCGTGGTGAAGTCGAGAATCTCTTCGTTCTCGGGTAACACGATGAGCGTCGAGTAGCGTAGCTTCGCGTGGACGGTTACGATGTCGTCTTGGCTGTACTTTACGACGCGAGCCGTGTCGGTCGCGGCGCGCACAGGAAGGGCGGATATAATGAAGAGCGTCAAACAAAGGAGTTTGAAGATGTTGTAAGACTTAGCTACATTCGCTTGTACCATTACAATTGCTCCTTTCGTGTGTTCGGTGTGGGACTGCAAAGGTCGATGACTAACGGGAAAGAGCTAATAGAATCCGCCCGCAACTGGCATAAGCTGAGTCTTATCGTAGCCGCCACTGCGCTCGTGCTCCTCTTCGCGCCTGCAAAGGTGGACTATCGAAAGGCCCTCAATGAAGCGTATTTGATACGCGACCTGAAGATTTCGGATTATGAGCGGTTCGTAAGAGGCTTCATTGGAACGAACAGCTTATTACCGTCAACGTATGCGGCGTGGGGATTGTGGGAGCGCGATATCACTTCGTTTCTGGACTCAAAACTGGATTTCAAGGTTCAGGACGGTGAGGGAATGAATCCAGATTGGAAAATCGTTCCGATATTGTCATACGATGCCCCACCAACGAACGGAGCGATTCAGGACTGGCAGAGTTGGATCACTTCTTCAAAGACCGTGAGCTATTTTCACCCTGATTGGGGCACGGCGAGGCTGTCGGTCTCGCGAGACCACGCAAGTCCTCCCCCCGTCGTCCGCCACTTTTGGCTGGGTCCCTCAGGATGGCGCCGATTTCCAGGCGAATACACGTTTCGAGCCTATTTGGACTTAAATCCGGCAGAGGGTGACAGTGCCAAGTACGTTGGAGTTCCTCCTAAGCGGATTGGCTGGTGGACACCTTTGGACGATGTCGAGAGTCGCGATTTGTGGAGCCCTCCACGCGGCCGTGGCCTCGGTGAGAACCAGTTCATAGTTGAAGGCGACCTAGGCAGCCAACTCCGCGAGGCTTGCTCGAAATGCAACATTAGGGATTGGCTCAAACAAAGCGGGCTATGGTCGCAGTTGTCATTGACCGGCAGCACCGGCGAAATAGTTCTACCTGGGATACGGGAGCACTGGTCGGAACTGCGTGAAAAACCACTTCAAGATGCCATCACGCTTATGGAGCAGAAGCAGAAGGAAATCCAGGATGTTAGCCTGTTGGGATTGCCCGTCCCCGGTCAGCTATGCGTCGTGGCTGTGCCTCTAGCGTTCTTGGTTATCAACCTGTTCCTCCTACTCGATCTCCGATTCCTCAGGAGAATTCAGAAGGGACAGGATCTCGGAGATGCAGTTGCCTCCTCACCATGGATGGGCCTCTACACAGATGGGGCGGCACGATGGACTGCCGTTCTCTCAATCGCTGTCGCGCCAACGGCATTGGCGCTAGGTCTGCTTGTAAAGTACTACCCTCGGGTCGGCACGATCGCGCTCATTATTGGCGTAGTGTCGTCCCTCGCTGCGTTCGTCGTCCAGATCCAGGTGGTCCGCACGGCGTCCACAATTAGACGAAAGCTTCCGACAGCCTAAGTGAGCCTTTGCGGAATCAGCATCAGATTTAGTCCGTCAATTCGGATCGTCAAGTTGGCCGGCTATCCACGCAAGAAGCAATCCTCACGGTTGCTCTCCCGCTAAGACTTCCAATCCCTTTTCGAAACCGAAGGTCTGGAAGGCTTCCCGTCGTTTGCGGTTGTCGAACGGATCGTTGGTGTAGAGCCAATAGCTTTTCGCATCCACTTCGAGATTGGCGACCTTCGCCAGCTCCGGCGTCTTGATCAGAAGCTGCTGCTTGGGGCGGAGCGTCGAGATCAGTTCAATTTCGTTGTCGTTGAGATTGAACTGGCGGCGATACAGCTCCCGGTCCATGTTGGGGTTCGCGAGGAAGATTTTCGTCGGGCAGCTTTCGACGATGATGTCGAGGATTTCCGACTTGCGAAGTTCGTCGAGCGATTGTGTCGAGAGGATCATCGCAGCGTTTTGCTTCCGCCAGGTTTTCAGCGCCTCGATGATGTAGCTCTTGATGATCGGGTTCTTTAGGAATAGCCAAGCCTCGTCAATGAAGAATGCCTTGAAGATGTGGCTGATCTTCGGATCGCAGATGACGGCGTTCGCGCGATGCAGGATGTAGAAGAGCAACGGCTCCAGCACTTCGGGGTATTGATTCATCCCCTGAAAATCGAAGCACTGGAAACGGGAGAAGGTGACGGTGTCTTCGGCGTTGTCGAAGACGAAATCGAATTGCCCGCCTGTGGTCCACTTGGCGAGGCGGTCGGCGAGACGCCGGTCAAGTGTATTCGACAGCACCGTGAGCGTGCGAAGGCTTGGCTCGATTTCGTACAAGTTCTCAATCTGCTGATAGAGGTCGCGCTCCTCCGAAGGCGTCAGTCCCAGCGGTGAGGCGCCTTGAATCAAAACTTTGACGAAGAGGGCCAGGAAATCAAGGTTCTCCTTGGTGGGCGGCAGCGCGAAGGGATTGATCTTGAATCCGGGCGAATTCAGGCCGACGCGGACATACGTGCCGCCAAAGAGCCGCGTGAGGCTCTCGAAACTGCCGCCCAAGTCGAAGATGAATGTGTACGGGTCGTACTTCTGCATGTTCGTGATGAGAAAGTTCAGGAGGAACGATTTGCCCGATCCCGTGCGACCCAGAATCATCGTGTGGGCCACATCGCGGTGGTGAAGGTTCAGAAAGTACGGAGTGTTGTGATTGGTTTCGAGAACTGCGAGGTATTCCTGTCTCAAGTGCCGGTTCTCAGGCTCGCCACAGTGGAGCGTAAACAGAAACGAGAAATCGGCATAGTTGGTGTTGAGCAAGTACATGGAACGAAGATTGAAGGCCGACCCGCCCGGTACGGTCGCAAGAAACGCATTCAGGAGGTTGTATCGTTCCTCGTAGAGCTGCGCGTCGTGAACGCTGAAAACCTTGTAGAAGTCAGCGCAAGCGGTCTCCACTTTCGCGGGATCGAGGTCATAAATGACGGCGCTTAGCGAGAACTGCCCGAAGTAGTTGCCTTCGATTTCGAGTTCCTTGATGCTTGCGCCTAGTTCGCGGACCTGGGCTTCCTTCGAATCGTCTACCAGAACGTCCGTTGGTGGCGCATCCGAGACATTGAGATGGCTCATTAGCGAGCGTTTGGTGTTATGAAAGTGGCGGCGCTTCGACTGAATCGTTTTGCGCGTCTTGCCAGAATCCTCTTTCTTCCACTCCGTGACGATGTGGAAGTTAGCCTGCACTTCAAGAAGATTTTTGAAGATGAGCGGAAAGCTCTGGGCTGAAGGTTCTTTGAGGGTCAGAACCTTGACATAGTAGTCGTCGAGCCTCAAATGGCCGCGATGGCACTCCAGGTGCGATTCGCACAGATAGTAGTCGAGAAATGTGTCGTGCTTCAGCCGCGCGAGCTGGAGTTTGTGGGGCGCGAAGTTCAACAGTCGCTTTAGAACACGGAAAGTATCCTGCTTGCCGAGGAGTTCGACCTGAACGAAATCGCTGACTTGGAGGATGAAGCTCTTCACTTTTTGATGGAGAGTTGCCAGTGCTTTGGTGATTTCGCAGTCGAGCAGAACAACCTGTTTGCGCGATGACAATGCAGAGAGCAGGTCGTCGAGGGCCTTCTTGGGATTTCTGTGAAGCTCTGCGAGTAACTTTAGCAGCGCCCTCTTGTAGCGGAAGCCCTCGAAGAGCACAACATAAAAAACCTGCACCGAGTAAAGCTTGTCGGACTTCTCCGCAAAGTGTCGGATGCGATTCTCAATGGCTGTGTTGACGATGGGGTTTGCATACTTCCTGTGGGGGATCGGCTCGTTGTTACGCTTGAAGAGGTACTGGTAGATACGAAAGTTCTCATCGAAGAGCCTTAGCGCGGATTCAAGGCGTTTTGTTAGCGTGTCGAGCGAATTCCCGTCCAAACACTCATAATCCACACCGCGAACCTGAAGAATCACGCCTACATCGCCGGACTTGGTGAGGAAGGCGTGTTGGTCAACGAAGCCGTACAGATTCACCTGTTCGTTGAGCGCGCCAGTTTCAGTGTAGGGCTTCAGGACTTTTTTGAGATTAAGCATTCGAGACTCGGTGAATCGTGACCGGACTCAGTTTGGCCGGGTCGTATTGCGTCTTGAATTTGGCTGCCGACAGGAGGAATCGAAGAATCTGTGGGTCAGTGTTCGTGGCCCACCGAGCGGCAAGGTATAGAAGAAAGAACATCAAGATGCCGCCCAGCAGGCTCGAAAGCATGTTGAAGGTCGCTGCGCCCATGCACATGGCGAAGAAGAAGAGCTTTCTCTCTGCACCAAGAACAGTGAGCGGGCGATGGAGAGTCCGATAGACCGTGTTGATTCTTTTTCCCGTCGTCATTGTCGTCTTTGGGAAAACCGCCTAGCGCGTGGACGAATCAGGGGAAGAGCCAAGCGAGGAAGTTGACTGCCGCGATGGCCATGCCAACGCCGAAAAGCACGCCAGCGAGCACTCGCTTCGAGCCGCCCTCACCAAAAGCGAAAGTCAGACCGGCGACCACAATGGAGACGAGTGACAGACCACGCGCGATAGTGGTTGTGAACGCCTGCATCAAGACGTTGACAGCGTTCTCCCAGGGCGACCCACCTGCCGCTTGAGCGAAGGCAGCCGTCGAGAGAACGAGAGATAAGGAAAATGCGAAAAACGCGGGCCGGAGCCAGCGAGCGACGAATTTGCTTCGGAAGAATTTCTTCATTGGCGGCGAGTTCCTTTCGGATGATGCGAGGCAGTCCCGCATCGGGATTCGAAGACAATCTCTCGCCGGACTTCGTGTGGCGGGCTAGTGTAGGTGGGAAGCCTGAAGATTGAATAGCAGCTTGCCGCTGCGGAGCTGCTCCCGGAATCACACGAGTGCGCCTACTTGCCGAGGACAGAGTTGTGGTGTTTGGCGACAGAATCCGCTGAGGTGCGGCGAACTGTTGCTGTTTGCATTCACTCTGCTTCGGTGAGGAGTCCAGCGAGAGTTGCCTTCTACTCTTACTAATGGGCAAGAAGTCGGAAAAACTACGCAAAGAAAAAACACGCGGCTGCGGCGAAGGATTTGTTCTTCCTTTGGATTCTTCGGGTTGCGTAATTTTTGTAGGCGCGAGCTGTCCTTCCACGCCTTGAAGTGCAATCTTCTGGAGTCTTTTGAGAATTCTTTGGATTCGTGATTCGACAGCACGTGCTGATAGTACTGGATTCGTCGAAGGGATTTCTTTCATCAGAAATCCTTCAATTCTAATCTTAATGAGCAGGTCGCGCTCAAATTTGGAAAGAACTCCAATTTGGCAGCAGTAGTCGAGGAAGTCATTCAAGATGGAGAGACTCTCGAAATTATCCTCTGCAGTCGGTTCTTTGCTCTTCCGTGTTCCTTCCCGTTCCCGGTCTCGCTTAAGGAGTATGCGACTTTCCTTTTCGGCCCAACGGAAAGCATTCTTGCGCAGGCTCCGCGCCAGCATGATTGGCAAGAGGGCGTTGAGAGTCTCTACAGGCGTCGAAGCCGTAAGTTCCAGAAAGAACGCGAGAATCTGCTGCGCGATATCGTCCGGTTCGAGTTCTCGGAACCAGGCGCGGACTTCACGATAGGTCCTGTGAATGGTCGGCGTGAAAGCGAGAACCAAAACGGAATGGATCAGCTCAAAGTCTGGAATAGTCGCACCTGAGGTGAAGAGGGCTGCAAGTAGATCGCCCGCGAGCGGACCCGAGGAATCCCTGTTGCGTCTAGCGTGAAGGTCTCCGAGCAAGCCGGACACGCTGGTGAACTTTGCGAGCGGCGGCGAAGTTGACGTGAGACGCGTGAAAGCCCGCCACGTGCGTCGCGTTCGGCTTCTGCGACGCGATGAGCATCACGTTACCCCACGAGTAGCGCCGGAAGCGTGCTATCGCCGCGAGATACCCCTTGAGCCGCTCACTGTGGCCCGCTTCTAGAGCCTGCCGGAGTTGCTCGATTGCATTGCTTGCGATCTGTTTTGCTTGTTCGATTTTCATTTTTCCTGTCCTCCTGTTTCGGGGAGTCCTTGCTCCCTTCAACCAGAGCGGGGGGAGCAAGGATGGGAAACAGGGGATAGAAGCGGAGAGATTGGCGCGTCCAGGTCGGAACGGGCCGCACGCAGGAGTGACAGCGTTTTTTGTTGGCGCGCGGAGTGCTAGTGGAGACCGAAGGCGAAGGAATCACTCGCCGGGATGCAGCAATCTCGGAGCGCGGAGAACATCAAACCAGCGCATGCACCCAAGCTAAATGAGGATTATTCGACAGGCACGGTGGGTTGTAGGCGGAGGGCGGAAACAACGGAGAGAATGCTGGCGGGGGTTTCGATGAGTCGCTAGTAGCGAATCCGCAGGTGGGGGCGAGGCACTTGCGGAGCATGGTTTACAGTGCGGAGGCGACGATGCGCAGGTGCGCCTGGCGGCGTGAACGCAGCGCAGACTTCACAGTGATCTCAACATCCCGGCCAAGCAGGGTCAAAAGGTTCGTAAGCCGCTCTGTGGAGAAACCCGAAAGCTGGCCGCGCAAGAGCCGTGAGATTTTGGGCTGATCGATTTTGAGAACACGTGCGGCCTGAGTTTGCGTGAGTCGCCGCGCGTGAATAGTCTCAGCTATGCGGATCGCAAGGTCGGCCTTGGCGAGACGCTCTTCTGGCTTAGGCAGACCGATGTCGGCGAAGACGTTGCCGCTGCCTTCTTAGATCTGAATTCTCTTGCTCATGCCTGTTATTATCTGATCTGAGCCTCTGGCCATCTGGCGTGTTCTTCTTCGGTTTGCATGAGACGCGATCTAATCAGCTCAATCTCGGGTTTCGGCTGGCTTGATTCCAATCTTGGATTTCTTCTGGAACACATGCAACAGCTATATGCGGCCCGGCCCGAGGGACCACGTAGACGGCGCGATAGAATCGTGCACGGTCGTTTGCTCGACGAAGGAGAGAAGCGTGCAACCAAGAATACGTTGAGGCATTGGGGATTGTCACTGAAAACGTCACCGCGCTGTTGGATGTCGTTGGTAATACGCTCCAATTGACGCCGGGACAGTTTGCGTTGGCGAGATCGTCGCCTTCTCGCTCTGCAATGATTAGAGTTGCCGGGGTCGTCATTCTAGTGTATACCATCACGGCATTACCCTAGAGCTTGTTACCGCTTTTGAGCACGCAAAGTTCAAGGTACAATTATGAAACTCAGCCTGCTCTTCGTTGCGCTAAGTTTATGTCTTCCTTCCACACTGCCCGCCAGCGAGAAGAGTTCCCCATGGATAAGTGACACGCCGATGCCCATCTCTCTAGTCGCGCCGCCAAACGAGCCCGGCACTGACGTGAAAGAAAAGGAGTTGTACGACAGGACGAAAGCTATTGTGTACAGGGCACACGCGAAAGATCTTATCTGGCTGACGATGGGCAATTGTGCGAATGGCCCCAAGGATCGCGACGGCCGCGCCACGATTGTAAAATGCAAATCGGGCGAGAAGTCAGATTTCCCAGGACCAAAAGACTACATCGTGATCCACGCAGTCACCTGGAAAGACAAGATAGCCGGAAAGCCTCAGGACATCGATAAAGAGAATTGGTACGTCTTTAATCAAGGGGACGGAGATTGGGACGAGGCAGCGTTCTCTAAGAATAACCGGATTTTCGGACGGCGTAACGTATATCTGCTCTATTTGTATTTCAACTACGATCCTACTGGACATTCAATGCGGTACACGTTGGATTCAAAGTCGAAAATTCCGGCTTATTTGGATCACTTTGTGGGGCTATTGCAGTTGTTTGGGATGGGAACCAGCGGAGGGGGAGGAGGAGAAGCCAAGGTGGAGAAGGGATTCTGGGACGCTACGTCGTTCGATACGTATTACGTTCCCTCGGACATAACATTCACGCCGGAGATCGTTCCCGATGACGGATCGAACACGGTGACCCTGACCAGCAAGACATTCGACAACGAGGGTCGCTACCACACAGACTTCAGCGTCGGAGTCCCAATTCGCAAGATTAGCGAATTGTCGTTTGTTTCTTCATCGAACACCATCGTCGCAGCTAAAGTACAAAAGCAGGATTTGTTCGCGTTCTTCAACTACTATCCGAAAGCCTTCGATATAAAAAGTTCGGCCTGGGACAAGTATCCACATGTGCTGGGCGGAGTCGCGTTGGCCAGTCAACCGCTTAAGAAGGTAATCATCGGTGCTGGGTACGGTCCCATTTATGCTCATTTTTATGCGGGCCTTTTGATTCACACATATCAGTTGCCGAAAGGCAGTTCGTGCGGGAGCACGCCTACTTCGAGCCAGCTCATGGGGGCGACTCTGACTAACCACACCTGTGCAGAGTTTAGTGTGGGGTTGAATGTTGCGGTGGGAGCAATCGCCGACGCCTTGAAAAGCAAAGGCAGCAGTAAGTAAGCGACAGGCTGGGTCAAATGTCTAACATCCTCCCGATCACCTTCCAGGGCCAGTGTAACGAATACTGGTGCTGGGCTGCTGTCGCATCAATGGTGTCGACCTACTACTATCAGTCAACCGGAAAAGCTGCGCTGTCGCAATCGCAGGTGGCCGAAAAAACATTGAACGTTCCAGATTGCAGTTCGAGCCCGCCACCCACTCCTTGTTTGCAATTGTGGGACCTCTGTGATGCCCTTCAAAGCATTGGGTTCAAGCCACAAAACAATTGGACAGCGGACCTAGGCATCGTTTCACAGGAAGTGCAAAACCGCAGAGTTCTTGGAGCACTTATGTACTATAGAAAATCTGGGATTCTCCATTATCTTTTGGTGAATGGATACGAAGATGCGACCGGTGAGGAGTGCGTTTATGTAGCCGACCCGGCAGGCCAAGCGTGGGGCGTGCCTTGGGAAGTGTTTCTCAATAATTACAATTACCATGACGGTGATGCAGCGCTGTGGAAACAGTGGATTCTGATTCAAACCTGATTGAACTAGTCCATGGGTCTTTCTACTAAATCACCGCCGCGACAATCGAAGAGGGCATTTCTTGAATGGCTTAGTCGGGGCAGGGGGGATGGAGCGCGAAAAAGAAATTCAAAGGCAAGAGATTCGAAAGTCCACTCTGCGCGGAAGGCCGAAAAGCTTTTTGTTCTGAGTATGCATGACCTGGTTCGTGGGAGAGGGGCGAAAGGGCCAAAGTTTCTTGGTTGGCGTCACTTCGGGATCGGTAGGAAGGCGGGACATCGTGTATCGGCGGACATTGTCGCATCTGGCAAGGACCGTATTCTGGCGCGGATGTATGGTCACAAATCAACCGTCAGTGTGGCACGAGCATTGCGGGCAGTCAGGCGGAAATATATGAGGTCTCGGCGATACCGAGACATTTGTTTGTTGAGGATTCCCCCGCTTGTAGGTCTTGCGGTTTGGATTCGGGGACGCAAGACGAAGGACGATTTGATCGTGCCGATTGAATCTTGCCTCAGAGGAGCGAAGAGAGGTGCCTTGAAGCGGTTTGCGGACCTTTTGCCGATGCTTCAGGCAAGCGCTAAGGTTCTGGCCGAGCAAAGCTTTCGTCTTCATGCCCGACTTGGAAATAGGGGGCCTAGGTTCAGTGCGAAGCCTTAAATTAGGAACTAGCTTGACACGGAGACGAACGGCGCTGAGACTCTCTCGCCTAAGAGATGGATCAGAAGCGATAGCTGCGTGGGTCCCTCGACCGAAAGGGCACCTATTATGATCGATCTGAAAACGCTGCCACAAATCGTTGCTGCAATTGGAGGCTTGGGAACTGCCGCATTTGGTTTGGTGGATGCCAGCAAAGCAGTGTTTCCGGTGAATGATATCGGCTTTCCCGGGATCAGGAGGATGCTGGAGGCGTTGACGCCGGGTCCTGCAACGAATGCTTTATCGCAGGACAAGATTGTGGCAACGCTGCGGTCGAACTGGATCAACGGGACGGATTTGGGTAGCCAAAAAGCTATAGCGAAGTCGTTGATCAAACTGAATCTCAGTCCCGGGAACGCGGATGCGCTTGCGATTGCGACGGGAGTCGATCCAACCGTGCTTATGGCGGTCGCGACGAGCATTGCGACGGGAACGCCATTGACGGCTGCGCAGAACGATGTATATGGGCGGTTCGATCTTATCGTCACGGCATTGCTCGATGAGACGTATCAGCGCTCCGACAATTTCTATACCAACTGGACGCGGGCGATCGCCGCGGCGGTGGCGGTGGTGCTTGCGGTTTTCGGCGGATTCATCGCGCTGCAAGGGTTGCATAGCTGGTTGTCGATTGTGGCCCGGTCCGTGTTGGTGGGACTCCTGGCTACACCTCTGGCGCCGATTGCGAAGGACCTGTCCAGCGCACTGGCGGTGGCGGTTAACACGATGCAATTGGTAAAGAAATAGGCCGCTCATGACGCGATTCCTCGATGTGCGCCTCAATCCGGTTGGCGGCACTCTGGCCACATCGGTGGCCCTGAATCAAGGCACAAGCATCAACGATTATCGGGGCATGGACATAAATCAGTTGGTTAGCGATGTGCGAGGCCAGCACGTGCTGATCGGGACGCACGGTTACAATGTGAACCGGGCTGACGGGATTGCGCACCTATCAAACTGGGAAGGGCTACTAAAGCTTGCCCCGCTGCCGTCGATTTTTGTGGGTGTATTGTGGCCGGGAGACTCAGTCTGGGCGCACGGCCTGGACTATCCCGAAGAGCCTAAGATCGCAAATGAAGCTGGCGTGTTGATTGCTCCGTTTCTCGATACCTATTTCGGGAATGCAGCTAGCATCTCGTTCGCCTCGCACAGCCTAGGGGCCCGTCTTGTGTTGGAGACTATTTCGAAGATGAGCTTACCGGTGCGACGACTCACGCTCATGGCCGGAGCCATTGACGACAATTGTCTCATCACAGAGTTCAAGACGGCAGCCGGCAGGATTGAAAAGATATCGGTGTTGGCCTCGAAGAAAGATGAGGTGCTTTCGACGCTATTTCCATTGGGGAACCTAATCGGGGGAATTATTGCGGAGGGGCATCCGTGGTGGCACGCGGCCATGGGGCACTGCGGTCCTTCCAAGCCCAGACCAGGCAATTTTCAATCGCCCTTCGAGATACCGGCAAACTGGGACTACGGGCATCATAACTACCTACAGATTGACCCGCTTCCACTGGTTTCGATTTCTCTACCGACGGATGTTCCCGGGGATGGATCACCCGAGCCTGCTGCTGGAGTTGCCGGATGGCAGGAAGCGTGGTCAGCGGGATTTTGTTCTACGCGCTTTCAATAACACGGTCCACTGCAAACGAGAGGAATGTATGTCGTGATGTCGAAGTTCATCTGGTCCGGCGACCCAACGAATAAATGAGGAGGAATTATGGCCAGTGCCCCATTTCGGATGCAACCTCCAGATGAATCAGGAAGTCTGGAGGATGCCCTCTGGGCCGTCGCCCAGGCGACGGTAACTGCTCACGGAGTTGAGTTTGCTACCACTTGTGAAAATATAACTGAGGAGTTCGTCCGCAACGGTGCTGCTCAACTCAAACAGGCCGGCAAGGCGGATGCGCCGGAGGCCGTTTCGCAAGCAGTGCATAATACCGTACGATACGTCGAATTGATGATCGGGGATGCAGCCTCGGGAACAACGCCGACTGAGTTGCACGAAAACAATTTTCGCCAAGCAAAGAGTCGGTTCTGCCCTTGCTTTCCGTTTTGTTAGTCATTGCTTTCAGCGACTTCCTGTATGGATGAACAGAACAAGAAGGCATTTGACTTTGCTGCTGATCTGACGAAACAGCATTGTGACGCTAACACTTCTGTTTAGTAAGGACCTTTTGGAACCGAGGTGGATGGCGGTAGCAATTTGGATCTTGTTCCTGCTCTCGACGGTTTGCGGACTGTGGACTCTGATGGCACTGACCGGAACACTCGCCCCGATCTCCGCACCCCAGCTACTTTCTGAGCAGGATGTCACAGCCTTGGGGGACAGTCCCCGTGAGTCCCGGCGCTTGGAGATTGGTGGCAATGTACGCACGCCGTCAACCTGCCAGATTGTAACGTTTGGCCTGGCAGTTCTCTTAACAATCGTCTACGTCCCTTTGGCGGTGCTGATACACAAACCGCCGCAACCCCCGCGAACGCCTTGCTGTACGTGTTCGTGCTGTCCCGTTTCCAAGCCACAATAGAGATATCCATTGACTCCTCTGGCGGACCTCAACCGGAAGCAAAACGTCGGGGCGCTGGGTGGACTGGTACCATGGGACGAAAGTCGTGAGTATCCACATCAACATCCATCGAAAGCGAAGTGTCGAGGTTAGAGGACTTTGCAGTAAGGCGGCCACAATGGCGCGATTACTGGCGAGATTGTGGCGAGAATATGGTAAGATTGTGGCGAGGTTGACGGCGAGAATATGGCGAGAATATGGCGAGAACATACATCCACGAACTCGTTGGCTGGCCCACATTTACTTGGGATTCAAAGACTCTTGCACCCCTGCTGTCTGGGGTCAGACTGCACCAAGGGCTATTGCTGGGCAGGATGCGCGGGTATGGCTTGACTTCGAGGTGGACTGCAACGCTAAACGTCCTTACGGAAGAAACGATCAAATCCAGCGCCATCGAAGGGGTTGTGCTTGATCCAGAGAATGTCCGTTCATCCCTCGCTCGTAGGCTGAAGCTGGACGTGGGAGGACCGAAAACTCACAAGGATCGAAATGTCGATGGCGTGGTTGAAATGATGTTGGACGCGACGCAGAAATTCCGCACGCCGCTAACAAGAGAGCGATTGTTTGGCTGGCACGCACAACTTTTCCCCGGCGTTCGCACGACCAGCGATAAATTTCGAGTCGGCGCATGGCGTGATGACAGCCAAGGGCCAATGCAAGTTGTGTCCGGGCCAATCGGTCGCCACAAAGTTCATTACGAAGCACCTGCGGCTGATCGCGTCGAGGGCGAGATGGGTAAGTTCCTTGCGTGGTTCGACGGCAATGAACAAGAGGATCCGCTCTTAAAAGCCGCAATCGCGCATTTGTGGTTCGTTACGATTCATCCCTTCGAAGATGGCAATGGCCGCATCGGACGAGCAATCGCTGAAATGTGTTTGGCCAGATCGGACGGTAGTGCTCAGCGCTTCTACAGCATGTCATCGCAAATACTTGAAGAGCGAAAAGACTATTACGAAGTTCTTGAGAAAACACAGTCAGGCTCGTTGGACATCACCGAATGGCTAACGTGGTTTCTCGCTTGCCTGGATAGGGCCATCGAACAATCGAATCGAATCACAAGCAGTGCTCTGGAGAAGGAGCTGTTTTGGAAGGGCCTGAAGCAACGGAAGGTCTCGCTGAATGATCGGCAGAGGAAAGTCCTGAACAAACTATTCAGTGGGTTCGAAGGAAAGCTGACCAGGGACAAATGGATGAAACTGACGAAGGCTTCTTCGCGCACTGCCCTTCGGGACATCGAAGAGCTGATCGCCATTGGGGTCATTGAACAAGAGGAGGCCGGAGGAAGAAGTACGTCCTACAGGTTGACGAGGAATTTTGAGCACTCTATCGGAAAACCGAAAGCGAACGGGCCGCGCTAGCGATCTCTGAGGCCGACCCTTCGGTTCAACCCGAAGGGTCAAAGTGTCATGTAAGTGTCATGCGACTTGCGCCAAAACATGCCAAAAGGCGAATAGAAAGTGAAAAAAGAAGGAAAAATTGACTTGCCCCGTTTCATTGCAACTTGCTGTTTCCCTTCGATTTATCTCGGCTCCGGCAAATCGTCATAAATTAAATTTCACGGCTGTTAACCGAAGGGTTGCTAGTTCGAATCTAGCCCGGGGAGCCACTTCCTTCTTTTCTGTGAATCATTTAGCGGCGGCATTGTGCTGGCCTTCCTGCTGCTGAGACTGACGCCAGTGTGGTGCATCTTGGTTTGTGGTAGTAAAGTACGCGCTTGGCTGTTGGCCGGGAGCATCGCAAATGGGAAAAACTATCATGGAGTTGCCAAAGGATACCGCGCAATCGTTTCGCACTCCGGCTCGACGACGCCTAGTCGGTTTGTGTGGGCTGAGGGCGACGACGGCAACGATTATGCTCGGCGTTCTTGGCATATGTTTGCAAGCGCAAGCCCCGAGGTTTTTCGAAAAGGGTTCCAGTCCCAGCTTTACCAAGAGCCAAGCGGAACGCGGGAAAGGCTCGTACGCCAACAGTTGTTCGTCGTGCCACGGTACAAACCTGGATGACGGCGAATTCGGCCCGGCGCTCAAGGGAGCAGCGTTCCAGAAGAAGTGGGGAATTCAATCGCCGGGAGCACTCTTTTCTTACATGGTTCAGAAAATGCCCCCGGCGGACCCGGGAGCACTGAGCGGGCAAGCGTATGCCGACTTGGAAGCGTACATTCTTCAGGCCAACGGTCTCGAGCCGGGCGCAACGGAACTCACCGCCGCCGAACTAGGGGGATCAGGCGCGCAGGGAGCACCGGCAGTCCAGCAGAGTTTTCAGGGCGACGTACGCCCGAGTGCGGGCAATCGTGAC
>DASYZC010000166.1:0-11316 GCA_035949735.1 Candidatus Acidiferrales bacterium | reverse complement strand
AATACTCGGAAAGGTAAACGAGGCAATGGCGATGCTGAGAAGAATCAGTACCAGCATGGTGGATGACCATAGCCACCACTGGCGGCGGTCCAGCTTCCGCATGTGTTCGCGGACCATTTCCGGGCGCACGGTTGCGCCGTTGGGGAGTGGCTGATCTTCAGTCATTTTGTTGTGACCGTGCCTTCGGCTACTACTTAACTACCGCACTCCGCGGTGAAACTCCATAGGCAGATCCCGCCAAGTTTCCAATCTCGTTACTCCTCGATAGTGATCGCTGGCCTAGACCCGAACTCCCCGAGCGCCGTCGCTCCAGAGCGTTCTCTGTAACGGCCCCTATATTAACACAAGAGTGAATGAGGGGGTTGCTCGGCTGTCCAAGAGGCATGCACTCCTCAAAGCCGAACCCGGCGCGGAAGATATGCTCCGCCCGAGTGGGGTCATTCCAGCAGCAGAGGAGAAATAGACATGAAGACGAGTAATTGTGCTTGGTTGGTAGCGATGACATTTGTTGCGCTTGGGCTTGCTTTGGATGGTCCTGGTGTACCGAGGTTGACTTCGCCGGATGGCCCCGGTGTACCTCGACTGGCTTCACTGGATGGTCCTGGCGTTCCAAGACTGCCTTCATTAGACGGTCCCGGCGTCCCAAGACTCCTCCCATTGGACGGCCCGGGTGTCCCAAGACTCATTTAGCGTCTAATCGGCATGGCGCACGGGGCCGGCCTTCCAGCGGCTGGGGAATGCGGGCCCGTGGGCGCCGCCAGCAAAGCGGAGTTTGTGCGCTTCGGCCGAGCCGAGAAAGACGCGCATGTCGTCTTCCTCGGGTTGCTTCTATGCTACATTTGGCCGCTGCGAAGGAACTCCGAAATGCTGCAATCGGTCATTTGGTGGCTCGGCATAGTTTTGGTGTTGCTCGTCCTTCTAGGGGGCTACAGAGCTAGGCTCTGGCTCAAATATCCGTTTTTCTACGGGTATGCCGCTTGCGTTTTCCTTGTATGGACTCCTCTATATTTCCCCTATTACTCTCGGGCCTCGTCATACAATACTTGGTATTGGTCAGCGGAGTTTTTGACGCTCGTAGCTGGGTACGGAATCCTATTGGAAATCTTCAATCACGTGCTGGGACCATATCCCGGAGCAGTAAAGTTTGCGCGCACAACCGGAATCGCAGCGTTCGGAGTGATCGTATGCTTCGCTTGGCTCTATCCAACAGTGTTCCCTCGATGGTCGCCCGGGACAGTTATCGAGTTTGAAAGGGACCTGCGAACAGTCCAAGCGCTTTTTCTTGGCGGCTTGTTGCTGGTAGTTTCCTACTACCGGATCGCGATTAGCCGAAACATGAAGGGAATGATCGCAGGTTACGGTCTGTACATCGCTACGAGCCTGATGAGCCTCGCTCTCCGATCCTACGCAGGGATGGCTTTTGACGCATTCTGGAAGATTACTCAGCCGGTATCCTACGATCTTTCTCTTCTGATTTGGTTGGTTGCGCTGCGGTCATATAGCCCAACGCCAGTCGCCGATTCAGGAATCGGCCTCGACGCGGATTATCAGGAACTAGCGGCGAGGACGCGAAGCGCCGTGCGCTCTTGTCTTGGCAAAACGGCCCGTCAGTGACTCCGGTTCGACACCAAGTGATATATGCTTCAGCCACTCTCGTACGATGTAGGCCTGATAGCTTGGCTGGTGGGACTATGGTCGTATTCCCCACCTCGCGTCCCACATCATAACGACACGGGGATAAAGACAAAACCGAGCAAAGTGGGCATAATAGCGCTGCCGTCGGTAAAGGGCTGGTCTCGCTGAGGCAGATTCGTGATCCAACTAATCTTATTCTTGCTCATCGGGGCGCTGCTTTTTCTGTCCCTGATTTTCCTTGTTTGGCGGAGCCCGCGCGCGGAAAAGGGTTCCGCGGCCCTGGTTGAAGCCCGGCAAGCGTTAGTGGCATTGCAGACAGGCTTGCTGCCAATGGAGCTGATCGGCCGGATCTTTGCCCGGGAAGACCTCGAATACGTCCGATCCCAGGCTCCCGCGCCCGTTTGCGCGATGTTTCTGAGCGAGCGAAAAGTCATCGCTCTCGCATGGGCCGCACAGATCAGAAAACAGGTGCTCAATCTGATGCGCTTTCACCTAGGTTCGGCGCGCTTCTATGCCCGGCTCACCTTTCGGACAGAGCTTGCGCTCGCCCTTCAGTTTGCCGGCTTACTCCTCGCCTGCCGTGCGCTCCAAATTGTTTTGTATGTTGGAGGCCCGTACGCCGCGCCTCGCATTGTTGGCGCAACGGTTGCAACGGCCGCCCAGGTTTGCAGTATCTCGGAGCAGTCTCTCGCATTCTTGAATTCGGCTCAGTTAGGAGTTTTGCCGGTGCGCCCGAGGGGCGCGTCACTCTAGGAATCGATCCGTGAGTTCCCTGCCCAGACGACTCGACGTTCAGGAGGCCGCCGAAGATCTACGTCACCGCACCCTTTCAGCGCTTCCACAATCGCTCGATCGGCTGATCTATCTAGCCTCGATGCGGGACTACAACACCGGTCTCTACTATCATGATGGTCTAGCGGCCCGCTTCAGCCAAGAAGTAGCCTGCGAAGCGCTGGCGGATTGTCACCGGGAGGTTTTTCGGCAGCTCGTGGCTTGTTCGCTGGAGAATGTAGTGTGCCAGATGGAAGCCTATATGAAGTCCACGCATACGAGCCCTGGTGAATTCCTGGCGGCGTGGCGCAAGCTGGAACCCTATCGCGTCGCCGTGCCGGTGCAAGTCGATCCGCTCTCGGCGCAGCTTCTTTTTTCCACCTTCAAGATCGCCTTGGCAATTTTAGAAGCTCGTCTGACTCCCCATCCGGAGGGATCAGGCGCATCGCCACGCCGGTGACCTGCCCGATGATTTCTGCTTCTGAAGGATATACCAATTGGCGGATCGTGCATCCCGATAACGGATGCGGAATCAGAGTCAGTTGAGAACCCCTCACTTCGCACCAAGAACACGCATAGCTATCCCGGAGTTCGACGAAATAAATGGGCCGGTCAAATTCCGTACGCCATGCCGCGGCTTGCATGCGGGTCGGCTGATTATCGATTTGAACGAATGACCCAGGACGCAGCAGCGGATACATCGTGTAATCCTGCATCCCGATGTAGCCATACTGGCAGTGGCGCACATCCAACTTCTGAATCAGCGCGATAGGGACTTCGCCCCATACTTCAACCATGCGCGCAATTAGACTTGTGGTTTCTAAATTGAAGCTTTTGTCGAAGCGTATGGGGAATGTAATCGACTTTTCGGGATTGGGCGGTTCGAATGACGCCAAATGAGTATTTTGCAGCGGAAATGCGAGCTGGTATCTCGAGGTAGCGCTTAGGTCGATGCCAAACACAATCAGAAGATCGTTGAACTTCGTACGATAAATAACGCTCAGGCTATAGAGCTTGTAGATGCTAGGTACCGAATTCTTGTTCTCCAATTGGGTTAACCAGGCATTGGAGATGTAGAACTCTTCATTCTGGCGATCTTCAGCAATGCTGCGGCTGAATTCCTCCACCTCGCGCGTGGTGATGCCAAGTCTGTTACGAAGTTCCCTGAGCTGCTCCCCTGGGCGCATAAGTATCAGTGAATCAACACGTCACAATGAAAATGTCGGGCTGGATCGCTGCGACATCGTGAACAATAAGGCTTTCCCGTCCGCGAATCAACTGGATTGAGAACGGAGCCTGCTTCTGGCCGATACCCGGTGAATCTCGACCCGCCGGCACGAGCTGCGTCTGCCAGACGCGCCGCCTGCCGGGACGGTATCTGGCATTTGCGCTACAGCGATGTGGTTGTAGTACTCCTATGCTCACAATTGAAAGCAACTCTCATATCCTCACTGCAACTCCCGCCTCTCAGAACACAATGGTTGGTTTTTTCGACATACCCAAGAAAGGAGCCTAAAAGAACGGTCTCGCTTGTTCCAGGCACCAAGCAGGAGTTCCAATGTGCCCCCCAAGCGCCACGGTTGGCGCCCCGTGAAGGATGTTTGCGCTTTGGTATCCTCCGATAGGATTGATTCGCGGCTCAATCTGCATTTGTGTCAATCTAACTGAAAGGCAGCGTGGGGAGGTGCCGCGATGAGTATGGATTCAGCGGGGGCACCAATTAAAACTGAACGGGCCCAGAATGAACGCCGCTCGGTACCGCGTTATTCGCTTATTGCCACCGCGGAAGTGATTGAGCCGATCAGCGACGTGCGGATTTCCGGGCGCATCTCGGAAATCAGCCGCAAGGGCTGTTATGTGGACGTTCTCAACACGCTTCCCCGCGGTACTTCCATACAGGTTCGCATCTCGCGAGATCAAGGCACCTTCATGGCCACCGGGAAAATCATTTACGTGCAAGAAGGAATGGGGATGGGCGTCCTTTTTCTGGATGTTGCAAACGATCAAGAGAAGCTCCTCGATTCCTGGCTTGCCGAGTTCAACCCTTAGATTCTCACTGTCGGGCCACCCTCAAATGATGGTGAGGCACGTTTCGGGCGTGGTGTCCTGAGTCTGTGACAACTTCAGGACACCCTGCGTCTACTCAGCGACCCAATCCGTCGGAGGTTGGCTGACCGGCCAGAATTCCGGCGCCGGGCGGTCGAATTCTATCGCGACCTGTGTTAAACCGGCGTGAGGCATTCCCACATAGGCAATCCGCCCTCGGATTTCGATACTGTCTGTTAGCTTTCGAAGCACGACCCTTTGCCCCACGGATACCTTGGCGGCCAGCATTACCAATGCACCGTGAGCGCTCACGGTTACGGTGAACGTTTCTTCGTGAAAGGCCTGCTCGTCGGGAGATTCGCCCCAAATCGCCACCGGAATATCCAGTAGCACACGGGCGCTTCTTCGTTGCCCCGCCTCTGTCATGGATGGAGTCACTCGCATCCATATTGCCTTACATATTCTTCGCCGGTCGGAGCAAAGTAGCCGTCCATATCGCCATAGTAACGGCCCTCGCAAATGTGTTCGGTGGTATCGAAGCGTCCCCTCTTGTGCTAGGCTTTACATTGGTCAAGATAACTGACAAGACAGCAAAGCGTGAAGATCAATCGCAAATCGTCGTCGGGCATGGAGCGTCGGGCCGATCCTGCGGCGGAGCGCCGGCGGCGAATCATCGCTTGGATGCGGGCGCATGGCGCGCCGGTCCGGGGCGGCGAACTCGCCAAGCGTCTCCGTGTTAGCCGTCAGTGCCTGGTGCAGGATGTTGCGATTCTGCGGGCAAGCGGTGAGGAAATCCTGGCCACGCCGCAGGGCTACCGCCTCCCGAAAGGCTCGATCCGGTCGCACCAGGCCCTGCTCGCCTGCAAGCACGTTCCCGAGCGAACTGAAGAGGAGCTGCAGATCCTGGTCGACAATGGAGTCAAGGTGCTCGACGTGATCGTAGAGCATCCGCTTTATGGCGAGTTGCGCGGCGCTCTGATGATCGAATCGCGCGCGGACGTGCAGGACTTCTTGGAGCGCGTGCGCTCCTCGCACGCGTCGCTTCTTTCTTCACTGACGCACGGTGTGCACCTGCACACTGTAGAGGCTTCGCGACCGGAGATGATTGCGCGCGCCAAGACAGCCTTGCGAAAGCACGGTTTTCTGTTGAAGTAGCGCTTTGGAAATTCGGATGAGTGACACTCGACAACGACGAATCGAAAACGCGCTTTGTCGCGGCGCCAGCCTGGTAATCGATAATCCGCGGTATTGCCAGGCTGTCCGCACGCTCGCAGATTTCTTGTTTCAGTCCGATCTTGGCGCGCGAGATCTGACGGAGGAAGCTGTAGGAAAAAGAAGCCGCAGCGCAAACGCTACCGTATTGGCACGGGAAGGCGGAATAGCCGCCGGCCTGGATGAATTCGCTCTTCTGCTGCGCTCTCATGGCCTTCGCGCAGAGGTCCAGAAGCAAGATGGCGACATGATCCGGCCGAACGATGCATTGCTTCGCGCCGAAGGAGACGAATTCGAACTCCTTTCGCTCGAACGAGTCGGCCTCAACCTTGTTCAACGAATGAGCGGAATCGCCACCGCGGTGCGCTGCCTGCAACAGCGCGTGAAGCAGTGCGGCTTTCCCGCACTGGTGGTTGGCACCCGCAAAACTCAGTGGGGCTTGCTCGATAAGCGCGCTCTGCATCTGGGCAATGGCGGTACGCACCGTCTAGGTCTGGGCGACGCCATTTTAATCAAGAACAATCATCTGGCGCTTTTGGCAACCACGGAAGCAGAGGCCGTCCCTCTCGCAATCGAAAAGGCCTGGAAGTTTCGCAGTGAATCGGCCTTTATCGAAGTCGAAGTGAGGAGCGAGGATGGCGCGCGCGCCGCAGCGCAAACATTTCGCCGTCTGCGAGCCGCTGCCGCCCGGGATTATCCATGTTTGCTCATGTTGGACAACATGGCTCCGGACGCGATCGCAGCGATTCTCGATGCGCTCCAGCGCGAAAGTTTATGGGACGACACGCTGATCGAAGCAAGCGGAAAAATTTCAGAAGCAAACATTGAGGCCTATGCCGCATCCGGCGTGGATGCGTTATCGGTTGGCGCTTTGACGCACTCGGCCCGGGCGCTCGATGTGTGCCAGAGAATTTCGTAATAGTTTCATCCACGGAGAGCAAACATATGGCAAGCGCAGCTACGCAGGAGATTTTCGAAGCACGCTACACTCTTCCCGTAATTGAACAGATCGATGATACGGCGGACGAGATTCGCGCGAAACAGGAGCGCGTCAGGGCACTGTGCGCGGAACGCAACGCCATTCTGCTCGCCCACCACTACCAGCGCCCCGAAGTACAGGAAGTTGCCGACGCAGTTGCCGATTCGCTGAAGCTTTCGCAAGCCGCCGCGAAGACGAATGCGGACGTGATCGTCTTCTGCGGTGTGCACTTCATGGCTGAGACTGCCGCAATTTTGCTTCCCGATAAGACCGTCCTGCTGCCCGATCTGCGCGCCGGATGCTCCCTTGCGGCCTCGATCACCCGTGAAGAGCTGCTGAAGTGGAAGGCAAAACTGCCGGACGCCGTCGTGGTTTCCTACATTAACACCTCAGCGGCCGTGAAAGCCGAGAGCGATTATTGCTGCACGTCCGCCAATGCGGCTAAAGTCGTTCGTTCGATTCCAGCCGATAAAACAATTCTATTTCTCCCCGATAAATTCCTGGCCGAAGTCGTGGCGCGGCAAACGGGCCGCAGCAACATCGTTGCATATCCTGGCTATTGCCACGTGCACAAGACCATCCGCCCCGAGCAGGTCGTGGAAATCCTCGACGAACATCCCGATATCGAGTTGCTCCTACATCCCGAGTGCGGATGCGTCAGTTCCTGCATGGCCAAGGCAGTTGATGGCACGCTGCCGCAGGACCGCACTTTTTTCCTTTCCACTGAGGGAATGCTCAAGCACATCGGCGAATCGGACGCCGCCGAATTCGCGGTGGGCACCGAGCTGGGAATTTTTCATCAGCTCAACAAGAAATTTCCGCAAAAGACGTTCCACGCCGTGAATCCCAACGCAGTTTGCGCCTTCATGAAAACGATCACTCTGGACAAGGTAATTCAGTCCCTCGAAACCATGACTCCTCAAATCCGCGTGCCAGAAGAAATCGCGCGCAAGGCGAAGCGTGCGATCGACCGCATGCTCGCGTTGGCCTAGGTCTCGCGGAATGCTGAAAATCGGACTCCTGGGCGTGGGAGCGATCGGCAAAACCATCGCAACCGCTCTCGATGAAAAGCAAGTGGACGCCAGCCTTGTCGCGTTGTCGGATCAGGATTGCGCGCGAGCGAAACAGCTTTCGTCGGAGCTTTCAAGTCATCCGCCGGTGTTGCCTGTCGAAGAAATGATCGACCGTTGCGAATTAGCCGTCGAAGCCGCGAGCCAAGCGGCACTTTCAGAATTCGTGCCCAAGGCGCTCGCCCACGGGCGCGACATGCTGATCATGAGCGTCGGAGGGCTGCTCAGCCGCGACGAATGGTTTCGCGAAGCAAGAGCAAAAGGTTGCCGCATTTACATTCCCTCAGGGGCCATCGCGGGCCTCGACGGAATCAAGTCCGCCTCGATTGGGCGAATCGACTCCGCCGAATTGACGAGCCGCAAGCCGGTGAAGGCTCTTGCCGGTTCGAAATACGTGCTCGATCGCGGGATTCAACTCGATGACATGAAAGAGGACACGGTCATTTTCGATGGGCCGGCCGAGGAGGCCGCCCGAGCATTCCCCGCAACTTCGAACGTGGCTGCTTCGCTGCGTCTGGCTGTCGATCCATCGGCTGCGGTGCGTGTGCGCGTGGTCGCGGTACCCGGAGGCAGCGAAAACGTGCACGAGATTCGCATCCAAGGGGAATTCGGCCGCCTCTCAGTGCGCGTGGAAAACGTGCCCTCGAAAACGAATCCGCGCACTTCTCAGCTAGCCGCATTTTCAGCGATCGCCACGCTGAAGAATCTCACCCGATCGCTACGCGTTGGCACTTAGTCCGCCCTGCAGCCTTACAATCGACTATCCTGATCTTACTCGTGCACAAGCCCAAATCAGCCACGGTTCTTCATGAAAGCTTTCTTGTCAGCATTGCCCTGAAAGGGCTCGGCGCGCTCGCCGAGGTGATCGCGGGAATCGCTCTCCTGAAAATCTCACCGGTCGCAATCAACCGGATGGTCATGGCCTTCATCGCCGCGGAACTCCCGGAAGATCGCCAGGATTTCATAGCCACGCATCTGCGGGAGTACCTCGCAAGATTTGGGGCCAGCGGAGAACATTTTGCCACCTGGTATCTTCTTTCGCACGGCGCAGTGAAACTCATCCTCGTGATTGCGCTTTGGATGAACGAGTTGTGGGCCTATCCGGCAATGATCGTCGTTCTGGCGGGATTTATCAGCTATCAGATCTACCGTTTCGCCCTCACGCATTCCCTCGCCATGATCCTTTTGTCGATCTTCGATCTGGTCGTGATAGCTCTCACCTGGAGCGAGTACCACCGGCAAAGAGCCTCCCGCCGAGGCGCCGCCCGAAGTTGAGCGAGGTACAATCTGAGCGGCCGCGATTGCCATGTTTGTCAAAACGAAAGAACGCGCTGGGCGCACCAATTTCTTCCTCTGCATTCCCGAACGCGGTGGAAATAGCGGAAACAACTGGAAGACCGTCGAGTATTCGGTGCCTCTAGGCGAGACGCTTCATCTTAGCAGCACGCAATGGGAGGAAATTCTTCGACGTTCGTCCGATTTCCGCTCTATTCCGCTCGAACATATTTTGGACGTGGTAGAGCAGTACGTCGCCAAGCACGGGCTTTCTTCCGAAACCTTGGATGGCCTTCGCGAAGCTGTGCGCGGCCCAAGAGAAAAGTCTCGCAGGCCCTCACAAAGCGAAAGGCGGTCCGAGGAGGACGAGTACACACGCGCATTGCGCTTGCTCGGCCTTGCGCCCGGCGCCTCGGACGATCAGATCGATTCGGCATTCCGGAAGGCTGCTCGCCGCCATCACCCCGATGTCGGCGGGGACCCTGCGAAGTTTCGAGAACTTTTGGACGCGCGCAATCTTTTGTCCAGTCGCCATTGGGAGCCAGAAACCCAACCAGCTAAGCGACAAAGACCGTAGGCCACGCGAAAAGCCCTTGTCGGTGGTTTTTAGAGGTTCAGTTCACGGTAAATCAAAGGCGACGAAGCAGTTGCCGGAGGCTCCGATCAGGTATTGCTTGCCATCGACTGCGTAGGTCATAAGATTCGATTCGGAATCCGACCCGCCCACGGTAAATTCCCACAAAAGCTTGCCGGTTTCGGCGTCGAGCGCGAAGAAATTGCCTTCATTGCTTCCAGCAAAGACCAATCCGCCCGCCGTCGCAAGCGTGCTGGCTTCGGCAGGTGCAAGCATTCGATATTCCCATTTCAACTTGCCAGTCGTCGCTTCCAGCGCGCGAATCGCGCCGTAAACTTCGTCTCCCGGAAGATTGATTCTTCCGCCTCCGCCGAAGCTCGGAAAATCCACTTTAGGCTCGCCGGAGACGGTATAGGCGCCCGTTTCGCGCGCTGATACGTAAAACAGTTTCGTCTCCGGGCTGTACGACGGGCTATTCCAATTCGTGCCTCCGTGCCCATCGGGATACACCAATCGCCCTTTGGGCGTTGGCTCCGTGTCCGGCAACACAATGGGCCGCCCCTTAGCGTCGAGTCCTTTGGCCCAAGTCTGTTTCACGAACGGGACGCCGGTGATGAACTGGCCCGTTGCGCGATCGAGCACGTAATAGAAAGCGTTGCGGTTGGCTTGCGCCAAGAGTTTTCTGGGCTTGCCGTCGATCGTCGCGTCGAACAACACCGGAACTTGAATCGAATCCCAATCGTGCGTGTCGTGCGGAGTGTACTGGAAATGCCATTTCATTTTTCCAGTGTCGGGATCGATCGCCAGCAGCGAATTGGTGTAAAGGTTGTCGCCTTCCCTGTTGTGGCCATTGTAATCGGGCGCGGGATTTCCGGTGGTCCAATACAGCGTGTTGAGCTCAGGGTCATAGGAGCCGGTGCCCCACGTGGCAGCGCCGCCGGTGCCGGACATATCTTTTCCCCATGTTTCCGAACCAGGCTCGCCCGGACCGGGAATCGTCCACAAGCGCCAGAGCCGCTTGCCCGTTTTCGCGTCATAGGCATCTATGAAGCCGCGAACGCCGACGTCGCCTCCGGAAACGCCGATAATCACTTTCCCATCCAGCACCCGAGGCGCGCCCGTCATCGCGTATCCTTGGTTGTTATCGTCCACGTGGACATTCCATTTCACCGCGCCCGTTTTGGCGTCCAGCGCCACCAGATGCGCGTCAAGCGTTTCCATGTAAAGCGTGCTGCCGAGAATTGCCACTCCGCGATTCGAGCGATGCACTCCGATGGTATAAATTTTTTCCGGAAGCCGAGCGCTCCAGCTCCAGATCTCAGTGCCGAGCCGCGCATCCAGTGCGATCACCGTGCTCAGCGGTTCGGTGACGTACATGATTCCGTCCACCACAATCGGAGACGTTTCCACCGGCCGAAGAGGACGGTCGGGCTGGTAAATCCACGCCGGCTTAAGGCTATGAACGTTTTCGCGGTTGATTTGCGTGAGCCTTGAAAAACGCTGCGAAGAATAATCGCCGCCGTACATCAGCCAGTTTTGCGGCGTGTCGTCGGCGTGCAGCAGTTGTTGGTAGGTTACATCCTGTGCGAATAACCGCGCCGGAGCAGGCGGCAGCAAAACAAAAAATATCAAAGCGTAGAGAAAGGTTTTCATTGGGCACTCTTCAGACTCATGAGATAGGCCACCACGTCGTCCAACTGCGCGTCGGACAAGGTGCCCTTGAAGCTCGGCATGAAACTCTTCCCCGGTTCCTT
>DASYZC010000165.1:0-20250 GCA_035949735.1 Candidatus Acidiferrales bacterium | reverse complement strand
GCGCGGAGGAGCATGAGGAGCTGGCCCATGTTCATTTCGGGGACAAGGATTTTGTCGTAGCGGCCGAGAATTTCGCCGAGATTTTTGGGCATGGGATTCAAATGGCGCAAATGAACGTGGCCGATGCGGCGGCCCTTGGCGCGCTGCGCTTTCAGGGCGGCGGTGACCGGGCCGTGCGTCGAGCCCCAGGCCACGATCAGCAATTCGCCAGAAGGATCGCCAGCG
Organism: Candidatus Acidiferrales bacterium; assembly: GCA_035949735.1. Taxonomy (GTDB): domain Bacteria; phylum Acidobacteriota; class Terriglobia; order Acidiferrales; family UBA7541; genus Palsa-295. Next base: position 20,025 of record DASYZC010000165.1, on the reverse strand, counting down.
GGAACAAGATCGGGAACGTCCTGGACGATTCCGGCAACTTTTTCAGCGCGAAGGCGGACCATGCGTTCGTGGTTCAAAGGTTCGTAATTCACGTTGCCGGTGACGTCCTGTTTTTCGAGGCCGCCGATGCGGTGCTCGAGTCCGGGAGTGCCAGGAATCGCCCATGGGCGCGCGAGAGTTTCCGGATTGCGCCGATAAGGATGGAAGCCTTCGGGATTTTTTTCGAACTTCACGGCGATATCCGGCAACTGAGACAGATCGGGAATTTTCCAGGGCTCCGCGCCGTTCGCCAAGTAGCCATCGGAAAGGATGATGACTGGAACCATGTATTTGATGGCGATGCGGCTGGCTTCGAGTGCGATCCAGAAGCAATCGCCGGGCGCTGAGGGCGCGAGCACGGGAATGGGCGCTTCGGAATTTCGTCCGAACAGAGCTTGCAACAGATCGGCCTGCTCGGTTTTCGTCGGAAGGCCGGTGGAAGGTCCGCCGCGCTGGATGTCGCAGATCACGAGCGGGAGTTCGACGGCGACGGCGAGGCCGAGGGCTTCGGTCTTTAGCGCCATGCCAGGGCCGGAGGTGGAAGTGATGCCGAGCGCGCCCGCATAGGCCGCGCCGATCGCGGAAGTGATGGCGGCAATTTCGTCTTCGGCTTGAAATGTGATCACGCCGAAATCTTTGTAAGCGGAAAGTTCGTGGAGAATATCCGACGCCGGCGTGATGGGATAGGAGCCGAGAAAAAGCGGAATTCCCGCTTTTTGCGAAGCGGCGACGAAACCCATGGCGAGCGCGGTGTTCCCGCTGATGTTGCGATAGAGGCCGGGCGCGAGCTTCGCGGGCGGAATTTCGTAGCTGATTTGGAACGCTTCGGTGGCTTCGCAATAGCTGTAGCCCGCCTGCATCGCGGTGCGGTTGGCCTGCACCAGCGCGGGCTTGCTCTTGAACTTTTCTTCAATCCAGCGCACAGAGGTATCGAGCGAGCGGTTGTACAGCCAATAGCACATGCCCAGGGCGAAGAAATTTTTGCAGCGATCGACTGTTTTGTTGTCGAGGCCCAAATCTTTCAGGGCAGCGCGAGTGAGCTTGGTCAGCTCGATGGGGAAAAGGCGATAGGCATCGAGCGAATGATCTTCGAGAGGATTTGAGGTCATCTGCGCCTTGCGCAGATCAGTCTCGCCAAAATCGTTCAAGTTGACGATAAGAATGCCGTTGGGCTTCAGGTCCAAGAGATTCATTTTCAGCGCAGCGGGATTCATGGCGATGAGAGCGTCCACGCTATCTCCGGGCGTGTAAACGTCGCTCGATGAGAAATGCACCTGGAATCCGCTGACGCCGGGCAAGGTGCCAGCGGGAGCACGAATTTCGGCCGGAAAATCCGGGAGCGTAGCCAGATCGTTGCCGTAAAGCGCGACCGTGTTGGTGAACTGGCTTCCGGTGATTTGCATGCCGTCGCCGGAATCGCCGCAGAAACGGATCACCGCGCGCTCCATAAGCTCGCGCTTACGTTGCGGCGGACGAACTAAGGTTGTCGACATAATTGCTCTATGTGTCCCTGCTCTTTTTAGATGAGCGAAAAGGAAAGCGAGATGCCGAAGCCGTTCCCCAAACCAGTGCGCGGCGACGAGCGTCCCGTCCCGGAAAAGCGTAGCACAAACCGAAGCCGGTGCCCACAGCGGCGCGCTGTGGAGGAGAGAAAGAAGCAAGGGTGAAAATCAGTCAGAACAACAGGAAGAAGGTGAAAAAAAACCGGAACCGGCCGGTCGGCCGAACGGTTCCGGTTTAGGAGCGAGCAGTCGCTATCGGGGGTTAGAAGTTCAACTCGAAGTGAAGCACGTCGTGAATTTGATACCCTCGGTCAATTAAGCAAACGTGATCGCCGATGACAACGTAACGGTATCCGGGAGGCGCGGAGCCAAGGCGAACGAGTAAATCATGCGGGACAGGCCGAAAGCCTCGCCGCATTTCAGGCGTAAAAACAAATCCCTCGTGAATCTCCGGCTCCCATTCGCTGTGCCAATAGCGGCCCTCGCGTTCTCTGAAAGCGTCGTGATGATCCCGATACCAATCGCGGGCCTGTTGGCGATCGTGGTCGTCGAATCGATCGTGATCGTGATGATCGCGATCCTGATGATCGCGGCCGTGATATCCCTGATCGCGATCATGATGGTCGCGATCGTCATGATCCTGAGCGTAGGCGAGCGTCACGCCTAAAAAGAGACTGAGAAGCAGAGTCGTGGCGCCAGAAACCCATCTTCGCAGCTTCATAAAACCTCCTTGTGTGTGAGAGTCCACGGTTCGAATTGGAAGCATTCGACTGGGCAGAGTTTTCCGAATTGTAAAAGGAACGGGTTTGATCATCCATACTCAGAATCCATTAGGTGATTCCGAAACACCATGTACGGATGTGCCAGCGGCCACCGGAGCTACGTCGGCCACTGATGGCAGAATTCACGGGTAGTGGGTCAGTTTGAACTTACTTCGGAATCATTCCGATCGTCCTCAGCCACGTCTCCACCAACTGAGGCCACCTCGTTATTGGGAGGTCCGTGCGCCGCAGGCCAAACGCATGGCCGCCTTGCGCATACAAATGTATCTCCACGGGAACCCCGGCGTTCTTCAGCGCGATGTAGTAAACCAGCGATTGGTTTATGCCGTCCACATGGTCATCCTCCGCTTGCAGCAAAAAGGTGGGCGGCGTCTCGCTAGTGACAGGAACTTCCGGATTCAATTCAAACTTTTTATCGTCAACCCACAGATGCCCCGGATAAAGTGCCACCGCAAAATCGGGACGGCAGCTTTCTTTATCGGCCGCATCCACAGCCGGGTACAAACGTTGCTTAAAATGGGTGCTGATCGCTGCTACTAGATGCCCGCCGGCCGAAAACCCCAACACGCCGATCTTGTGCGGATCGAAGTGCCACTCCGCGGCGTGGAAGCGCGCGAGCCCCACCGTCCTTTGTGCGTCTTCCAGCGCCGTGGGTGCTTTCGGATGAATGTAGCATCGACAGTCGTCATGCCAAGCCGGACCTGAATCCGGCACGCGGTATTTCAGCAGCACGCACGTAATCCCTCGCGACGTCAGCCAGTCGCAGACCTCCGTGCCTTCAAGATCGATAGCCAGCTCCTGGTAGCCCCCACCAGGAAACACAACCACCGCAGCTCGTGTGTTCTTTCCGTTTGGCGAATACACCGTCATCGCCGGCCGCGAAACATTGCTCACGGATTGCGTCGACTTGCCAGCGATCAGATCCGTAGTGTCCGTCGTCAAATTCTCCGGCCCCGCGACAGGCTGCGCATCAGGCACGGCCCCGGGCCATATCGGTAGTTGCGTATGCCCGGGCGATGGCTGCCAGGCATGCGTCTGCGCGTTCAGATCGCCAAACGCAAACACAAAACAGAGAGCTAGAAGCAACGGCTTCATCACAACCCCCACAGCTTGGGATTTCTAACATCAACTTCAACAACCGTCATCGTACGTGTCGCGGTCCGCACGCGATCAGCAAAACGTGTGACAGGTGCCGGAAAAAGCACCTCGACACCGCCTGCCGCTAGGTACTGAGCCGCTGTGCGCGTTCTTCAGGCCAGTCCATGATGCCAGCTTCGAGTTGGAGTTCTAAACGGATAGCCGTTGACGGTGAAGGACATGCGAAGCGAACGCGCCCTAGAGATTCGTAACCCAAGGGGACAGGCAGCCACTCGAAAACTGTGGATTCAAACTGACCTACTGCCGATTTACGAGCGCCATTGACCCGCGAGCGAGAGCGCGGTATTGTGCGTCCCGTTTGGATGCGGGAGTGCGCGGTAGCGGGCGAGGTGACTCAATGAGAAACAGATTCCCTGGGGCGACGCTATTGACGCTCGGCATGCTGGCGATGGCCGTTGGAGCGAGCGCGGCGCCGCAGAAGTACCAGGGTCCGGAACCTGAATGGAGCCCGTCGCTCGTGAAGCCGTGCGACCGGGCGTGTCTGGTGGGGTTCATGGACGGCTACATGAACGCTATCTTCAAGCACGATCCGAACGCAGTGCCGCCACTCGCGCGCGATGTCCGCATGACGGAAAACACCGCCGAGATGAACGTCGGCGAAGGAATGCTCTGGCGTTCGAAAGTCGAGCCGACGAGTTTCAAGATTGTCATCGCCGACCCGGTCTTCGGTCAGGTTGCGGAACAGGCGCGCTTGAAAATCGGCGGCCAGGATGCGCTTGTGGCTATCCGCCTGAAAATCGACCGCAACCGAATCGAGGAGATTGAGCAAATCTTTACCCGCGGCGTGGACAAGACGGCGATCCCGCTGCTCACTACGCCGCGACCGGGGCTCGTGGACGACGTTCCCGCTTCCGAAAGAACTTCGCGCGACGTATTGATCTGGGCCGCGAACTCCTACTTCGACTCGCTCGAAGGCGACGATGGCAAGATCGGCGCCTTCGCCGACGATTGCGTCCGGCACGAAAACGGCTATCAGACCGTCAACAATCCGCCCCCCGGCGGCCGCATGATGCCCTCGCCAATTCTCCCGAATCCGAATACGCCGCAGGGCCAGGGCCAACTGAAGATGAGCATGATGACGTGCTCCGCGCAAATCTCGACGAAGATACTCAACTTCATCAAGAAAATTCGCCCGCGCAGAGTGCTGGTTGTGGACGAGCAGAAGGGCGTCGTAGCCACCTTCCCGTTTTTCGTTGAAGACGGTACGCGGCGCGGCGGTGATCCGAATGCGCCCCCGGGGATGATGCTAAATCTCTATACGATGGAGACCTTCGGAATCCGCGGCGGGCTGATCCACGAAGTCGAGGCCTTCCCGTTCGTCACAATTCCTTACGGCCTCAATAACGGCTGGACCGAGGGTGCGGGCCACTAATCTGGTAATCGAATTCGATTAGGGAGGAGCAAATATGCGAGCGAAGTTTGCGCCACTCTGCGTAGGCGGTTTCCTGGCCGTTGCGGCGATCTACGCAATGATCGGCGGAGTTTTGGCGCCGAAAGCTTTGGCTTCGGGCCCGATACCAACTGATTGCGATCGTGCTTGCCTGGAAGGATTGGCGAATCAATTTCTGAACGCGGTGGTGGCACACGATCCCAAGCCGCTGCCGCTCGCGCAGGATGTGAAGTACACGGAACAAGACCAGGTGATGCACGTAGGCGACGGTTTCTGGGGCACAGCGACCGCGGTTGGACACTTCCGGCTGTGCTTTTCCGATCCCGTGGTGGAGCAGATCGGATGCATCGTGACCATGCACGAGGGCGAACATCTGCTGATCATGGGCTTGCGCCTGCGCGTGCAGTTCGGCAGGATTACCGAGATCGAGACGACCTACTACCGCCAGGGCGGCGGCGGTCCATCGGGCATCGCGGACCTCGATGCCAGCACACCCGACCCGATTTGGACCGAGACGATTCCGCCGGCGCAGCGCGTCTCGCGCGCGAAGATGATCGCTACAGCCAACATGTACTTCGCCGGCCTCGAGAACAATGACGGCAAGGGCGTGTATCCGTTCGCCGACGACTGCAATCGCATCGAGAATGGAAGTCAGACGACCAACAATCCCAAACTTTCACCGAACGCGCCGTTCAATGCCTTCGCGATGAGCTGCATGGCGCAATTCAAGAGCGGCTACTATGCGGTGGTCACGCGGATTCATCACCGACGCTTTCCGATCGTGGATCAGGAGCGCGGCGTGGTGTGGGGCTGCGTGATTTTCGATCAGAACGGCACTGTCCACACGATCAAGCTCACCAACGGCCAGACCGTCTCCATGGGAAACATCTTCAATCGGCCCTCGAGCCTCGAGGTGACCGAAGCGTTCAAGATCAGCGATGGCCTGATTCACCGGATCGAAATGGTTGGGTCCGGCTTGCAGTATCACTTGAATTCCGCTTGGGGCGGAATCAGCGACAAATAAAGACCGGCCCCGATTTCTCCGCAGGTGCTGAAAATAGTGCCAGCGAAGATGCAGGGGTAGTGCCTTAGCAATCCAGCGCGACGGTGGCCACCGATCGATCGGCCTTCGCGAAAAAGGGTCCTTCTAATGAGACGATCTGTTTGTATCACTGCACTTGCAATCGCCGCACTGGCGGCTTGCGTCCATTCTGTTGTGATTGCACGGGCGCAGGCGTCTGCCGACGCTCAATCGCAAGCGCAGCAGGCGCCTCCACAGCCGGCGGCCGGTGGGAATCTCAACGCCGGTACCGAGACAGGCATCGGCACATTCGAAACGCACTGCATGGGTTGCCACGGGAATCCCAACGTCCCGCAAGCGCCTGCGCCTTCCGCCATTCGGCAGATGGCTCCCGAGAGAATTTACGACGCGCTCACCACCGGCGTGATGAAACCGCAGGGCGATGCGTTGACGGACGACCAGAAAAAAATGCTGGCCACCTTTCTGAGCGGGCGGCCACTCGGCAGCCTGAAGGAAGGCGACGCGAAGGATATGCCGAACCATTGCGCGTCGAATGCTCCGCTGGACGATCCTTCTTCCGGGCCCGAATGGAATGGATGGAGCCCAGATATCGTCAACTCGCGATTCCAGGATGCCAAGGGAGCCGGCCTGACGGCCGACGAAGTGCCGCGATTGAAATTGAAGTGGGCGTTCGGATATCCAACCGGGCTTTCCGCGTACGGCCAGCCGACGATTGTTTCCGGTCGCGTATTTGTAGGAACCGATATCGGCTACGTGTATTCGGTGGACGCGAGCACGGGATGCGTCTACTGGTCCTATCAAGCGAAGGGCGCTGTGCGAGGCGCGATCACCATCGAGAGAATAAAGGGCCATGGCGCGACGAAGTACGCCGCGTATTTTGGAGACGCGCACGCGAACGTGTACGCCGTGGATGCGCAAACAGGCGCGGAGCTTTGGGTGACGAAAGTGGACGATCATTTCGTCGCGCGTGTCACTGCGGCGCCCAAGGTCTATAAGGAACGGGTATACGTTCCGATATCGTCTTCCGAGGAGTTTTCGTCCGCCAACCTCGATTATTCCTGCTGCACTGGAAGGGGGAGCGTTGTTGCGCTCGACGCGAATACGGGAGCACAAGTCTGGAAGACGTACGTGGTCGGCACACCGAAGCCCACGCGGAAAAATTCCAAGGGCGTGCAGCAATACGCGCCTTCCGGCGGCTCGATCTGGAATTCCCCCACCATAGACGCGAAGCGCGACGCTGTGTATGTGGGAACTGGAGATGGGCAGAATGAACCCGCGCCGCCCACGACGGACTCGGTGATGGCGCTGGACCTGAAGACTGGAAAAGTACTGTGGAATTACCAGGCGGAAGCCGGCGATGCGTTCATGGGCGGATGCAACGGACCGGCGCGGACGGACAACTGCCCTAAAGTGAACGGTCCTGATCAGGACATCGGCAATTCACCCATTTTGCGCAAGCTCCCAAACGGCAAAAGCGTGGTCGTGTTTGGAATGAAGAATGGAAAAGTGTTCGCGCTTGATCCAGACAGGAAAGGCGCAATCGTTTGGCAGGCTCGGGTGATCGACATCCCCAAGGGCCAGGAACACAGTTTCTACGCGAATTTGAACGGAGTGGTTTGGGGCGGTGCGGCGGACGATCAGAACGTCTACTACGGATTGCAATCGGGCGGAATGGTCGCGCTGAAGCTGGCCACCGGCGATGTGGTGTGGCGTGCGAATTTTCCGAAAACGGCGAGCACTCGGGTTATCAATTCGGCCGCCGCAACGGCCATGCCCGGCGTTGTCTTCCTTGCCGGATCGGATGGGAAGCTGCACGCGCTTTCAACCGCTGATGGCCACGTTCTGTGGGAATACGACACGGCCCGGGAATTCAAAACGGTCAACAATGTTCCCGCAAAGGGCGGTGCAATCGCGTCGATTGGACCCTCTATCGCGAACGGCATGCTTTTCATTGGCTCGGGGTACGCGGTAACCGGGACGAATTCGGGAAATGTGCTCTTAGCCTTCTCAGCAAAATAGACGTGCAAGGATAATTTTCCGGAGGTGGGGCCGCGGCTCCGTTAACCGCGAAAGGCCGATGAGCTACGTCAAGAACGATCTGATTCCGGGAGAAAAACTGATCTATGAGACCGGCCTTCACTGGAGCGTGCTCGTCTGGCCGGTGATCATTGCGGTAATCGTGGCTGCGAGCGGCGTGGTTTGCTTACTGCAAAAAGACACGAACTTCTTGTACGCCGGGGCGGCGCTGTTGGTGGTTGCGTTGGGCATTGTGGCTGTGGCGATATTCAGACGAAGCGCGGTCGAAATGGCCGTGACCAATCGACGCGTCATCATCAAAACGGGACTAGCCAGCCGGCGCTCGCTGGAAATAATGCTCGCCAAAGTCGAAAGTATCGGAATCGAGGAGTCTGCGATGGGGCGGATGTTCGGATACGGCACACTGACGATTCACGGCACCGGCGGAACTCCCGAGCCATTTAGCCGAATCGCGCATCCGTCTGAGTTTCGACGGGAAGTGCAACAGCAGGTTGCCGCGCAGCAATCGCCGCAAAATTAGGCTTCTCTTACGTTAACCCATACGCTAACTTTTCCACCGAGATTATCTTTTGGAAACAACTGACCAGAAAAGGTCCAGGCGTACTACTTCGCAGCGCGTTTGAAAACTTCAGAATGGCCGCCGTTGCAAATAACCTGTCCATCCGCTGGTAGCTGCTCGTACGCCGGGTGCAGATCAAAAAACAGAGAGGATGAAAATGAACGTTTCCAGGAAGAGCATTTTGTGGGGGGCACTGAGCGCTGTGCTAGCGATTGCAGCGATCATGCCGGGTTTGCAAGCCGGGCCAGCCATGGCGGGCCGGTTCAAGCTGCAGTTCGATGCACAAGTGGGGAAAACAGCGCTTCCGATGGGCGACTATACGTTTTCGGTCGACCGTGGCGCAGGTTCGTACGGAGTGATCTTCGTGTATCGAGAGGGGCAAGCTCTGGGAATGGTGGTCCCGCAGGTACTTGACCGCTACAAAGGGCAAGGCCTGAGCCCGGAGTTGCTTTGCATACGTCACGATGGAAAGGTCACGGTCCGGGCGTTGCGATTGCCCGAGGTCGGCACGTACTATTTTCAAATGCCGAAGAACCTACAGACGCTCGTGGCACAACAGCCGCAGCTGATCGAAACAGTGCCGGTGCAGGTGAGCGGCGAGTAAGGCCGCCTAACCGAGATTTGCCCAGCATTGTCGAACACCTCGGGGCCGGACACGAGCGGACCGCCATCAAAGCGCGCCCACTCGACAGTCCGGCCTTTTCTTTTGCGCCATTCGACTGGGAGGAAGGCTGCGCGTAGGATGTGAACGAGGAAGCCCTGTGAGCCCCCTCACCAGTCGACGGTCTGACGCATGCGCTTAACCCCGATCGCATGCACGATCCGAGCGGCTTTTTTCGTCGCCTTATGTTTGCCAGTTCTGGCGAGCCCGGCGGCGTCCCAGCAGCCGGCCGATGAACCTACGGGCCGGTCGATAAAGGCTACGTCGGTAGCCGTTGATGTATACGCCATTGTCGAAGGGCGCGGCGGCGGGCTGATTCGAGGCCTGACCAGGGATGACTTCGAACTTACCGACAACGCAATCCCGCAGAAAATCACAAACTTCTCGCAGGACACGAACGCGGCGCTGAGCTTGGGGATCGCCATTGACACCAGCGTCAGTCAGGGCCACCTGTTGAGCACGGAGCAGCAGGCGGCGAAAATGTTTCTGGGATCCGTCTTGCAAAGCGCGGATCGGGCGTTTGTGCTGAATTTCGATGTCGATGTGAAATTGCTGAGCGATTTTACGAACGCGCCGGCCGACTTGGCGCGAGCGATTGATTCGGCGGAAATCAACCAAACGGGTCGAAGCGTCCTTCCGGAAGAAGCGGCCCGTCCCAAAGGAGGTACGCACCTTTACGATGCAGTCTATCTGGCTTCCAACGAATTGATGAAGGAACGGGTTGGACGCAAGGTCCTGGTGCTGGTGACGGACGGGGAGGATCAAGGCAGCAAGATCAATTTGCAAAAGTCAATCGAATCGGCCGAGAGGGCTGATGTGATCGTATATTCCATCGTGGTAAGCGATCCCGAGTTCTACTCGTTGATGGGCGGCACATACCACGGAGATTCGAGTATTCGCAAACTTGATTTGGAAACGGGCGGCCGCACGATTCGACTGAAATCCATCACGGAGATTGAATCGGCATTCGATCAAATTGCAAGCGAGCTCCGGGCGCAATATCTGCTGGGCTATTCTCCCTCGAATCTTCGCCACGATGGTTCGTTCAGGCGTATTCGCGTATCAGTGCGGAGGCACAACTGCCGAGTCCGGACGCGGACCGGATACTACGACCACAGCAAGTAGGAGCCTCCGTCTTCCAGTCATTAGGTGCTCGGGCCAAACGCGAATTTCTCAATCGCTTCGCGAGCCACTCGGTCCGGATCCTTCTCCGCTCGGCTTTCCGTATTGATGATCATCACTTCGCGGTCCGCGGTCGAATAGGCGGGCCAATGAGGAAGGTTTTTTGAATTGGGACTGCCCGTGCGCGCGAACGCAACCCATGTGTCGCACACGCGCTCCGCGAGCGGAAACGTGTCCGCGCCGCCGCCGGTTAATTTCTGCACCAGCGGATCTCCGACGTTATCGAAGACGAAGGGCATTTCAATCGTATGCGGCGACCGCATGCGGCCGCCCAGGATTGGCGTAGCCCACGTGAATTCGTAGACGTACGTTGCGGCCTTGCGGAGAGCGGCTCTGCGCTCCGCAATTTTCTCCGTGAAAGCCACCGTGGGATACGCGGTGGTGATCAGGAAATACAGGCCGGACGGATCTTCGCGCGGGTAGGTCGAGCGAAACGCGCGAAGCACCGAATCCGTGCTGTCTTTCAAAAGCGATTTGAGGCGCTGCTGCAAGCCGGCTTCATCCAGCGAAAAAATGCCCGGATCGGCGCCTGCGAAGAGCGTCATCTCCGTGTGATTGTGGCCGATGATCAGCGGAACATCGGCGGACACGTCCGGGGCCACTGGATCAAATGGGTGATGAAACAGCGACACCCCGTCCACCACGGGCGCGAATCCTTGAATCAGGCCGGGCGTCATCGGCCCCAATTTGCGATTCACCGCGCTCTGCGCGGCCATGATGCGCTGGAGAGGCGCCGCCTGAATGTCCCTGATTCGCTCCGGCTTTACGCCCAGGTCGTCGAGAAACATTCTTCCGACTTTCGCCGCTTGAGCGCGGTCCACCATTCGGAGCCCGGGACCGCTTTCGATCACCGCCCGGTGGAAGAGTCCTTTGGCGGCTGGCATCGCCAACATCGCCGAAACTTTTTGCCCGCCTCCGGATTCGCCGAAGATCAGCACGCGGCCCGGATCACCGCCAAAGCCGGCTATATTGTCGCGCACCCACTCGAGCGCGGCGATAATATCCAGCATGCCGGCGTTGCCCGAAGCGGCAAACGCTTCTCCTCCCGCATCGCGGAGGTATGTGTAGCCCAGTGCGCCCAGCCGGTGATTGATGGTGACCACCACCACATCGCCGCGGCGCGCCAGATTCTCGCCGTCATAGAGGCGTGCGGAGCCGGAACCGGAAGTGAAGCCGCCGCCGTGAATCCAAAACATCACTGGCCGCTTGCGACCATCGAGTGCCGGCGTCCAAACGTTCAGGACCAGGCAATCCTCGCTCTCGCTCACATCGCTCGGATTCTCCGCGGATATCAGGAACTCCAGGCCCGCCAAAATGCCTGGCGCACCGGGCACGGTCTGCGGCGCGGATGCGCCGTAGTGGAGTGCGTCGCGCACGCCGCTCCATGGCGCTGGTTTGGCCGGAGGCATAAATCGATTCTTCCCCGCAGTCGAAGCGCCGTAGGGAATACCTTTGAAAATGTTGATGCCATTCACGGTCGTGCCGCGAACTTTGCCCGCAGTCGTCTCGACAACTGGAGATTCGGCCGATAAAACTCCGCGACTCGAATTTCGAAATGATCCCGCGAAGAGGCGTTGCGCCAGCATCGCGCCACCGCCCAAGACGGAACTCCGGAGCAAAGCGCGGCGTTCTATAGTGAGACTCATTTTGCGTCCTCGTGCCATCGAGCCCTCCCTTTACTGGATCGGTCCTGCGCGCATTTGTGCCCGAGAACTCTTCGTCCAGGCTGATTTGGCGGCCAATATACATCACCTGCGAGGAAAATGGTTCTGTCAGTTCATCTGGGTGATTGCGCAGGAGAAGGTGCCGTGTGAGAAGACCACCTGTCCTAAGATAGTGGGGTGGTTTCCGGTTATCCGACTAATCGGGAGTCAGCGCAAAGAGGACTAGCATCATTTCGTGGACGGGGCGCGATTGCTGAATGCTTCCCAATATTCTTCACCCAGTCGTTGAAACTCTTGGAGTTCAAATTGTTTCCCGTCGCTCCCTGAGATTTTCAGGGCCTCGAAGCGCAGGTAGACTTGGTGGTATGTAGCGTAGTTGAGATGCCCACAAAGTTTGAGCGCAAATTCGCCCCTAGGTGACATTGCGAGTGCCGCATCAGAAATGTCGAACACCTGTTCGTCTTCGCGTGTGATTCGAGACTCGAACTCGTTCCACGACGCAGATTCTTCGCGCCACTTGGCTTGATATTCCGCGACTATCTTTCGTTGCTCGTCAATTGAGAGCCCGTTTGGAATCGAACACCCGCCCGGCCATATGGCATAGCGAAGCACTCGTGCTGACTGCACACAGTCAAGGTGAAGAACGAATTGGAACCCTTCCTCAAGCTTGTGAAACTTGTTTAGGTGTTCGATTTCACAAGATAAATCCATAACCCGCTCTAGCAGATTTGAGCGGATGGAAACAACCTGGGCATCATGAAGGCTATCCCACAGCGAAACAGCACTCGCCGTCGCTGGCAGGCTAAGCCAATCAACGGGGCTATCTTCATTCGGTAGCGCTGACGCATCTTTGAAATCACTGCCGCCTATTCTCATTCGGCGCACTCCCAGACAAAACTTACCATTACGGACCGACGCATGCACCCCGTCTTGAAATCGCGTAGTGCCCGATTGACGGCTTCCCGGACACTGGCCTACCGCCTGTCCTAAGGTACTATTGACTTTCGCTTTTAGTTCGCCCTATGATAACTCCCAGGAATTGCAGAGCTTCGGCTTTGTAATTTTGATTTTCGCGGATGCCTTGCAAGCGGGGGATCGATGGCATTAACCAAGCGGCAAAAAGAAGTCCTGAATTACCTCGTCGGGTTCATCAATAAAAATGGCTACTCGCCGAGTTTTGAGGAGATTGCGCACGCTCTGAAGCTTACTTCCCTCGCCACTGTGCACAAGCATCTCTCCACTCTCGAAAAGAAGGGGTTCATCCGCCGCGGCTACAACCAAAGCCGCTCAATCGAAGTGACGCAGCTTCCCAAGCAGGTGCGCGAGGAGATTCTCGACCGCCACGTAGTCGAGCTGCCGCTCACCGGAAGAATTGCCGCCGGACGCCCGCTGGAAGCGGTCGAAGATCGCGAAACGATTTCGCTCTCCGATTTCACGCGCGGCCACAACAACTTTGTCCTGAAGGTGAAGGGCGAATCCATGCAGGACGATCACATCCTCGATGGAGATTACATCGTCGTCGAGCAGACGCAAGTGGCCAACCCGGGCGAGATCGTGGTGGCGCTCGTAGGCGAGGATGAGGCCACGGTGAAGCGATTTTATCGCGAGGCTGGCGGGAAGATTCGCTTGCAGCCGGCAAACTCGTCAATGGCTCCCATCGTCGTTTCGGGAGCGGACGTTAAAATACAAGGCCGTGTGGTTGGTGTCCTGCGAAAATACTGAGACAGTTGCGGCGCTCGTCGCCCGCATGAGCCGCTAGCTCAGTTCCCCTGGCCTTGGATTCACTGCATCCTCGACGCTGAGAATCAACCGCCAGATATCGGTTTTCGGTACCACCGTGCGGATGCCGGCGTCTCTGGCCTTTGGCTCGATCCCTTCGATCTCCAATATCGTAAACAGGATCAGCGGTACGCTGGGATTCAACGCCGACATTTCTTTGGCTACTTCAATCCCATTCATGTCGGGCATGGCCAGATCCAGCAGGACCACCTCGGGTTGAAGCTCCCGGAACTTTTCTACCCCAGAGTGGCCGGTCTGCGCCTCTCCGCATACTGTCCAGGCGCGCGACCGCGCAACCGTGCGAAGAATACGCCGCGTGGTATCCGAATCGTCGACGATTAGAATCCGCAATCGCAGTCCAATCTTAAGAGGGCCACAACACCGCTTTCTATTGTAGGGTGGGCCTCTTTTCTATACCGTCGGACGTGTCCAATGAAATACAGCGAATCCCTTAGTGTAGACTCTAAGGAATGAGCAGCAAACTAGCCGGTCAAATGCAAGCACAACGATGACGGTCGCAATCCGGTTTGCGAAGGCAACGAAGCACAGCGCGCGCCACGGGATAAGTCACTATTATCTCAGCAGTTGTGTGTTGCTTCTCATTCTGGCATTTCTCAGCGCGCCGGCACAGGCGCGATTCCGTCAGTCGAATGAGGAGTATCAGTTGCGACGGTCCGTTTTGGCACAGACCGTCAACGGACCGATTGTCATTTTTGGCTACACGGGTCACGAGGACGCCTCTGAGGTTGCGGTCTTTTTTCAGGAGCCGAACTTTTATTACCTTACGGGCCACGACGAACCCGGCGCGGCCGTCGTGATCCTGCCCAGACCACCGCGGCCGGGAATTGTGGAATACGTGACGCCCGCTGCGATTTTGTATCTTCCCCCGCGCGATCCGGCTGAGGAAATCTGGGATGGCCCGAAAATTGGACCCAATGACCCGGGCGTCGCGGACAATACTGGATTTCAGATGGTCGAGCCGCTCGAGAAACTTAAGGACGACTTGGCGAAGCTCGCGAAAACTTACAAAACTTTCTACACCCTGATGCCGCCCGCACACGAAGAGGGATATCCCCATCTCACCGAGTCCGTCGCCACGATTCGCGCCGCGATTCCCCACGCGACACTCAAGGACATCGCGCCGCAGCTCGACGCGCTGCGCCAGGTAAAATCTCCCGGCGAGCTTGCGTTAATCCAAAAAGCGATCGACCTATCCATCGACGCGCATTTCGATGCGATGAGAACGATGCGTCCCGGACTCTTTGAGTATCAAATCGCTGTGCGCATGAAGGAAATCCACGAATGGGGCGGCTGCGAACGCGAGGCCTACGCGCCCATCGTGGGCGCTGGTTTCAACTCTACGGTGCTGCACTACAGTGCGCTGGACGACCAAATCAAGAATGGCGACGTCGTGGTGATCGATGTCGGCGGCGAATATGGAGGCTACGCCGCTGATATCACGCGCACGCTGCCAGCCAATGGAAAATTCACACCGCGCCAGCGCGAGATTTACGATATTGTTCTCGGCGCACAGAACGCCGCGCTAGCCGCAGTGAAGCCTGGCGCGGTGCTCTACGGCGGCAAGGACAGTTTGCAGCAAATCGTAACGGACTACATCAATACCCACGGCCACGATAAAGAAGGGCGCACGCTGGGGCGATATTATCCTCACGGTGTGAGCCATCATCTTGGACTCGATGTTCACGATCCGGGCGACCGCAATCGCCCGCTCGAGCCGGGCATGGTCGTAACCGTCGAGCCGGGGATTTATATTCCGGAAGAAAAATTAGGCATTCGCATCGAGGACGACGTGCTGGTCACCAAGGATGGCTACAAGCTCCTCACCGCGCGCCTCCCCCGCACCGCGGACGAAATAGAAAAGATTATGGCCGAAGCTCACTCCTCCGCCGTGGCGCCGCTGCCCGCCCACGAATGAGGCGAGCAGCTGCACCGCGAATTCTTTACACCAAGACCTGCTTGACACCCAGCACCCCGCCTCTAAGATGGTTGCGTGAATGATTGCAACATATTTTCGGAATGGCAGTGCGGACCCGAACAAAGCGGCAAGCGCGGCCTCGGTGACGGGGTTTCTGCTCGACACACGTGCCGAGTAGAATGTGAGCCAAGTCGTAGAAAACCAAGGGTCGGCTGCACACCTACCCGTCACTTTCTGAGAGGTGGTAAGCGGCGATGATGCAAGCCTGGGCCGATACCGCGATCGAGACCGCCAAGCGCCGCGGCGCGAGCTATGCGGACGTCCGCGTGATGGACATTCGCCATCGCGATATCTCCACCAAGAATGGTGAGGTCGGCACGCTCGCGGAATCGGAATCGCTGGGCATCGGCATCCGCGTGATCGCGAGCGGCGCATGGGGATTCGCCTCCACCGACAGGCTCACGCGCGAAGGCGTGCAGGCCTGTGCCGCCGAAGCAGTGGCGATTGCGAAAGCGTCCGCGCTCGCGAAGCGCGAAAATGTCGCTCTGGCGCCGGAGCAAGCCTACGTCGATACCTGGCAGAATCCGTTTCTCAAAGACCCATTTCGTATTCCCGTCGAGCGGCAGATCGATCTGCTGCTTGCCGCGGACAAAGAAATGCGCCGCGTGAAGGGCATCACCGTCGCGGAAGGATCGATGTCGTTTCGCCGCATCGAGCAACTGTTCGTTTCCAGCGCAGGATCGTCGATTCATCAGGTGAAGATGCAATCCGGCGCGGGCATTGTGGCCACCAGTTTCGCGGGAAGCGAAATCCAAAAGCGTTCGTATCCCAGCAGTTTTGGGGGCCAGCACATGCTGCAGGGCTACGAGTTGGTCGAGTCGTTCGATCTCGTGGGACATGCGCCGCGCATTGCTGAAGAGTGCGTGGCGCTCCATTCCGCCGCGCAGTGTCCCGAAGGCCAGAAAACAATTATTCTCGGCGGTTCGCAGCTCGGTTTGCAGATTCACGAATCCATCGGCCACCCCATCGAGCTGGACCGCGTCCTCGGCATGGAAGCAAATTTCGCGGGAATGAGCTTCCTCACCACGGAGAAGTTGAGGAATCTGAAATACGGTTCCGATATCGTGAACGTGGTGGCGGACGCTCGGCTCGCGCACGGTCCTGGCCTGGGCACATTTGCTTACGATGACGAGGGCGTCCCCGCGCAATGCACGCCGATCATCACCGATGGTCTCTTCACCGGCTATTTGAGCAACCGCGAAACGGCCTCGGCAATCGGCGAAAAACGCTCGGGCGGCACGATGCGCTGCGAAAGCTGGAATCGCTTGCCGATGATTCGTATGACAAACATCAGCATCAATCCCGGCACCTGGAAGTACGACGATCTGATTGCGGACACGGACGACGCAATTTTGATGGAAACGAACCGCTCCTGGTCGATTGACGACCGCCGCTACCATTTCCAGTTCTCCACGGAAATTGGCTGGGAGATTAAGGGCGGCAAGAAAAGCCGCATGGTCAAGAACCCAAGCTACAGCGGAATCACCACGGAGTTTTGGAATAGTTGCGATGCGATCTGCTCGCGCGACTACTGGACCCTGTGGGGCACGCCCAATTGCGGCAAGGGCCAGCCGCAGCAGGTAATGGGGACAGGCCACGGCGCCTCACCCGCGCGCTTCCGCAATGTCAAGGTCGGAATCGCCTTCGCGAAATAATAGAAAAACATGCCAACCATCACCGAAAAATCATTTGCGGTCAAAGATGGCCGTATCGCGAAAGCCGACCTCGAAGGCGTCGCCGAGCGAATTTTCAAACTGAGCGAGGCGGACGAGACCGAAGTTGAAATCGCTGCGGTCACCGATGCGCTAACGCGCTTCGCCAACAACACGATTCATCAAAATGTAGCCGAGCAGACACTTGCCATTTCGGTGCGCGCCGTTGTGGATGGTCGCACCGCTCGCGCCACCACCAACAAAAGGGATGACGAGTCGCTTGGGCGTGCTACAGCGGCGGCCTTAGCTCTGGCCCGCAACCAGCCAAAAAACCCCGATCTCTTGCCGATGGTTCGCGCGCAAAAGTATCAAAAGGTCGCACGCTTCTTCCCAGCCACCCCCTCAGCGACGCCCCAGCTTCGCGCCCGCGCCGTTACACGCGTGTGCCGCATGGTGGAAAAAGCCAAGCAGACAGCCGCCGGTATTTTTTCGAGCGGCTCGTCGCAGTCTCTACTGGCCAATTCGAAGGGGCTTTCGGCGCATTACGAACAAACGCGCTCGGAATTTTCCGTTACCGTGCTCGAATCAAAATCTTCCGGCTGGGCGAAATCGAATTCGCCCGATATCCGCAAAATCGATCCCGACGAGCTGGCCGAAAGAGCGAGCCGCACTTGCACCGAGTCTCGCGAGCCCAGGGAAATTCCCGCGGGCCATTACACGACGATCCTGCCTCCCTCCGCCGTTCTCGATCTCGTCGGTTTCCTTTTCTATGATTTCGCGGGCACGGCGGTGCTCGACAAACGCTCGTGCCTGACCGGCCGAATGGGCAAGAAAATCTTTGGCGAAAACATCAGCATCTGGGACGACGCATACCACCCGCTGCAAACCGGTCCACCGTATGATGGCGAAGGATTGCCCAGGCAGAAAGTTGCGCTGGTGGATCGCGGCACTCCGAAGAATCTGGTTTACGCGCGCGCCACGGCGAAAAAGATGAAGACCAAGCCAACGGGCCACGGCTTTTCCCTGCCGAACGAATACGGCGAAGCTCCCATGAATTTGGTATTCGCAGGGGGCGATAAATCGAGGGAAGAAATGATTCGCACTACGGAGCGCGGCATTCTGGTTACCCGCCTTTGGTACATTCGCGAAGTCGACCCGTACGCGAAAGTGCTTACGGGGATGACGCGCGACGGGACCTTTCTAATTGAAAACGGACGCGTTGCCGGCGGACTGCGCAATTTCCGGTTCAATCAAAGCATCGTCGAGATGCTGGCGAACGTCGAAATGCTGGGACCGGCCGTTCGCGCGGCCGGAGAAGAATCTTTCGAGATGGTTGTGCCCACGATGAAGGTCCGCAACTTCCATTTCAGCGAAGTCACGAAATTCTAGTCGAATGGTCACCGGTATACATGTGAAGTGACGACAAGTATGCACTGAAAACGAAAGTGGCTCGGGGGCTTGGACTCGAACCAAGATTCTAGGCTCCAAAGGCCCATGTGCTACCAATTGCACCACCCCCGAGTAGCGCGGAAAGTTTAGCAGAGATCACCTCTGTTTTTCCTGCCCGCTGTATGACCGGAGGCAGCGTATGGCATGATCGATATTGGGAGATCCGCTCAGTTGTTTCAGGAACAGTTGACGCCGGAACGGAGTAGCGGGAGGCAAGAATTCATGAAAGCGGACATGGCATCGACAGCTAGAGTGGTGTTGGTGGCCGGAGGCACAGGGGGATTGGGACGGGCCGTAAGTCTGGCGTTCCTGGAGGAGGGCGCGCGCGTCGTCGTGACGTATCGAAAGCAGGAGGAGCTCGATGGCCTGATGAAGCTGGCTGCTGGTAACGCCTCTCAGATCGACAGCGACATAGTCGATGTCACCGATGAAGCGGCAGTGGGGAAACTTGTCGAAGGAATTGTGGCGCGGCACGGGCGACTCGACGCCATGGTGAATACGGTGGGCGGCTACGTGGGTGGCGTGAAGTTATGGGAGCTGGATACGAAGCTCTTCGACCAGATGCTGACGCTGAACCTGCGCTCGGGTTATGCGCTGTCGCGCGCCGCAGTTAGAGTGATGCTGAAGCAGGGAAGCGGCGCGATTGTAAACGTGGCGGCTAAAGCTGCGATTGATCACGGAGCAGGAGCCTCAGCCTATGCTGCTTCGAAAGCGGCTGCGGTTGCGATGATTGACTCTCTTGCCGAGGACCTGAAGGGCACTGGAATCCGGGTGAACTCGGTCCTACCGAGCATCATTGATACGGAGATAAACCGGAAGGCGATGCCGAAGGCGGATTTCTCGAAGTGGCCGAAGCCGGAAGAGATTGCGCGTGTCATCGTGTTCCTGTGCAGCGATGGCGCGAAAGTGATTCATGGCGCCGCAGTGCCGGTCTTTGGGAATAGCTGATCCGGAGGCTGGATCCCAGAAGCTAAAGACTTGCCGGCGGCCTGTTTGCCGCTCTTGCGGCAATTTGCTACGCTTCAGAGCACTTCGCAAAAACGGAGAGGTGTCCGAGCGGTTTAAGGAGCACGCTTGGAAAGCGTGTGTTGGGGAAACTCAACCGTGGGTTCGAATCCCACCCTCTCCGCCAC
>DASYZC010000164.1:0-4856 GCA_035949735.1 Candidatus Acidiferrales bacterium | reverse complement strand
CGTGCCCGCGCCCTCGAAACTGGCTGGCCATCTCTCCGCTCAGCAGGGGTAAAACTTCGTAGAACTGGTCCGTAGGTTCCACGGGCGGATAGACGGTGATTTCCATATTTGACTCCACTCGTCGGGTCTTTTCGAAGAAGCCGAAGGGAAAGCGCGTGCGAATCCCAAACGCGTGCTGCCGGTAAATGCCGCGCTGTGGGAAACGCAATTCCACTTTTTGGCGCGCGGCGCTAATCCGCGAAACATACGGAAAGAAGATGGGGCGGGTGAGAATCTCGGTGGCCGATTTCTTGCCGATGCCCAGCACCCGGAGAGAAAAGGACGGCCAAATCTGTTTTTCGTTCCTTAGCTCAATCTCCGCGAGAACGGGCTGACCGGCGAAAATGTGTTCGGGCAAATCAAATTTCATCGTGATGCCGGTGAGCACCACGCGGGAGAGCACTCCCGAAACCAGAATGCCCGCAAGCAGGCATGCCAGGATCAGGAAGAGCAAGTTATTTCCAGTATTCACGGCGGCCAAAACGAGTACGAAAACAGCAATGAGATAAATGATGCCTTCGCGCGTCAAACGGTAATCCACCTGGTAGGCGATCCAGCGCAGGCTGGTCCGCTTGGCAAGCGCCGGCACGATCGTGATGGCCACCCATGCGGCGATTCCGAGGGCGATGAGCGTGGTAATGGACGCAAGCCAGATGCGCCCTTCCTGAGCAACTGCGGCGGAGAAAAGTGCAACGATGAGGGAGATCGAAAGCGCAAGCATGGCGATGCCGAAATTCCGCCAACCAGGACGGTCCCGCCGGCGCCATGAGCGTGTAATCGATTCTTGCATGATTGTTTTTTCGAGGGCCCGTCCGGCCAGCCTAAGCAATGTCGCGGCGAAGGAAGCAAGCCGAGGTGCGTGGACGTGGCATCATTCTAGGTTCGGCCGTAACCAAAGTCGCGTAGCGCTAGAACCGCCAACCAGCTTCTTCATAGCGGTACGCGCGTGGTTTCCAGAATTTCGCTGAGAATCGCTTCGCTCTGTTCTGATTTCTTCTGTGTCGAGACATAACGGGAGCTCACCACGACTCGATGCGCGAACACCGGCACAATCAATCGTTTGAAGTCGTCCGGCAGGCAATAATCCCGGCCTTCGAGAAAAGCCCGCGCTTGTGCCGCGCGGTGCAGCATTACGGTGCCGCGCGGACTAACACCCAGGCTGAGCTGCTCCGCTTGACGCGTGCGTTCCACGATCTCGATCGCGTAATCGAGCAAACTGTCGTCGACTTTTACGTCCGAAACGGCTCTCTGCATTTCGGCCACGTCGCCGACATCCATCAAGGGCGCAGTTTGTTCCGCGTGCCCTGCAGCGGAATGATTGCGGATAATTTGCTTCTCGCTGGCCCTCGAAGGATATCCCATCCGGATCCGCATCACGAAGCGATCGAGCTGCGACTCGGGCAGCGGATACGTACCGTGATGCTCGATGGGATTTTGCGTGGCGAGCACCATGAACGGTTCTGGCAGCGGGTGCGTGTGGTTGTCCACCGTGATCTGCGATTCATTCATCGCCTCGAGCAACGCAGATTGGGTCTTGGGAGTGGTTCGGTTGATTTCGTCGGCCACTACGATGTTGGCGAAGATCGGGCCAGGCTTGAATTCGAAATTCCGCGACGCCGGATTGAAAATGCTGACGCCGATCACGTCGCTCGGCAGCATGTCTGAAGTGAATTGAATGCGCTGAAACGAGCATTGGAACGAGCGCGCCAACGCCTGCGCCAGCGTGGTCTTGCCGACGCCTGGAACATCTTCAATCAGCAAGTGTCCGCGGGCCAGCAGCGCTGTCAGCGCAAGCTGAATCACCGCCTCCTTGCCCTTCACGCTCTGCGCAATCGACCGCTGCAGGTCGGCGAGTCGCCCGCTGAAGGCGCTCGTTTTCGTATTGGTGGCGGTTTGCAATTGACCCAGCCTTCTGCAAAAATGAAGCGCCTAGACGAAGGTGACTCTCGTCACTCTTTGCGGGCGACTAGCTCAGTGGTTAGAGCGCTCCCCTCACACGGGAGAGGTCCAAGGTTCAAGTCCTTGGTCGCCCACCATGCCCAAGCTTGATTTTGCCACTAAGTGATCGGCTGTCTGAACGGTGATTTGGTTTGGTGTGCTCAACAAGTGGCCAGGACGCAGATGGTGGCATGCCCGAATGTTATTCGGAAGGCGAGTGGCGTACCGGCGACCTTGCGACAGGGCTGGAGGCAGGCGATCCGCCGATGGTCTGGGCGACCGGCCTGTCCCAGGATTTGTCGGAAGCTGCGCGTAACACGAGTGCCGCTCGACGATCAGGAATCATAGCCAGGCCTATCCCGAGAACTACAACGATGCCTCCGAACCATATCCACTTCACCAAGGGATTCAGGTAGGCGTGGATCACCGGTTTGTTTGTGTCCGGGCTGCGTCCCGCATAGACGACGTACAGGTCACGCAGCGGCGTGCTTTCATTGGCGACAATCGTCTCGGTGACTTGGCTCGCGAGGAAGAAGCGGCGCTCGGGATAAAGCATCATTTTCGATTTACCCCGGCGAAAGACTTCCAGAGTGGCGCGCTCGGATTGGTAATTGTTATTGGACAGCTGATCGAAATTTTGGCAAAGGATCGTGTAGGGACCAATCGAAAGTGACTGGCCAGGGCCCATTTCCCGTTGAACGTCCTGGTTGAATGCAGAGCCAGTGATGCCGATGAAAATCACCACCATGCCGAAGTGGACAATGTAGCCGCCGTAGCGCCGCGTATTTCGCATGGTGAGTTCGCCCGCCGCGGTCAGGACGTTAGTTCCGTCGCGTGAGGAGATTACGCGCGCACCGCGATAAAACTCGGATCCGATCGTCAGCGTGACGAAAACGGAAAGAATCAAACAGATCTCTGGGTAAAATTGGCGGAATCCGAAGGCAAATGCTACCGCCCCCGCCACCAATCCTCCTGCGAGTGGCCAGGCGAAATTGCGGCGCAGGGCATCATAGGAAGTTTTCCGCCAAGCGAGCAGCGGCCCCACTCCAGTGAGAAAGAGAAGAAAAAGCGCAATGGGTACGTTAACTTTATTGAAAAACGGCGGCCCCACGCTGATCTTGTTGCCCGTGACCCATTCGGAGAGGACCGGGAAAAGCGTTCCCCACAGCACGGCAAAGCACGCGGCGAGAAGAATCAGATTGTTAAAGAGAAAACTGGATTCGCGCGAGACCAGCGAATCCAGCTGATTGTCACTTCGCAAATAATCGCGATTTTTATACCATGCAGCGAGGCAGGTCAGAAAAACAATCGCGAGAAAAGCGACAAACCACCCGCCGATAGACGACTCCGCAAATGCATGCACCGAACTGACAACACCAGAGCGCGTCAGCATCGTGCCGAGGATGCACAGCATGAAGGTCACGAAAACGAGCCAAACATTCCAAACCTTCATCATGCCGCGCTTTTCTTGCATCATTACCGAATGCAGGAAAGCCGTGCCAGTGATCCATGGCAGCAAAGAAGCATTTTCGACGGGATCCCAAGCCCAATAGCCGCCCCATCCGAGGACGGCGTAAGCCCAGTGGGCGCCGAGCAGAATGCCCACGGTAAGAAGACCCCAAGCGACCATCGTCCAGCGTCGCGTGATGTGAATCCATTTTTCGCCGGGATAGCGGCCGAGCAGCGCCGCCATGGCGAAAGCAAACGGAACCGTGAATCCGGTATACCCGAGATAAAGCATCGGCGGATGGATCACCATCTCGGGATATTGCAGAAGCGGGTTCAGTCCGCTGCCCTCGGAAACTCTTGCCATATGCATCGCGCCCGAAGCATCGGCACCTGCAAGGATGTGAAACGGGCTCGCCACGAAAACGTTCAGAATCAGAAAGAAAATCTGCACGCCGGCCAGCGTCACTCCCACGTAGGGCATCAGTTCTGGGTGTTTTTTGCGATTTAGGAAAAGCGCGCAGAACGCATAAATCGAGAGCAGCCAGCTCCAGAAAAGCAGCGAGCCTTCCTGTCCGGACCACAATGCGGCGAATTTATAAAACAGAGGCAGGGCGCGATTACTGTGCTCCGCCACATAGGCCAGAGAGAAATTGTCGGTGAAAAAGAAGTACTCGAGCGCGGCGACTGCAAGCGT
Organism: Candidatus Acidiferrales bacterium; assembly: GCA_035949735.1. GTDB lineage: Bacteria > Acidobacteriota > Terriglobia > Acidiferrales > UBA7541 > Palsa-295. The sequence goes on along the minus strand of DASYZC010000164.1, from coordinate 736 downwards.
AACGAGGCCGCAGACCGCCATTCCGGCATTGCGCGCGCTTTTCGTCACCAGCGGGCGCTGTGTGAGGATACCGGTAATGCCCGCTAGAAAAGCGTATGCCGCGGCAAGTAGCGCGAGGAGAAGTGCAAAAGAGCCAAAAATGTCCAACGAATTTCCCCCTGCCAAATGCTAGCCCTTGCGCCCCGATGACGGCACACTCGGCTCGGTGGTCGATTGGTCAACCGGTGTAGCGGAGTGCTTCGCGCCGGCTGCGGTGCCAGGCGGCGTCGCCTCATACTTGGATGCGCATTTGGCCTGCACCTGTTCGGCGACGAAGCCCTGCGGCATCAGCCTGCCTTCGACGAGCGCTTGCGCGCCATCCTTGAAGGTATCGGGAAGGGGATCGCGGCCAACGTAGCTGACCGGCAGGTCCTTGCCCTGCTCTTCGAGGATAAAATTGATGCGGCCATCGGCCTGCGAAATCGACCCAATGCGCACGTTACCAGAAACGCGCATACGCTGGTGAAGCGCCGAAGCAGACAGCGTGGGTAGTTCGGAGATCGTGTGGTAGTAGGTCTTGCTTTGCGTGAAACCGACGTAAGCCAGCACCAAAAGTGTGGCGACGATGATTCCCGAACCGATCAGAAACTTCCCGCGGGCCTTCATATTTGCGCTCTCACTCCATGCTCTGAAGCACGAATTCTAACATAGCGTCTGACTGCCAAGGGAAGTTTGAAGCGAGACGGCAACTCTTGCG